>JANMQQ010000223.1:0-12676 GCA_031370545.1 Gammaproteobacteria bacterium
GCTATTCCTCGCTCGTTGCGCCTTGCCCTGCGCCCAACGGGTCGCACTCCGCAGGCCGTTCAACTGCCGTTTCTAGGATTATTTTCTACTATTCTTTATTATCCACAGCGATTGAGTTGTCCACCGAAGGAGATTTGCAATGAAACGAATGCAGAATTTTGGCATAGGCATGGTTGGTATCGTGCTGGCAGGAACATTGGTCGGCGCCCGTGCAGATGCAGAACATCACAAACCGCTCATCTACCTTGATCAAGGCTGGACGGAAGCGGAGCGTAACCAATTTTATTTTACTCCGCAGGGTTCGTACCTGATTCCTTACGCATGGTATCTGGCGCTTGAACAGCCGCGTAATTCCAAGCTGTTCAATTCGGCCAAGTACATCGACCGGGTGGGTTATCTGGTCGATGATAAAGCCTACAGCGCGAGCAATCCGGACGGTTTGCCGGTGGGTTTTGCGCGCGAACCGGTCGCCAACGGTGAGGCTTGGTTGGGCTACACCTGCGCTGCCTGCCACACCGGCGAAGTGCATTTCAAAGGCAGGGCGATTCGTGTCGATGGCGCTCCGACCCTGGCTGATTTCACGCAATTCAATCAGGGGCTGGTCGATGCGTTGCAGGCTACGCTGGACCAGCCGCGTAAATTCGAACGTTTCGCGCAGCGGGTGTTGACAGATCCCGGCGACGCCAACAAAGCAACGCTGCGTGCGCAAGTGGTGACCCAGCTGGGCGTGATGCAGCAGACGCTGCAACGCAGCACACCCAACACGCCGTACGGGTACGGGCGTGTCGATGCCTTCGGCATCATTATGAACGAAGTATTCGCGCGCGATCTGCACCAGCCGCTTAATGTCAAGACACCCACCGCCCCGGTGAGCTATCCGTTTTTGTGGGGCACGCCGCAACTGGATTTCGTGCAATGGAATGGCTCGGCCAATAATCCGTTCGGTCGTAATGTTGGCGAAGTGTTGGGCACCTTCGGTGACGTCACATTGACCGGTCCGGTCGCGCAACTGGGCACCACCACGGCGCGGGGGCGCGAACTGTTTGCGCTGGAAAGTCTCGTTGCCAAGCTTGCGCCACCGCAATGGCCGGAAGCGCTGCTCGGAAAAATTGACAGCGAGAAGGCCGCGCGCGGACGAGCGCTGTATTCCGCGTATCGCAACGGCGAACCGAGCTGCGAGTCCTGCCACACGCTGCGCGATGCCACCACCGGTCAGTATCCATTAACTCCGGCGGCAGAAAACCGGTTCGGTGTGCAATTTGTCGAGACCCAGATGATTGGACTTGCTGACATTGGCACTGATCCGCTGATGGCCCTGAATTTTGCGACTCGCACGGCGTTCACTGGCGATCTGGCACCGCTGTTGCCCGCGCCGTTTACCGGCGCATCAGCGCTGCCTGCGCCGGTGTTGCTGTCGATCACGGTGGGCATGGCTGCGAACTACAGCATTGCCACCGCGCAACCGCCGTTTACTGCCGCAGAACGCGCAGCGTTGATCGGCTATCGCATCAAGGCGGCAGGACTTCCGCCGTATCTGCCGAAAAATCTGGCCGCTTACAAGGCGCGCCCGATCAGCGGCATCTGGGCGACCGCGCCATATCTACACAATGGTTCGGTGCCGAACTTATACCAGCTGCTGTTACCACCGACGCAGCGGGTCACGACATTTGATGTGGGCAGCCATGCCTTCGACGCGGAAGCGGTCGGTTATGAATCGGAGCATGAGGAACATACGTTCCGATTCGACACCCGTCTGCCCGGCAATTCGAACGCGGGCCATGACTACGGCACCGATTTTTCCTCGGATGAGCGCTGGGATTTAGTCGAGTTTTTGAAAACGCTGTAAATGCGGGGCGGGTTACGACGCAATAGCGCGCGTCTAACCCCCCTCATCGCATAACGGCCGGGCGCTAGTTAAGTACCGCTCAACAGGCTTGGTCGATCAAAGCGAACGCTTTATTTTCATACTGGACGAGCTATCGAATGGAATCCATATCAGAACATAGAGATTTTGTTTGGGAGTGTGACTACGGCGAACGGAAGCCAGTTTTTGCCGCGCTGACTATCCTCTTGGATGAGCAAAATGAATTTGAGCTAGGCATGTGTTCATTGTTCGCAAACAATAACCCATACATGTTCGAATTTTTTGTGGTTCTCGGCTATGAAAGCCCAACTGATTCGCAAGTTACAGAAATGAAAAAGTTGATGAGTGAAGCTGGTGCCCGAATGAGAACCGATATCACGTTTTCGCGACTCATTGAACTCACCCTAAGAAGGCGATTCAATTCAAGTGAAGTACCAGACAGAGCGTCTTTGGAAAAAGCATTGAGTACTCGGCAGCCTTTTCTATTTCCTGAAAGAAGCCATTTCGAGGCACTTTTTGGCACAGAACCGGTCGGAAATACAACGCCCGTTTTTCTGAGTTACGCTACACCAGACAAACCTCTGGTTGAGGACATAATTCCTTATCTTACTCGTGCTGGTGCAGCAATTTGGTACGATAGAATAAGCATTGATTACGGGCAGTCGATAGTAAAGGCAATGCAAGATGGAATTAAAAAATCCGGAGCTGTGGTTTTCTTTATATCTCGATCATTTCTAAAATCAAGGTGGTGCGAAGAGGAAATGGAAAGTTTTCTTACGGAGAACGCATCCGGGCGAGATATCTTGATACTGTCACTTGTGTATCCGGATATCCCGCATGAGGATCTCCCACTATATTATGCAAATAAAGAAATATTTACGATTAGTAGAAAATCCTACTGCGTCCAGCATCGCCGCGGAAATCAACCCAACTCTAAGAAAGAAGTTCAATCTCCAGTGACCCAACTCCATCGGTAAATCCGCCACGGTGCTCCGGTCCGGGCAATCTACAACACCGCTTCGATAAACCGCCGCTGGTCTTTCGCGGTTACACCGCCGTGGCCCACTAAATCCTTTTTTTGCAGCGCTGGCGATCCGTTCACCAGACCGATGACATCAGGTCATATTGACGCGCGAGTTACGCAAGCTCGGATCGGCGTGTTTCCGGTATCCATATGTTGACAATAATGCCGGGAGGTCAGCGCGTCGATAACTTCAGAATCCGACGGAAAACAGATTGCGGTTGTTGACAGGCATTCGCAGCTCGTTGATTCATTCGTCAAGCCAGGGCTAGCGCTCCACACTTAACCGGTGCCATGCGGCCACGCGGTCGGGTAGACTATTAACACTGCGCATGCGGTGCGGTTGGCGTAGCTTGATCATTCGATGATTGGAGGATATGTGCATCTGACGCGTAATAAACAAGAGAAATGCATCATGGCGCGCATCCGGCGCCAGAATAAGTTGTATCAAAAAAACTTCACGTTGAAGCACTATCGTACGTGGAAGGCGGCCGAAATCGCCGCGCAAAAGTGGGTGAAGAAGATTCTGCCGACCCTGCCTGCCGCCACCCCGATCAAAGATCGCATGACCAAGCGCAACACCTCGGGCGTGGTCGGCGTGCGTCTCACGGAAAGCATTCGCACCAAGAACGGCAAGGACTATTGCGACTGGCGCTGGATCGCATTTTGGACCGGTTGCCCGTTGTCCGGCGGCATCGGCTGGTCGGTTAACAAATACGGCGACGAGCAGGCTTTTGTGTGCGCTTATCTGGCGAGGAAGCTTGCGTCCATCGACCGCGCGCGCATCGAGCGGGAATATTCGAGAATCTGCGACACGAAAAAATATCAAAAAATCATTGAGCAAAAACGCATCGACGTGGTTTAGTCCCGGCGCGAACTTCAGTTACATTCGAGTCGCATTCATATTGGATTAAGCAGCGGGTTGTCCACTACCGTGCCGGAGCTTGCACCCGAGCTCCAGAGAACGGAGGGGAGTCGCGATGCGAAATACATTGGCATTGATTTGCAGGGGAGGGGTTTGGTTAGCAACGATCTTCATCGTCGCGGGAGTCGGATATGCCGACAATCCGCACGGCAGCCAAAACCAACATAAATTTTCCGATGTTTTTCTCGCCCTCAAGCCGGGGGACGCGGTGATCTTTTTCAATCAGGACCATGTAACGCACAACTTGGTGAGCGCGACACCGGAGTACGAATTGGAGATCGGCGAGCTGCAACCCGGTGCCAACAAGGCTTTGGTGTTCAATCACAAAGGCGTGGTGGACCTGGGTTGCAGCATGCACCCGGAAATGAAAATGACCATTTTTGTGCGGATGCCGCCCAGACCCGCAGGAGCAGAACATGTCGAGACCAGCACTGCCCACGCGACCATTAACCTGTTGAGCGCGTCTTAACAAATCGCGCCGTGGGCGGCAGTCGAGTTACTCACAAAATCGGTGGATAAGGTTGTGGATAACTGTCTGCAACGCAGCATCAATTCAGCAACCACACGGAAGCCGGTTAGATTGGACACAATTTGATCGGCCGATAAATTAACGTCCCGCAGCACTACCTACCTCCGCCTCAATGTGCATCGCCGCCGGGCATCGTCCGTGTTCTTCTGTGTGCGGTGTCACCTATCGAGTGGCCTGGGCTAAACTTATAAATAGTCGCTCCCGATACGTTGAATAATGTCACTAGAGCAGCACGCCGATGGCTATTGCTTCCCGTCCTGAACCCCTCGCTGCGCCCACGCGCAAAGGCTCCTGCCCGATGTGGCTGCGGCGCCTGGGTGTCGCCGGATTTATTTTTTTTCTGGTGAAAGGGTTGCTGTGGCTGACGGTGCCGGTGTTGATCTATTTTTTTGGCGCCAGTCAGTAGTGATGTTGTTGTAGCGCCCATCTCACGTGTTCACTTACCAGCTCTGAAGCATCCTGTTCCCGCGCGCGCAATGCTGCGACTACATACGTTGTGGTCGGCGCGTTGCCCAAGGCCACCGCGATGTTGCGCAGCCAGCAGGCATAACCAATGCGGCGGATGGCGGAGCCTTCGGTATTTTTCAAGAATTCTTCTTCGGTCCACGCAAATAATTCTGTCAATTTCGGTGCATCCAAACGATGACGCGGCAGAAAGTCTGCCTCGGCGGTGGGCTGCGCGAATTTATTCCACGGGCACACTAGCTGGCAGTCGTCGCAACCGTAAATGCGATTGCCCATCGGCTTGCGGAATTCTTCCGGAATGCTGCCGCGCAATTCGATGGTGAGATAGGAAATACAGCGGCGTGCATCGACCCGGTACGGCGCAACGATGGCACCCGTGGGGCAGGCGTCGATGCAGGCGTGGCAGGTGCCGCAATGGTTGACGTGCGCGGTGTCGATGGGCAAGGGCAAATCGGTGTAGAGCTCGCCCAGAAAAAACCATGAGCCGGTTTTTTCCTGCAACAGATTGGCATGTTTACCGATCCAGCCTAAGCCCGCTTTCTCTGCCAAGGCTTTTTCCAGCACCGGCGCGCTGTCGCTGAACGCGCGATAACCAAACGGCCCGACCTGTTGTTCGATGCGCTGCGCGAGTTTCTGTAGGCGCTTGCGCACCACACTGTGATAGTCGCGGCCCAGTGCGTAACGCGACACGTAGCCGAGCTGTGCATCGTGTAATACCGCATGCGCGTCGGCGCTGCGTTCCGGCCAGTAATCCATGCGTGTGGAAATCACCCGCAGCGTGCCGGGAATCAAATCCGCCGGGCGGCTGCGCTTCACGCCGTGGCGCGCCATGTAATCCATCTCACCGTGGAAGTCGGCGTGCAGCCAGTTGAGCAAATGGGTTTCGTGCGCCGCAAGCTCGGTGTCGGCGATGCCGACCTGCGCGAAACCCAGCGCGCGGCCCCAGTGCTTGATTTGCGCGGCAAGCGCAGCGTAATCGAGCGTAGGTGTAATAGTGCCGTTTGTAATCGAAGTCATAGTCGCTATCATAATCCTGGGAACGACAGTTGACCGCTGCAAGGCGCAGTTGACTTAGGGAGAAGCGGACGATCCTTATCTGTGCGAGAGATACTTTTTGGGTGAACGACGCTACGGCACGCGCAGCACGCCCCGTTGTGCGCACGGCGGCGTTGCAACTCGTCGGAATAGCATGCTATTCCTCCTCGTTGCGCCTTGCCCTGCACCCAACGGGTCGCACTGCACATGCCGTTCAACTGTCGTTCCCAGGATAACGCCGCATGAACAAACTGCCTGTAAACCTGTACCGCGCTGCGCAAGTGCGCGCGCTGGATCGCATCGCGATTGCGGAATTCAAGCTGCCTGGCGCAACGCTGATGGAGCGCGCTGGCGCGGCGTGTTTTGCGCAATTGCTCGCATGCTGGCCGACGGCGCGCAGCGTCGGCGTGTTGTGTGGCGGAGGCAATAACGGGGGTGATGGGTTCGTCATCGCCCGGCTCGCGCATGCCGCTGGTTTACCGGTGTGCGTGTTGCACGTGGCGGAGCGTGACAAAATCCACGGCGATGCGCTTGCCGCGTTGCAGCGCCTGGAAGCGGCGGGCGTATCGGTGAATGCATGGGATGCGGCCGCGTTGCCCACGTGTGACGTGTGGGTCGATGCGCTGCTCGGCACCGGGTTGAGCGGCGAAATTAGCGGTGTTTGGCGCGCGGCCATCGCGGCGCTCAACGCGAGCGGTCAACCGATTTTAGCGGTGGATTTACCTTCCGGATTAGATGCCGACACCGGGCACGTATTGGGCGAAGCGGTACGGGCGTCCGTCACCGTGACGTTCGTCGGTATGAAGCAGGGCCTGCTGACCGGGGCAGGTCCCGAGCACTGCGGCAGGTTGAGTTTCGACGCGCTGGATATTCCCGCTGCGGTGTTTGCACGTGAGTCACCCAGCGCCGCGCGCATCTCGACTGCGTGGGTGCAAGGCAAATTACCGCCGCGTTCGCGCAGTGCGCACAAAGGTCAGTTCGGACATGTTGCGATTCTGGGTGGCGATCACGGCATGAGCGGCGCGGCGCGTTTGGCCGCAGAAGCTGCTGTGCGCGTCGGTGCCGGGTTGGTCAGCGTTGCCACGCGCCCCGAACATGCCGCGCTGTTGAGCGTGGCGCGCCCGGAATTTATGTGCCATGGCGTGACAACTGCGGCGGAGGTGCGTCGTACGTTGGCGCGCGCCACCGTCGCGGCAATTGGCCCCGGCTTGGGACAGAGCACTTGGGCTCGTATGCTGTTCGGGCAACTCCTGGACGCCGACCTGCCGTGCGTGGTGGATGCCGACGCGTTGAACCTGCTGGCAGCCGACCCGGTGTGGCGCGAGCATTGGGTGCTCACGCCGCATCCTGGTGAAGCCGCGCGCTTACTGAATACCACTGTGGCGTTAGTGCAGCGTGATCGCTTTGCGGCGGTGCGTGCGTTGCAAAAAAACTACGGCGGTGTGGTGGTGTTAAAGGGCGCGGGAACTTTGGTGGTCGCTCCCGACTCTGCTGTGTACGTTTGCGACGCAGGAAATCCCGGTATGGCCAGTGGTGGTATGGGCGATGTACTAACCGGCGTGATCGCCGGACTGATGGCGCAGGGCCTGAGCTTGACCGATGCGGCCTGCGTGGGTGTGCACGTACATGCCACCGCTGCGGATCACGCCGCCAGCGCGGGCGAGCGTGGATTGTTGGCGAGCGATGTGCTCGGTGCGCTGCGCACTTATGTGAATCCGGCGGCACCATGAGCGACGACTACGCATTGGCCTTGCCCGATGAAGACGCCACGCTTGCCTGTGCAGCACACGTGGCGCGAGCGTGTCATCAGGGCATGACAATTTATTTGCACGGCAATTTGGGTGCGGGCAAGACCACCTTCGTACGTGGCTTCCTGCGCGCACTGGGCGTGAGCGGCCAGGTGAAGAGCCCGACCTTTACAGTCGTTGAACCCTATGAATTCAAGGGTGGAGTAGCCTATCACTTTGATCTGTACCGCATCGCGGATCCTGAAGAACTGGAGCTGCTGGGGGTACGCGACTATTTTGCGCCGGATGCGTTTGTGCTGGTGGAATGGCCGGAATTGGGCGGCAGAGTTTTACCGCAAGCCGACATGGAGGTGCATTTGAAGTATGCCGGGACCGCACGCCATCTAACTTTGCGCGCGGCAACCGATAAGGGACGGGAAGTGCTGAACGCGCTGCCTGCGACGTTCGCCGAAAACGCCAGCACGCGCGGCGAATGAACAGCAACGCAGGAGCAGTTGCCGGTGTCGGGTGATGATCAAGGTAGTGCGCAAGCACCTTCTTTGTTTCGAGCAGCTCCCACGCTGACCCTTTGCAGGGGATGCTTCTTGGAACGCGGGCTTCCAGCCCGCAAGCGGCCAGGATGGCCGCGCTCCTGGTCCCTTGCAGGGGGAAGGATGCGTCGTTTGGGCTTCAGAGCGGTGTCAAAGTGTACGCGCAGTGCTGTAGGAAGGAAAAAGTCATGACGTGGTGGTTGTTGCTGTTAAGTATGTTGGTAAGCACGGTAGCCACAGCACAAAGCGTGCGCATCGACGGCGCGCGTGCCTGGTCGGCACCCGACAGCACGCGCGTGGTGTTCGACATTTCCGCGCCGGTGGTGCATCAGCTTTCGCAGTTGCACGATCCTGAGCGGGTGGTTGTTGACATTTTAGACGTCGAAACCAGTGGCGCGCTCGATGGCCTAAAAGTTAGCAATAACGTGTTCTCCGATGTGCGCTACGCCACCCGCGACCAAAACACCTTGCGCGTGGTGTTTGATCTGAGCGCGCGCGTGCGTCCAAAAAGTTTTTTGCTCAAGCCCAACGAACGTTACGGTCATCGGCTGGTGATCGACTTGTTGCGCGAAGATGCAGTGAGCGAAACCGCGCCAATAAAAAGTGCGTTACCCATCGTTCCGGCGGAGCCGCTGCGCGATGTGGTGGTTGCGATAGATGCCGGGCACGGGGGTGAAGACCCCGGTGCTATTGGCCCGAGCGGCACCCAGGAAAAATACGTGGCATTAGCTATCGCGCAACGCCTGCGCGATAAAGTCGAGAACGAGTCCGGCATGCGCGCGCTGATGATCCGCAACGCCGACTACTTCGTCAGCCTGAGTGAGCGCAAACGCATGGCGCAGGCGCAGCATGCCGACATGTTCATCTCAATCCATGCCGATTCGTTCCGTAAGAATCCGGCGGCGCGCGGCGCGTCGGTATTCGCGTTGTCGGCCAAGGGTGCGAGCAGCGCAGCGGCACGTTGGCTGGCCGACAGCGAAAACGCGACCGACGCGATTGGCGGTGTCAGCCTGGAAGACAAAGACGATATGCTGACCTCGGTGCTGCTGGATTTGTCACAATCTGGAACCATCGAAGCGAGCGTAGACTTGGGTGACCGCGTGTTGATTGAGCTGGCCAAGGTTGGCAGTGTGCATAAAGGCCGCGTCGAACAGGCCGGTTTTGTGGTGTTGAAGTCGTTAGGCATTCCGTCGTTGCTGGTCGAGTCCGGGTTTATTTCCAATCGCAACGAAGAATATAAATTGCGTGATCCGCTCTACCAGGAGTTGATCGCCAACTCGGTCATGCGCGGCATGCGCAGTTATTTCGCCGATCACGCACCGCCCGGCACGGTGTTGGCGGCGGGCAGCGTAAGGCATGTGATCAAAGTGGGTGATACGCTGATGAGCATCGCGCAGCGCTATCAGGTCAGCCCTGCCGCGTTGCGCAATTTGAACGAAATTCAGGGTGAAAATCTTGAGATCGGAAAAATTTTGCGCATTCCAAAATTATGAACTGGCTTGGGGTCATGCTGTTGATGTGGTCAGTCTCAGCATCGGGAGTCGTCAGCGTAGTCGATGACACAGGCCGTATCGTGACATTAAAAAAACCTGCGCAGCGCATCGTGAGTCTGGCGCCGCATACCACCGAGTTGCTATTTGCAGCCGGTGCCGGAAAAGCCGTGGTCGGCGTGGTGCGCTACAGTGATTTCCCCGCCGCCGCAACGCAGGTGCCGGTGGTTGGCGATTACAACGCGCTGGATCTGGAAACGCTGTTGAGTTTGAAGCCCGATTTGATTGTCGGGTGGCAGAGCGGCAATCCGGCTGCGGCGATTGAACGATTGCTGAAATTCAACATTCCGATATTTCTGAGCGAGCCGCGCCGCTTGGACGATATCGCGACCAACCTGGAACGACTGGGAGCGCTGGCGGGCGTGGTAAGTTCGGCCGATGCGGCGAGCGCTGAGTTTCGCGCGCGGCTGACACAACTGCGCGTCAATTACTCCGGCAAAACACCGGTCACGGTTTTTTACCAAGTATGGGATCGCCCGCTCATCACACTGAACGGTCAGCACATGATCAGCGCGGTGCTGGAATTATGTGGCGGAAAAAATCTGTTCGCGGCCTTGCCGGTGCTTGCGCCAGAAGTCGGTATCGAGTCGGTGATCACGGCCGACCCGCAGGTGATCATCGCCAGCGGCTCGGCCAGCAGCCAGGATCATGGCTTGGGACAATGGGCGCGCTGGCCGTCGCTGCGCGCGGTGCGCAACAAGCAGTTGTATTTTGTCGAGCCTGACACCATTCAGCGTTCGACACCGCGTATCTTGCAGGGAGCCAGTGAGATTTGCCGGGTGCTGGAGGCGGCACGCGGGTCTCGACAATAATAATCTGAGCAGGCTTGCAGCTCAGGGCGGATGATTCTCCCGTAGGAGCGGCGCCCTTGCCGCGCCTGCAAAAGCTGACCGCCAGTTTAGTCGGTATCCGTTTCGCCTTGCAAAAACACCCGGCTGGCGAGAATGTCCGGTGCCTCCAGCGTCATCAAATCCTTGCGCGTCAATTGCGTGCGCTTGCTTTCGAACAGGCGGTTGGCGTGGCGCAAGCGTGCGCGGTCCAGCGCGTTGCGCACCGAACGCGCGTTGGCGAAATGCGGCATTGGCATGCGTCGCACGATGTATTCGCGGAAGGCTTTTTCGCCATCGGCGCTCAATTGATAGTGCTGGCTGTCGAGTATCAACTTCGCGATCGCCATCAACTCGTCGGGCGAGTAATCCGGGAAGTCGATGTGGTGAGCGATGCGCGAAGACATGCCGGGATTGCTTTGAAAAAACTGATCCATTTTGTTTTTGTAGCCAGCGAGGATCACCACCAGGTCGTCGCGGTTGTTCTCCATGATTTGCAGCAGGATTTCGATGGACTCGGCACCGTAGTCGCGCTCGTTCTCGGGCTTGTACAAATAATAGGCTTCGTCGATGAACAGCACGCCGCCCATCGCTTTCTTTAAAACTTCTTTGGTCTTGGGTGCGGTGTGGCCGATGTATTGGCCGACCAGATCGTCGCGCGTGACCGACACCACTTCAGGGCGGCGAATGTAACCGAGGCGATGCAAAATTGCCGCCATACGCAGCGCGACCGTGGTTTTGCCGGTGCCGGGGTTGCCGGTAAAACACATGTGCAGACTGGGCGCGCCGGATGCAAGCCCGAGAGTCTTGCGCACGCGGTCGACCAGCAGCAAGGCGGCGGTCTCGCGGATGCGGGTCTTGACAGGCTTCAGGCCGATCAGTTCGCGATCAAGTTGATCGAGTAATTCCTGGATATTCGAGGCCTGAAATTCGGCTTCGAGGTCCACGCGGGTATCGTCCGGCGTGGTATTGGATTCGTTCGGTGACATGGTGTTCGCCTCATCACGTTGATGAAAAATGCAGGTAGAGGTTCAGAAAAAAACACCGGGGCGCTCGCCCCGGTGATACAGCAGTTTTAACGGTCCGTGGGTTACGGCCTGACGACCTAACCCAGTCTACGTTTTGATTTATTTAATACCGCTCGCCTTCCGGCTTGTCGGTTGCGTAGGAATGGATGGTGTAACGAATCGTACGGCCATCGGTTTCCTGACGCACCAGACCAAAACCTGGCTCTTTCTTGGGACGATTAACAATGTAAGACATGGTCACGCTCTCTACCCCACGCACGGCGCTGAAGGCGCTGACGCGGATGTAGTGATTCGGGAAAGTCTTACGGCAGTTGTTTACTTCCATCAAAATCCCGGCGGGATCTTTCAGGTCGAACATCGGGTTGCCAAACATTTCCCAGTAGGTATTGCGCGGGTGCGGATCGTCGGTGTACTCAACGCTCAGCGCCCAACCCTTACCCAGGGCATATTTGATTTGCGCGGTGATTTGCGCATCGGTCAGGTCAGGCAGAAACGAAAACTGCCCTTGCGTGACGCGATTACCTTGATTGGTCATCATAGTCGTTTCTCCTCGAATGAATTAAGAGCTGGCCGTGGGGGATGCCACGAAGTCCGGGCTATCGGTGGATTCGTAGTTGAAGGACACATCCTTCCACGTTTCCAGACCGGCTTTGAGCGGACCACACCATTTCGCGGCGTCTTGCAAAATCTTCGGCCCTTCATTCCAGATGTCGCGGCCTTCATTACGTGCCATGACCATGACTTCCAGCGCGGTACGGTTTGCAATCGCACCGGCTTGAATGCCATCCGGGTGGCCAATCGTGCCGCCACCGAATTGCAGAACCACGTCATCGCCCAGATAGGTCAACAACTGGTGCATCTGACCGGCGTGAATACCACCGGAAGCGACCGGCATGCACTTGTTCAGCGAAGCCCAAGGCTGTTCGAAGAACAGACCTTTTTCGAGCTGCACCGGGGTGTGCGTGTCGAGCAACGTGTCGTAGTAACCACGAATCATCATCGGGTCGCCTTCCAGCTTGCCGACGACGGTGCCTGCATGGATATGATCCACACCGGCCATGCGCATCCACTTACAAATAACGCGGAAGGCCATACCGTGATTTTTCTGACGCGAGTAGGTCGAGTTACCAGCACGATGCAAGTGCAGGATCATG
>JANMQQ010000234.1:0-14033 GCA_031370545.1 Gammaproteobacteria bacterium
ATTAGCACATAGCTTAAGTTGCTAACACCCGCATCCCGCAGACCCGAAGTAGCATTCCAGCGCCAAATCAAAACGCCCTTACGGCTCACACCGCAAGGGCGTTTTTTATGATGTCTTGCGCGACGAGCGCGTATTCCTGCAACGACTTCAGGCCCTGGTAGGCTACGGGTTTGTCGAGGCGGTCGCGCGCTTCGGTGCTGGGCGATAACACTTCGATGATCAGCGTCGGTTCGGTGACGTAATAAAACGCTGGCTCCTGCGGCTGGCAACTCACCACAACATCGGGATAGAAGAAATCATCCGCGACGCGAACTTTCATGTCCGACATGTAAACGCCACAAGACGATCCCTTGAGTTGTTGCCGCAGCCGCGCGTACAGCGACCCCGCGATAAGGTTGTGCGCATTGCTGGAACCTACCATGGCATAGACTGCACCCCGCACAAGTTCGTGGCGAACTTCGGCGCGCAGTTCGTTGCGCAGATATTCTTCAACATCGAGAAATCGCAGTTTTTCGACCACTGACATGGATGCACCTCTTGAGCTAATGACGTGGTGTATTAAAGTCAGGCACCAACGGTGATTAAGTCTAGCATCGCAGTCACCGCTCCGGCATCAAACGAAAACACCCACGAGTTAACAGGCCAGCAAGGCGGAAATCTGCATGAAATGAAGTCGCTGTGCCTCTCCCGCCGCAAGGGAGTTTTTTGGAACGGGACCGGGCTTGCATAGTTGTGGATAATTAGGGTCAGACACCAAGGCGGTGTATCAGTAAGGATACTGGCACTTAGCTTAGGTGTAACACGCGTGGCGTTATCACGGGTACTGAACGGCAAGGCAGGCATTAGCGCCGACATGGCGTTAAGGCTGGCCGCTGCGCTCGGTGGATCGGCGGAGTCGTGGCTGCAAATGCAGGCGGCTTACGATTTGTGGCAGGCGGAGCACAAGGCACGCAAAAAAATTAAACCTTTACGGCGCGCAGCGTAAGACAATCGTAGGTCGGCTTGGTCAATGGTGGCTGCCGATACATCGAATTAACAGTCATGTCTCTTCTCATCTCACTCACACGGTCGAAGATCATCGTTGCCAGATGCGCACACACGGTTTTCACGGTGTTCCAATCGTGCCACTTCGGATTGAGGTTCCGGTATTCGGCTAATTCCAACTCCTCTAAATCGAATGGGAGAGCGTTGGACAATTGTACTTGCAGCTGTTGCAACGCGGATTCACCGCTTTCCTGGGGGTACAAATCGTCGAACCGTTGCAATGATGCCCCCACTTGATCATCACCCATGTGATCCGCGAGAGCCACGAAATCGAGATAGTCACGCGTCGCATTACGTCAATTTGCACCGGCCGTTGCACGCGCGCGGTTTTCCAGCCTGCGACCGATTCGAGCTCCGCGAGTACTGCGTCGAAACGGGATCGCAAATCAGTCAACACATGGTCAGCGTCACGCGAAAAACGATGCTTGGCGTGAATTGCCGAAGCTGTGCCACCGACCAGTACGGCATCCGGCAGAATGCGTTGCAGCCGCGCGGCGGATGACAACACAATTTCCCATTCAGGTAGCGTGTTCTTCGGCATAGTGCATCCAGAAGTGATACCGCTGAGCATACGAATCGGCGATGCGCGCACCGCAGATTCGCTGGATTTTTTCGAGCACGGTGCGGTCCTCAAGCACGGCGCGGCGAAGTTCGGTCCAGTCGCGCCAGCGACCGCACGCAATTATGTCGTCGATCGCGGCGAGTGTTAGACGCGGATGGTTTAAGTGACGGTGTTGCATGAAGAAGCGATGATTGTCTCAATGAGTTGTCGGGATATTATGTCAGCGTCTTAGCGAACGTAACACCATTTCCCCGGCCCTCGAAGGCGCAATGAGCGGGCCTCTCATCTGTCAGCGGATCGGAGGCGACGGTCAAATTAGCTTGGCATAGTTGCAGTGATGAAAACATAAGGCGCTTAGTTGTAGCGCTGGGTGCTCCTTACCAACCACCCCGTCCGCTGTGCGTCCACCCCTCCTTGAAAATAAGGAGGGGAGAAAATACGTATCTCACTCAAGCAGCTCAAGGCTATCGTTGTCAGATGTTTTCATATGGCGCCTTCACGATGTTGTCAGCATGAAGCTGCTCGCTTAGTTCGCTGCCGCACATACAGCGAAGATGCTCTGCTAGTAAAATTTAAGTCCATCTACTGCGACGTTCTTCGAGGCAAAGCTTATGAAAAAACTCACCATCATCGCGATTGCGGCGGCTGGATTTGTGTTCAGTACCGGCGCTATCGCACAAACGATATTCACGCGCGACCATAACGCGAGCTTAGAGCGGATCAACTCTGAGTACGCGTCTGATAAGAACAATTGTCAATCTTTGGCGGATAATGCCAAGGACATCTGCATGGCTGAAGCCAAGGGCAAAGAGAAGGTCGCGAAGGCTGATTTAGACGCAGTTAAGAAAAATACCAAGAAGGCTCGTTACGACGCGCGTGTCGTTAAGGCCGAAGCGGATTACTCGGTAGCTAAAGAAAAATGCGATGACAAAGCGGGCAACGAGAAAGACGTTTGTTTGAAGGAAGCTAATGCGATTGAAGTTTCCGCCAAGGCCGATGCCCAAGCGCAAATGAAAATCTCGAAGGCTAATAGTAAAGCCAACCAGGAAACTGCCTCGGCGCGCAAAGATGTTAGCGATACCTCCACGCATGCACTTCGGGATGCCGCTACAGATAAACGCGAAGCGAACTACGCAGTAGCGCGGGAAAAGTGTGACTCTCTGGCAGGCAACGCTAAGGACGAATGCGTCAACGAAGCAAAAGTCCTCTACAGTAAAAGGTAATCCGGCGTTCTGATATATATCATAACCTGACGCCTAGTAGAGGCGGCGATAAACCAAAACCCGCAAGGGTGTGAACGGAGAGTTGGGTCAAGATTGGCGACGTAACGGGCGAGAGCGGGTCTGAGCTGCGAGCGGATCGAGGACTACAATCTATTTAGACTCACATCATTCTGGCGATGAAAACATCAGGCACTTGTTGAATGCGCTCGGTACACCACCAACCACCCCGTCCGCTGTGCGTCCTCCCCTCCTTGAAAATAAGGAGGGGAGTAACATATGCACTTCACCCTTTGGGGTTTCCAGTTGGCGGGATAGTTTTTTAAATTCAGCTGTTGCGAACAAAAAACCTTCGGGTTTCAAATAAATCTCTGTCGACTCGGCGCACGCAGACGCGGTTTAAGTCCGTCTGGTGTTCGCGTGTTCGGCCGTTTGGCCAGATCTCGACTTTTTACACGCGACTGACTTTACTTGTATTTGATATCCCGCTGCGTCCAATACTCCTGTTACAAGCCGTTCCCGTCTCGCGAGAGAAAGCTGTTAATTCCTGATGGAGTACAAGCAGCAAGGGAAGTCCAGATCGCGCATCAGGTAATCACCCCCTGTTTTTTTTATACCAGAATAGTGTTTACTATTGCTGCTCAATAATGGGAATTGAGGCTGGCTCTGCCAGTCATCCTGCGGTTTGAGGATGGTCACGGATAGAAAACATCTGAAATCTTGTTCGCTGTTTTCTCGTAGTGTTCCCGCAATTGAGTTGTTACCGGTACGGGCTTCGCAGTCTGCTGCGTACTCGTGTGTTTGGAATTCAATGGAGAACGGAGATGGAGACGATGGCTATTAAGAAATTGTTTCAGGTTGTTCTGGCTTGGGCGTCGCTGGCGCTCGCCTTGGTGAGTGCGCCTGCATCTGCCGAGTTTGGGCATGCAGGACCTGCCGCCAATGCCGCCGACGGAATTCTGGTGCAGTTCCGCGCTTCGACCCTGTGAAGCGGCAGCAAAGTATTCTGAATCTTGCGGGCGGCAAGCAGGTCGCAAGGCTGGGTGGTGCAAGCGGCCGCTTGGCGCACATGCAAGTCATTTCAGGACGCACGCTTGATCAAACGCTCGCGATATTGGCACGGAACCCCGACGTCGAATTCGCCGAACCTAATTACATCTTGTCGATTGCGGCGCTACCCACCGACCCGCAATTTTCCCAGCTATGGGGCATAAACAATACCGGGCAAACCGGAGGCGTGCCAGATGCTGACATTGATGCGCCGGAAGCTTGGGACATACAGAAAGGTACCAATATTGTCATCGCGGTGGTGGATACCGGGGTGGATTACAACCATGCGGATTTGAGCAACAACATCTGGTCCAACACGCGCGAAATCCCCGGCAACGGAATCGACGATGATGGCAATGGCTTCATCGACGACGTGCGCGGTTGGGATTTTGCGAATAATGACAACAACCCGATGGATGACAACCGGCATGGCACCCACCTGGCCGGGATCATTGCCGCGCAGGGCAACAATGGCGTGGGTGTCACCGGTGTGAACTGGTCGGCGCGCATCATGCCGGTTAAATTTATGAATGCAGCAGGGGCTGGAACTACGGCTACCGCGATTAATGCCATCAACTACGCGGTGCGCAACGGTGCAAAGGTGATCAACGCCAGCTTCGGTGGTGGCGCATTCAGCCAGGCCATGTTCAACGCGATCAATGCTGCGAACAACGCAGGCGTTTTGTTCGTCGCTGCCGCAGGAAATAACGGTCGCAATAACGACGCAGCTCCCACCTATCCGGCCACTACAATTTGCCCAACATTATTTCGGTTGCTGCCACGGACAGCGCCGACGCGCGCGCGGGGTTTTCCAACTTCGGTCCTAGCACGGTTGATCTTGCCGCTCCCGGCGTTGCGATCCGCAGCACCGTGCCTAACGCAATCGTCGCAGCGGGTTACGCATCGCTCAGCGGTACATCCATGGCGGCCCCGTATGTCGCGGGCGTAGCCGGATTAGTGCTTGCGCAAAACCCAGCCTTGACTGTGACCCAGCTCAAGGCGGCGATCCTGAACAATGTCGACCCCATCGGACCATTGACCGGCGTGCTGCTGACCGGCGGACGTCTCAACGCTTTTAAAGCAGTGAGTAGTGTGGCCACGCCGCCAACACCCACCACCTTGACAATTACACCGCAAACCGCAGTGCGGGCCACCGGCACGGCATTAACGCTGAGCGTCGCGGTGGCACCGGGCCGTACACATGGTCGTCTTCCAACACCGGAATGACGATTGCTCCCGCCACTACCAATACCGCTACGCTGACATCGACGGTTGCAGGGTCGACCATCGTGACGGTGCGCGACTCGACTAATAATTCTGCGAGCACTGGTGCGATTGTGTTCCGCACCGTTACCCTGAATGGCCCGGCGGGGAATGTCGCGGTGGTTGCTTCGGTCACGATGACGGCGGTGGGAGGACAAGCTCCTTACAGTTGGTCAGTGAGCAATACCGCAGTCGCAACGATTAACCCAAGCAGCGGCGTGCTGACCGGTGTGAGTTCCGGAAGTGTCACCGTCACTGCTGCCGACGCGGATGGAATTACCGGCAGTGCTGTAGTCACCGTTGGCGGTGCTGTACCGCCCCCACCTCCACCGCCAGCAACGATGACCATCACACCTAACGCAGCGAATGTGCTGATTGGAAGCACGCGGCAATTTTCTGCATCCGGCGGAACCGCACCGTACCTCTGGTGGGTAAACAACATCGGTGTTGCAACGATTGATTCCAACACCGGGTTGCTCACCGGGGTGGCCGCAGGTTCCGTTATCGTAACGGCTGCGGATGCGAACGGAATTATCGCAAGCAGTGGGCCGATCACGGTAAGCGCAACGCCGTCCGCACCGCTGGTCATTGCACCTGCGACCGCCGTGATTGCAGTCGGTGCTAACCGATTATTCACGGCGACCGGCGGTCAAGCGCCCTACACCTGGACATCAACCTAGAAACGGCAGTTGACCGCTGCAAGGTACAAGCAAGTGCATACAGGTCTTGATATTTTTGGCCCATGCATGCTTCACCCAGAAGGTGAGGCCCGCTACGACCTGAGCAGCACGACCCGTTGTGCACATGGCTACGTTGCACCTCGTCGGAATAGCTCGCTATTCCTCGCTCGTTGCGCCTTGCCCTGCACCCAACGGGTCGTACTCCACAGGCCGTTCAACTGCCGTTTCTAGGATCAAGCAATCCGGCAGCCGCAACCATTGGCGCTACCACGGGTGTGCTCACCGGCAGAGCGGTGGGTGTCACCACCGTGACCGCAACTGATGCGACCGGCAACACCGGCGTCAGCGGTACCATCACCATTAATGCAGGCGGTGGAATGGGGGGCATGGGCGGCGGCATGTAAGTTCTTGCTCGATTCGTCGCGCCTCGACCTGAGGTGCGACGAAGACGGAGCAATCCAGTTCAAATTAGTTTCATAACCCTTCAGTCAAAAGCGTACGTCCCCGGTTGAATCTCCGGGGACGTCACGTCCGCTTCACCGCTCGCATGCATTAGTCCGCGGCAAAAATTCCCTACCTGCTTCATAAATAATTCACCAGGAAATAACCGCGACGACAGGCTACCTGTGGTCGAGGCTATTCGGCTGGTGTAAAGTGTCCGGGCTCTGCTGCGCAGGGCGTAGAGGATCGAATTCTGCAATCTTGCAAGTCTGGCTTTTTAGGCGCGAAGACGTAACTTTCCTGTATGGATTTGGCGAGTTTCCAACCCCTTTTTGACTGGGTTTCCCAGCATCCTGCTTGGGCAGGTGTAATCACGATGCTGATTGCCGCGTGCGAATCGTTGGTGATCGTCGGCATTATCGTGCCAGGTATTGCCATGCTGTATGGTGTCGGCGCGCTGGTCGGTTTGGGTCTGCTCGATCTGTGGCCGGTTGTTGGCTGGACTGCGGTCGGTGCTGCGCTCGGCGATGGCATCAGTTATTGGGTCGGGTGGCGCTATAAAGACCGGCTGCGCACGCTTTGGCCGATGAGCAAATACCCCGACCTGATTCCGCGCGGCGAAGCATTTTTTCTCCGCCATGGCGGCAAGAGCATCTTGTTCGGCCGCTTCGCCGGGCCGATGCGCGCCATCATCCCCGCCGTCGCGGGCATCCTGCACATGCCGCCCGCGCGCTTTTACGCCATCAATATCGCCTCAGCCATTGTGTGGGCGCCCGCCGCGATTTTGCCCGGCGTGGCGATCGGCGCGTCTATCGGTATCGCTGCGGAAATCGCCTCGCGCATGGTGGTGCTCATCATCATGTCGATTGTTGTGGCCATGCTGGTGTTATGGATTGCCAAACGGGTGTTTACATTTTTACATCCACGCGCCGATCTGTTGCTGGAGCGCGTGGTGCGCTGGAGTCGCGCGCATCGGATGTTAGGCAAAGTGATTTCCGCCGTGGTCGACCCCGACCGACCTGAATCGCGCGGCTTGATTATTCTCGGCAGCATGTTCATTGCAGCCATCTGGGCGTTTGCCACCGTCATCAAGTCGCTGGCGGGCACCGGTTCGTTAATGAGCATCGACACCGCCGTTGCGAATTTCGTACATGATTTGCGCACGCCATGGACCGACGAGCTGATGCGTCTGTTCGCCAGCATCAGCACGCCGTCGGTGATGGCGATTTTCACATTGGCCGTGTTCGCCTGGATTGTGTGGGAACGTAACGCGCGTGCAGTGGCGCATTGGCTGGCCGCGACCGCGTTCGGTGTGCTCATTCCGGTGGTGTTGCATGTGGTGTTGGCACTGCCGTCGCTGGAATTCAGCGGCGAGCGCATCGTCGCCGAAGCGTTCCCGAGCATGACAATTACTTGGAGCGCGGTAATGTTCATGTTCTTCGCGGTGATGGTGTCGCGTGATTTGCCGGAACAATGGCGCTGGATGCCGTATGCGGTGAGCAGCATGGTGTTGGGTGCGATTTGTCTCGCCTTGCTGTATCTCGAATTGCAGGTGGTTTCCAACGTGCTGGGGGGATTGGCGTTGGGAATCGCCTGGGCGGCGGTGCTGGGGATTGCGTATCGGCGCCATGCGGTTGCATCGGTCTCGTCGCCGGTGTTGATTGCAATTGCAGTGGGCGTGCTGGCCTTGGGTGTTGGCATGCCCGGCGTGTGGATGACCGGCATGCAGGCTGTGCAGCTACCCAACCCCGAAGCCAAACGCGAGGTGCCCACTGCACTCTGGTGGTCGCATGAATGGGAGTCACTGCCGGTGTATCGCAGCGACTGGAAAGGGTTGCCGACGCAGCCGATGACGGTGCAATGGGCGGGAGACCTGGCGACGCTGAAGGCGCAATTGCTCACACAGGGTTGGCATGAACCGGTCCCGTTAACTTTGAAATCGTCGCTGCTGTGGTTGGCTCCAAACCCAGA
This sequence comes from Gammaproteobacteria bacterium, assembly GCA_031370545.1. Lineage (GTDB taxonomy): Bacteria > Pseudomonadota > Gammaproteobacteria > SG8-11 > SG8-11 > UBA6921. The sequence goes on from JANMQQ010000234.1 coordinate 8,232, forward strand.
ATTTACCGAACTACCGTTGTTGCCGCGCGTGCATGATGGTCGCCATTCGGCGCTTTCGCTCGAAAAGGAAACCGACGATCCAACGCGCGTGTTGGTATTGCGTTTGTGGTCGTCGTCGGTGCAACTGCAAGATCCTGCGGCCCCCTTGTGGGTCGGCAATGTGGTTAACCTGAATCTGATCCGGCGCTTTAACTTTTTTGTCTATCCGCGCACCGGTGCGGAATTCAACGGGCCGTTGGCGGTGCTCGAAGCGGATTTAGCGGGACTGACTTATCAGCGCGCGGCGCGCACCAGCGGCACGTTTACCCGCACCATGCGGTGGGGCGGTTTGGTATTATTGCTACGGGAAAAAAGCGCTCAAGCAGTCAATCCGTCTCAAGCGTTTTGAGCACTTCTTCGAGGCGTTCCAGCCGCTGAATCGGATCATCCAGCAACAAGAAATATTGTTTTTGATCCAACCCAATCGGTAGCAGCTCAGTCAGGCGTGCGCCGACCCAGCTCGCATCATCAAAACACGGCGTGAGTTTCACATACGGTTGTCCGAGGCGCTGCATAATGCCGCCGAGCATCTCGGCCAACGGGCGAAAGTGCGCAGGTAAATCGGCGGGGGGTTCGTTGGCCAGCGTTTCAACCTGCGCAATCACCAGTTGATTGGGCTGCACGCGACGACGATGAATGCGGAAACGTTCCTGCCCGCGTGCCGTGATGCCCAGCACGCCATCATTGAGCGCATGAAAGTAGTCGATGTTGACTAATGTGCCCAGGTCGTAGGTGGTCGCCGCTTTGCCGGTTTCCACGCCTTCGCGAATCAGCGCCACGCCGAACGGCGAACTGTTGCGCAGGCAGGCGCTGATCATGTCGAGATAGCGCGGTTCAAAAATCCGTAGCGGCAACACACCGCCGGGAAACAGCACCGTGTTCAACGGAAACAAAGGGATTTGATGTTCGCTCATACCGTGGTCCTGACGAGCGTGTGGTGTCACGCCCCACGCAGTGCGTTCAATAGTTTTTCGTGTATGCCGCCAAACCCGCCGTTGCTCATGATCAACACCTGATCGCCGGGGCGCGACAACGCGGAAACCTGTTTAATAATAGCTGGAATATCGCCGAATGCTTGGCCTTTGCCGCCCAATGCCGCGATGACGCTGCTGACGTCCCAGCCCAGATCGTGCGGCGCGTACAACATGACGTGATCCGCTTGCGCGAGCGACGGCGCCAGTAAATCTTTGTGCACACCCATGCGCATGGTGTTGGAGCGCGGTTCGAGAATCGCGATGATGCGCGCCTTGCCCACGCGTTTGCGCAAACCGCCGAGCGTGGTTTCAATCGCGGTCGGATGATGCGCGAAGTCATCGTAGACGGTGACCTCGTTGACGGTACCGCGCAGCTCCATGCGCCGTTTGACGTTGTGAAATTCTTTTAACGCGGCGATGGCGGTGGCGACCGGTACTCCGGCATGTTGTGCGGCGGCGATGGCGACGAGTCCGTTGTGGACGTTGTGATCGCCGATCAACGGCCACTCTGCCACGCCGACCGCGGTGCCATTTTTCACCACTTCAAATGCGCCGCCGTCCAGCTGCTGCAAGCGCGCCTGCCACACGCCGTCGGTGCCGATGCCTTCGACGCGCGTCCAACAGCCCATCTTTAAAGTTTGCTGCGCATAATTGTCATGCTGTGGCGCGATGATCAAGCCGTTGCCCGGCACGGTGCGCACCAAGTGATGAAACTGGCGTTGAATCGCGGCGACATCGGGAAAAATATCCGCGTGGTCAAATTCAATGTTGTTGATGATCAGGGTGCGCGGCCGGTAGTGCACGAACTTGGAACGCTTGTCGAAAAATGCGGTGTCGTATTCGTCGGCTTCCACCACGAAGAATGGCGCATCGCCCAGGCGCGCCGACACGCCGAAATTTTCCGGTACACCGCCGACCAGAAAGCCAGGTTTCAATCCGGCATATTCCAGAATCCAGGCAAGAATACTGGTGGTGGTGGTTTTGCCGTGGGTACCGGCGACGGCCAGCACCCAGCGGTTGTGAATGATATGTTCGGCGAGAAACGCCGGGCCGGAGGTGTAGCGCAAATTATTGTCAAGCACGTATTCAATGGCCGGATTGCCACGCGACATGGCGTTGCCGATGACGACTAGATCAGGATGCGGCTTCAGTTGACCGGGGTCGTAACCTTCGGTGAGCGTAATGCCTTGTTCGCGTAATTGCGTACTCATCGGCGGATACACATTCGCGTCCGAACCGGTGACGGTGAAGCCAAGCTGACGCGCGAGCAGTGCAATGCCGCCCATGAAGGTGCCGCAAATCCCGAGGATGTGAATATGCATGGTGTTATTCCAGAGTTGTATTCAAATGAATACCGCGTGGTCGCCGCGCTGCGCAAAACCGCCTGCGAGTGAATGCGACTCGGGCGCTATTGCGCCGCCACGAACAGTGAGCTGCCCACGCGCATGGAGGTGTAAACGTAGAGCAGCGCAATGCCCAGTGCAAACGGAAATTTCATGTTCAGAGCGTGGCGCAAAATGTGGCCGATGATAAAAATCGCCCAAGCGACCAGCGCGAGCAGCAGCACATACGAGAGCATGGCCAAGGTGTTGTCAGGTACTTTGTCGGCACCGTCGGCCAGCAAGGCCATCACCGGCAAGGCCACCAGTTGCCAGACCGCGCCGCTGCCAGCCAATGCAGTGATCAGCTTGGTCAGACGATTCTTCAGGTCAAGAATCCATAATCCGGCGTAAGCCAAACCCACCAACATCACCACATCCACCAGCGCTGCCAGCAGTGCGGTGCCAGGTTTTGTGCTAGAGAGCGCCAGCACATAACTCAGCGTGGTATAGATCAGCAGGGTGAGCAGCTCGAGCGCAACCGAGTGCGGTAAGTCCTGCGGGTTGGCTCGCAGCAGGCATAGATCGACGAAGAGTTTCAGGGTTCGGAGCATGCGGGAGTCAGTCGAAGCATGAGGTGAATGATTATCACGTGCGTGTGCGAGTGCTGCTAGAAGTATTTACGTCAGTTACAATGAACGTGTGTTTTCGCATCAGGTGCAACGGCGTCGCAATGAAAGAATTTTACGTAGATACCCCCGAACAGCTCGATGAGTTGTGCGAGCGCTTGCGCGGCGCCGCCTCGTTGGCATTGGATACCGAGTTTTTGCGCGAGCGCACGTTCTACGCGCAGCTCTGCCTGTTACAGATCGCCAGCGAAGACGTGGTCGCGTGCGTTGATCCACTGGCCTTGCCAACACTTGCTCCGTTGCTGGAGATCATTTACGACGAGCGCGTACTCAAGATCATGCATGCCGGTCGGCAGGATTTGGAAATTCTTTTTGATTTGCGCGGTAAAGTGTCAAGACCGGTATTCGATACGCAGATTGCAGCGACCTTGCTTGGCTTGGGCGATCAGGTCAGCTATCAACATCTGGTACGCGACGTGCTGGGTGTTGAGCTCGAGAAAACCCATACCCGTACCAACTGGCAGCAGCGACCGCTGGACTCCGGGCAGATCCGTTATGCGCAAGATGATGTGCGTTATCTGCATGAAGTCTGGCATCGACAAATGCGCCAGCTGGAAGACAAAGGTCGTTTGGGTTGGCTGGATGACGACTTTATTGAGCTGACCAGTATTGCCAATTACGACAAAGCGGCGGAGGACGCGTGGTTGCGTATTCGCGGTATTCGCGTGCTGAAAGGTGTTCAACTGGCGGTGGTGCGCGAGCTTGCGGCCTGGCGCGAACACCGTGCGCGCGAATATGACCGGCCGCGCAAGTGGGTGCTGGGTGATGACGTTTTGATCGACCTCGCGCGCCATATGCCGGTGGATGTCGACGCCTTGCATCGGGTGCGGGGGCTGGACCCGCGCACCGCGCGCAACGTGGGGCCAGATGTCATCAATACGATTCTACGCGCACAAAAATTGCCAGAGTCCGACTGGCCGAGTCTCGGTTTGCGGTTTACACCGACGCCCTCGGAAGAAGCCTTGATCGACGCGATGATGGCGATTGTCCGCCAGGCTGGCATCAGTAATGGCATCAGCCCGGCCGCTCTGGCGTCGCGACGCGATCTGGAACAGTTGATCGCCGGTAAAGACGATCACTCGATTTTGACCGGGTGGCGCGGGCGTATGGTGGGCCAACATCTGAAAGCATTTTTGAGCGGCCAAATTGAGTTGCACATGGATCAAGGTGTACTCCGTATCAAGCCTCGTGACTCCTGATGCGCAGGCTATTCGCTGTATGTATGTTGAGTTTAAGCATGCCGCTGGCCGCCGCCGAGAATATCTGCGCGCACCCGTTAGCCGACCACGATGCCCCGGCGCACTTCACGCGTCTCGCCCGCTTGCAAATGGCCATGGAGTACGGCGCGGCGGCGGTCGACATTCGAAAAGTACAATTGCACCCGGTCGACCGTGACGTCGTGCGCGTTGATGCGTTTGTGCAGGTGACCAAAGCGGACGCGGGTAACGCCGCGTCGTTCTGGATCACCGGCTGGCTAAGTCGTTGCCAGGGAACCTTGATCGTACGTGGCAATACTTGGCTGGCGGATGGTCGTCTGTCCGCGCCGCGTTATACGGTGCAGCAATTGCCGGGACGGGGGTTGGTGCTGGGCAACGACAGCGCGCCGCTTCAGGTGATTGCATTTGTCGACAGCCGTTGTCCGCACTGTCATCGCCTGATTGGCTACGCGCGTGATTTGCTCAAGACCGGAGCGATACGCATTGAGTTTCGTCAGGTGGCCTATCTGGAAACCGCCGTCGAGGCACTCAAGGATGCGCGCCTTCATGAAACCGCATTATTCAACACCCGACCCGGCGGTCTGGGTGCGGAAGAATATCTGGACATGGTGGGCGAGTTGAACAGCACGCTCGAAATCGACACCACCGCCCCCGATTCCGCAAAAGCGCTGACCCTGATTCAAACCAATACCAACACCGCGCGCGACGTATTGCACGTCAGCGCCGTGCCTGCGGTGCTGGTGCTTGACAAAAAATCATCCGGTGAATATCGCCTGACCGGGCTGGCCGAAATGAATCGCCTGTTGCAGCCGGAACTGTAGACCTTTCGTATGTTTCCCGCCCGCCGTGAGTACCGGTTCGCCTGGCAGGAAGGCAACCGATTTGCGCTCCAGGTTGACGGCGTGCAATTTTTCCCCGCGATGCTTTCCGCCATCCACAAAGCCAGCGCTTTTGTCGCGCTGGAAATGTATTTATTTGAGTCTGGCGATATCGCCACGCGGGTTGCGGATGCACTGTGCGCCGCAGCGGAACGCGGTGTGCTCGTCAACGTGTTGTTGGACCATTACGGTTCGTTGGCGCTGCGTGATAATGATCGCGCGCGGCTGCGCGGAAGCGGCGTCGTGTTGCACTTCTATAACGTGTTCACGTTAGCGCGCTGGCGGCATAGTTTTTATCGGGATCACCGCAAAATATTGATCGTGGATGGCGAGATCGCGTTCGTCGGCGGTGCGGGTATCGCAGACGAATTTATTACTGTCAATAACAGGCCCGGTTGGCGTGAAACCATGATCGAAGTGCAGGGGCCGGTGGTGCGTGACTGGTGCGTGCTATTCGCCGAAGGTTGGTGGCGCAGCACCGGCAAGGTATTCGATGTTGACTATTCGCCGGTCCTGCAAGCAGGCACCCAACGTGGACGCGTGGTAAGCAATCAGGCGCGTGGCCCGTGGGAAATTCATCGCTCCATCGTAAGTCGTATTCGTTCTGCACGGCGGCAGGCGTGGCTTGCGACCGCGTATTTTGTACCGTCATGGAAATTGCGGCGCGCTCTGCGCTACGCCGCGCG
>JANMQQ010000243.1:0-1798 GCA_031370545.1 Gammaproteobacteria bacterium
GGCTGTGCTTCGCTGCCCAATTCCACAACGGAGCAAATCGACAATCGCAACATCGAGTTCGCGTTGGTTCGACACAACACCACCCCCGTGGTGTTTGAAAACGGACTCGGTGGAAGAATGGAATGGTGGAAAAAAGTCGTGCCGGAAATCTCGAAAGACACCACGACATTCGTATACAACCGTCCTGGTTACGGAAAGAGCGACCCCGTGTCGACGCCTCGTGACGGTTCACATGTGGTGGAGGAGTTGAGGTCGCTGCTTCGAAGCAAGGGACTGAACCCGCCTTACATTCTGGTGGGACACTCGCTGGGCGGTTTATATATGCAGTATTTTGCCCGCCGTTATCCAGACGAGATCGGTGCCCTCATTCTTGTCGATTCTACTCATCCCGCCCAGCTCAAAGACAAGGGCTCTCCTGAAAATTGGTCGGCCTGGGTCCGTCTGGCATTTGGGGTGGCCACATCGCCGGTGGAAAAGGAAGAGTTGAATGCCATCAATACAACAGGGGAGCGGGTACTAAGCTTGCCCGCCTTCACCGGAAAACCCGTCATTGTGCTGAGTGCGTCGCGGCCTATGAATGAAAAATCAGAACTGGCGGATGATGCAAACGAAAAACGTAAAGATATCGCCCGACTTTATCCCGGCGCTAAACAGATATGGGTAGATAGTGGGCACGGTATCCCGCTGGAAAAACCTGAGTCGGTTATCTCGGCTATCCGTGAGGTGCTGACCATAAGGCAATCAAACGGTTCACCGGTCCAATAATACGGTTAGAGATCACAATGCGCCCCGCAGATATTGAGAAGTCATTTGTGAAGCCATTCGAAAACGCAGCCGTTGCACAAGCCTTCGACGCGTACCCCGTAACCTTGCGCCACAAGCTTTTGGCGTTGCGCGAACTGATCTTTCAGACCGCCGCTTTGGCGGAAGGCGTGGGGATGATCGAGGAAACGCTCAAGTGGGGCGAGCCTGCCTACGTCACCTCGCAGAGCAAGAGCGGGAGCACGATTCGTATCGGCTGGAAGAAGTCCAGGCCCTCGCAATACGCCATGTACTTTCACTGCCAAACAAACCTGGTCGATACGTTCCGGGCTTTATTTCCAGCCGAATTCAAGTTCGAAGGGAATCGCGCCATCGTTTTCGATGAACACGATGTCGTCCCAACGGACTCGCTGGCGTTTTGTATCGCTGCGGCGCTAACCTACCATCGCAGCAAAGCAGTCGCCGCATGACGCCCAATTTGGGTCGCGCGTTAAACTCCCGCCCGCCGCTTGATTCATTCGTTAAATTTCTCGCTTGCTGTTTGCTATGATGCCCCAATAAAGGAGATCAGATTATGAATTCAAATTACACGGCAGTCATTAAACAGGATGCCGATTGGTGGATTGGCTGGATCGAAGAAGTCCCAGGCGTAAATTGCCAAGAATCTTCGCGAGAAAAATTATTAAAGTCACTCCGCGACACATTGGCTGAAGCTATTGAATTAAATCGTGCTGATGCGCTGGAATCCGTCGGCGATGATTTTGAAGAGCTATCGATAGCCGTATAGCCGCATGAAGCGGCGGGATTTACTGACTCATCTCACCACACAGGGTTGCGAGTTGCTCCGAGAAGGGGGCAATCACTCGTGGTGGCACCATTTAGGCACTCACAAGCGAAGCGCTGTTCCACGACACAATGAAATCAACACTCGCTTGGCAGTTAAAATTTGCCGCGACCTTGGCATACCAGAACCCAATAAGTTTCCTGATTAGCCACAAAGTTCAGCCGCGCGAATGAGACGCTCGGGATGCGGCGA
>JANMQQ010000324.1:0-26103 GCA_031370545.1 Gammaproteobacteria bacterium
ATGCGTTCGAGCATGTCATTGAAATAATCCGGCACGCCGGGACCGGGCGGGTTCTTCAGGCGCTCGTCATCCAGCAAGAAACCCTTGAGCAGGTACTCCTGTAAACGGGCGGTGGTCCACTGGCGGAATTGCGTGCCGCGATGGGAGCGGACGCGAAAACCAACGGCAAGGATGGCTTCCAGATTGTAGTACTCGATTTCACGGGTAACCTGCCGTGCGCCTTCCAAGCGAACTATTCGGAATTTCCGAATAGTTCGCTCCTGCTCAAGCTCTCCTTCGGCAAAGATTCCCTTGAGGTGTTCATTAATGGTGGGGATCGTGACCTGAAATAATTCCGCCATCATTGCTTGAGATAGCCAAAGCGTTTCATTTTCAAAGCGGCACTCAATACGGGTGCGGCCATCTTCGGTTTGGTAGAGCAGGATTTCTCCGCCGGGCGTAGCGGGGTTGTGTTCCGTCATGGCATCAAGTCTTTTGGTATTCGGTGAAAGCGGCGGGCAGCGCGGCAAACTGTTTGGGTTTGTGCATTTCAAAACCGGCCTGATCCACATACACGAAACGGTACGCGGGGCCACCTTCGGCTTGGCTGGCGCTGGTTGCGTCCGCGCACCATTGGCTCAGGCGCGCCATCTTTTGCGGCAGGTCGAGTTCGGCGCGACCCTTGGTTTCGACGATCCACACGGTGCCGTCGGCGGTCTTGACAAAAAAATCGGGAATGTAATTCGACAGGTCTCCGTCGGCTTTCACGTAGTCGATTTTGAAACCAACCGCGAGGTAGTTTTTGGCGAACGCAGCGACGTCCGGCGCGTTGTCGAGAAAACCGGCAAAGGCCAGCTCGAACCCACCCGCGTGCGGCTCGCCGAAGATTTTGCTGAACAGCGATTTCTTCGGCTGAAAATAAGGCCGGTTCTCAGTGCGGAACGGGCGCGTGTCGCGCAGGCGAATGCGATCTTCGATGCGCACCGAGCCGGTGTCTTGCACGGTGAGTGCATTGATGGCCTTCTTGAACGTGTCGAACAAAATCTTGCCAGCCTCGGATTCGGAAAGGTTGCGCAACACCACCGGGTCTTCAAGATTCACGGTGGAGTGCGGGAGCTTGCTCCCGCTTTGATTTACCGGGGCTTGCCCTGGCTCCGCAAGCGGCGGCAAGCCGCCGCACTCCAAAAAGAGGTGGTGCTGAATGAATTCTTTCACCTTGGGATACAGCACGTCGTAGCCACCGACAAGGTGCAATTCTTTCAACAATTGCCGCGCGCAAAATCCGACCACGGAACGGTAGTCGGCGGGACCGGCACCATCGAGTAGAATGACGTGATGCACCTCGGCTTCGAGCATGGTTTTGAACACAATCTCGCGTGTTTCTTCCGGCGTGAAAGGCTTGAGCGGAAGCTTGGGATTGCCCAGTTGCCCGGGATCGAGCGCACCGAGATTTTTGAATTCGCGGTTGAAGCGGCGCGCAAGTTTAGGCAGCGTGATGTCGAGCGCTTCGAGGTCTTTATCGGTATCTTGCGTATCCACTTCGACCACGAGTGAATCCTTGCGACCCGCGCCCGGGCCCATCGGCACATGTTCGAAGATGACGCCCTCGCTGCGGATGGACTCGACAAATTCCATGAAGGCGGGCGTACCGATAACGGAAATGGTTTCCGGTGTGTCCGAGCCAAAATACATGCGACGCAAGCCTCGCCCCAAGGTTTGCTCGGGCAGAATATTGCTCTGCGCCGTATAGGCGCGCAGACCGACGATGGTGGTGACATTGCGCACGTCCCAGCCTTCCTTGAGCATCAGCACAGAAACGATGGCTTTAAACGGGCTGTGCCAGGTGTCGATTTCATTGGACTGCTTGCGCAGTTTATCCAGCTCTTCCTTGTTTTTGCCGGACGCAGCTTCCGAAATTTCGCCGTTGTTCTTGGTGTGGATGACCAGCACCGCACCTTGCAGCTCTGGGCAGATTGTTTCCAGATGCGCGCCGACTTCGTCGCAATTGCGCGTGTCGTCCACCATCACGAACAACACCGCCTTTTTATCCAACGCCGCGTGCTCGGTGTAACTTTTGCGCCATTCTTCGATGCCGAGTTGCAGGTAATCCGCGTATTTCTCGGTAAAAATGGCGCTCTTATGCTCTTGCAACCGGGCGCGGCTGGCAGCATCCGGCAGCACCGGATGCTTGACGACATTCTGGTGAACGGCCTCGACCAGCGGATAATCGGAGACGGTTTGCACGAAGATCGCGCCGTTGTTGTGGCGCGGCGTGGCGGTGACATCCACCTGCAACGCGAGACGGCGATCCTTCTGCAACATGCGATGGTGTATGTCCTGAATGCTCTTGAACCAGGCCATTCTCGGGTCGTGAATGTGATGCGCCTCGTCGTTGAACACGGCCAGCTCGTCGATCTCGCGCACGATTTCACCCAGATCGGTTTTGCTGTCAGTGGTCTTGTCCACCGGCTTGGGACCAAAGGGTGACAGAAAATAATCGCGCAGGTCGTCGTCATCCAGCGACGGCTCGCGCACATCGCCGAGATAGACGCGATGGATGTTGGTGAGAAATAGATTGCCGGTGCCGCGTTGCACGCGCACATCGTCCTGAATATGCAGCGTGAGCTGAAAGTCGTCGCGCCAGTTGCGGCCGACGTGGCCATTGTCCGGCAGGATCGGATCATTGAAGAAAATGCGCAGGCCATCGAAGTCGGCGCGCAGCCGGTCAAGAACGATGATGTTCGGCGCGATCAGCAAAAAATTACGCGCGAGCGTCGACTCGGACTCATAGCGCTTGTGGAAAAAACTCCACGCGACCAGCAGCGACAACACCTTGGTCTTGCCCGCACCGGTGGCCATTTTTACAACGTAGCGCGGCCAGTCCTCGTCGAACATATTTGTCGACACCGCGCCCGAGGTGTCGAAGCGCAGCAGATCGAACTTGTCGCGCACCTTGCGCACATCGTGCAGCCAGATCACCGTCTCGACCGCTTCGCGTTGCGCGAAGTAATAGTGGAAAGGCGACAACGTGCCGTCGGCCTGATCAACCAGGTGCTCGGTTTCGAACCACCAATTCAAAAGCGCGCGCGATGTTCCCGAAGCCCCTGCGTAGTCCGCATACCGCCACGCCGTGACCTCTTTGCGAATGTTGGCCACCAGCGGCGGCAGCAGTTTTTCATAGGCCGTGCTGCGCAATTCCTCTGCCGCCGGAAACCAGCGCTGGTCCGGCAACAATTCGGCGTAGGGCGATTTCGGAAATTCAGGATGTAGCGCCATGGATCACTATTTTTATAAGACGTGGTACGGAGTGCGGGAGCTTGCTCCCGCTTTGCATTTCTGGGGCTTGTCCCGTCTCCAAAAGCGGCGGCAAGCCGCCGCACTCCAAGTTATGCCGTCAGCCGCTCGGCGGCGGAGGATTTCTTCAGATGGATCAGCAGCAATGAAATCGCTGCCGGGGTCACGCCGGGAATGCGTGCGGCCTGACCTAAGGTCTCGGGGCGCTGGTTGGAAAATTTTTGCAGCACTTCGGCGGATAAGCCGCGCACTGCGGAATAGTCAAGCTCCGCAGGAAGGCGTAGATCTTCATAACGCCGCTGGCGTTCAATCTCGGATTGCTGACGGTCGATGTAGCCGGCGTATTTCGCTTGAATCTCGACCTGCTCGGCGACCGCCGGATCGGTAACCGCAGCGCCCACGCCGGGCAAGCTCATTAACTTCGCATAGTCCACGTCCGGACGGCGCAGCAAATCCATCAGCGTGTATTCGCGCGCCAGCGGTTGTCCCAGTACCCGCAATACATCGTGCTCTGGCACAACCGCAGGGCGCACCCAGGTATCACGCAGCCGCTGGGTTTCGCGCTCAACCGATTCGCGCTTGATTTCGAACGCCTGCCATTGCGCGGCGTCGACCAGACCCAGCTCGCGGCCTTTAGCCGTTAAACGCAGATCGGCGTTATCTTCGCGCAGCAACAGGCGGTGCTCGGCACGGCTGGTGAACATGCGATACGGTTCGCTGGTGCCGCGTGTAATCAGATCGTCGATTAACACACCCGCGTAAGCTTCATCGCGACGCGGGCACCAGGCCTCTTGCTCGCGTACGTAGCGGGCGGCATTCAAGCCCGCGATCAACCCCTGCGCGGCGGCTTCTTCGTAGCCGGTGGTGCCGTTAATCTGGCCTGCGAAAAATAAGCCCGGAATGTATTTTGTTTCCAGCGAGGCTTTCAAATCGCGCGGGTCGAAGTAATCGTATTCGATTGCGTAGCCGGGGCGCGTGATGTGCGCGTTCTCGAACCCCTTGATGGAGCGCACTAGCGCGAACTGCACGTCGAACGGCAGGCTGGTGGAAATGCCGTTGGGATAAATTTCTGTGGTGCTCAAACCTTCGGGCTCGACAAATATCTGGTGGGATTGTTTGTCGGCGAAGCGCATCACTTTGTCTTCGACCGACGGACAATAGCGTGGCCCGACCCCTTCGATCACGCCGGTGTACATCGGCGAGCGATCCAACCCAGCGCGGATGATATCGTGCGTGCCCGCGTTGGTGTGCGTGATGAAGCACGACACCTGGCGCGGGTGATCCGCGCCGCTGCCCATAAATGAAAACACCGGCACCGGGGTGTCGCCGGGCTGTTCTTGCATCACGGAAAAATCCAGGGTCTTGCCGTCGATGCGCGGCGGCGTACCGGTTTTTAAGCGGCCGACATTCAGCGGCAATTCGCGCAGACGGCGCGCGAGCGCATTCGAAGGCGGGTCACCGGCGCGTCCGCCTTCGTGGTTCTGCAATCCGATATGAATCTTGCCGCCGAGAAAAGTGCCAACCGTCAACACCACAGTGCGCGCACGAAACTTCAAGCCCATCTGCGTGACCGCGCCGCTGACGTGGCCGCTCTCGACGATTAAATCGTCGACGGCTTGCTGAAAAATGCTGAGATTGGGTTGATGCTCAAGTACGGAGCGCACGGCGGCTTTGTACAAAGCCCGATCCGCTTGCGCGCGTGTGGCACGCACCGCCGGGCCTTTGCTTGCGTTGAGCGTGCGGAACTGAATTCCGGCGCGATCGGTCGCGCGCGCCATCAAGCCGCCGAGCGCGTCGATCTCGCGTACCAGATGGCCCTTGCCGATGCCGCCGATGGCCGGGTTGCACGACATCTGCCCGAGTGTTTCGACGTTGTGCGTGAGCAACAGCGTGCGCGCACCCATACGCGCAGCCGCGAGCGCCGCCTCGGTGCCTGCGTGCCCGCCGCCGATCACAATTACATCGAATGAATCTTGGAAAAACATGGAATAAAGCACCCGCGTGAATCAGAGCGGGTATTGTACGCAGTTGGCTAATTACTGGCCAATGGGACTTCCGCCAGTAGCATGTCTAATGGAAAATCCCTACTGGATAATTTAAGACCGGAGTCGTTAGCCAATTTGAGACACACTCCAACCTAACGACGCTACGGCAGCAACCTCAGCACGTCTTCATACAAGGTTTCAAGCGGCTGCTCCAAACCCACGGACGAAAATTTCACGACGTCGCCATGACTATAGGTTTCGATTTGCCAGCCGTCGCGTACGCGCCGGATCACCTCGATCTGCAATTTGTCCTGCGCCACCAACGCATATTCCTTCACGCTCGCCAGGCGCTGGTAAGCCACGCGCTTTTCCAGCCGGTCTTTGGCTTCGGTGGATTCGGACAATACTTCAACGATGAGCACCGGGCTGGCGTGATAGTAGGCTGCCAAGTCAATCGCGCCGCAAGTGACCACGATATCGGGATAATAAAACGTGTCGTCGATGCGCACCTTCATGTCCGACTGGAACACGTAACACTCCGAGCCGCGTACCTGCGCGCGCAGCGCGGCGGCCACGGTGCCCGCAATGAGATTATGCCGTACGCTCGCCCCCGCCATGGCATACACCGCGCCCCCCGAATATTCATGGCGCACATCCGCAGCCTTTTCGCCGTCGAGATATTCATCGACGCTGATGTGGGTCAGTTTTTTCAAAGTGGACATAACCGCGTACTCCAAAATTTAATCGCTGCGGTTATTCATACACGAATACCCGCACGTCGATCCAATAAGCCGCTGCTGCGGCGCAACCAATACACCAGCAACAAGGCCAAGAGTAACGGCGCGGGCAAGCTACCGCCGCCGCCTCCTCCATCACCACTTGATGGTGCGGGCGGAGTGGATGTCGGCGTTTGTCCGGCTGCGGGTGGGTCTACGAGGGCAAGCGAGCGTGAAATCCGGGTGATAAAGGCATCATCAGCACCCGTCAGGCTCGTGCCTCCCCCAGAGACCGCCTGCGCGCCACCAGAGGTAGCGGGGAAGTCGGTCGAATCGGTTCCGCCAGCGACATACACCTCGCCACTGGCGGGATGAATGGCAAGGGTGTAGGCGACTTCCCCCATTATGCCGCCGCCTCCCAGATAAGTGGATTGCACGAGCGTTGTGAGACTGGCGTTGAAGCGGCTGATAAAGGCATCAACACAGCGGAACAACGCGCAGTCCGCTTGCGCCCCGCCAGTAGTACCGGGGAAGGTGGGCGAGCCGGTTGAACCCGCCACATACACCTCGCCGCTGGCGGGGTGGATGGCAAGGGCCTCGGCGCTATCACCACCGGCGCCGCCCAGATAAGTGGATTGCGTGAGCACGGTGAGGCTGGCATTGAAGCGGCTGACGAAGGCATCGTAAGGGTAGGAACCGCCTGCATAGGCTGACTGCGCGCCACCGGCGGTGGCGGGGAAGGTGGGCGATGCGGTCGTGCCCGCCACATACACTTCGCCGCTGGTGGGGTGTATGGCAAGGGCGTTGGCGACATCACTTCCCGCACCGCCCAGATAAGTGGACTGTGCAAGCATCGTGAGGCTGGCGTTGAGGCGGCTGACAAAAGCATCATCGCCCAACGCATAGACGGGCTGCGCCCCGCCCAAGGTGGCGGGGAAAGTGAGCGAGCCGGTCGTGCCCGCCACATACACTTCGCCGCTGATGGAGTGGATGGCAAGGGCTTTGGCGACATCACTTCCCGCACCGCCCAGATAAGTGGACTGTGCGAGCGTCGTGAGGCTGGCGTTGAAACGGCTGACAAAGGCATCCTCCTTGCCACCAGCATAGGCTGGCTGCGCCCCGCCGCTAGTGCCGGGGAAGTTGAACGAGCCGGTCTCGCCTGCCACATACACCTCGCCGCTGATGGGGTGTATGGCTAGCGCTCGGGCAATATCGTCATATGCCCCTGTGCCGCCCAGATAGGTGGATTGCACGAGCATTGTGAGGCTGGCGTTGAAACGGCTGACAAAGGCATCACTGATGCTGGGGGCACCTGAGGCGCTTCCAGCATTGGCCGTCTGCGCCCCGCCCGCAGTGGCGGGGAAGTTGGTCGACTCGGTATTGCCCGCCACATATACGTCGCCGCTGGCGGGATGAATGGCAAGGGCGTAGGCGTTGTCAAGCCCTGAACCACCCAGATAGGTGGATTGCTTGAGCACCGTGAGACTGGCATTGAAGCGGCTGACAAAAACATCCGCGCCAAAAGCATAGGTGGGCTGCGCCCCGCCGATAGCGCCAGGGAAGGCAGTCGAGACAGTACTGCCTGCCACATACACGTCGCCGCTGGCAGGGTGGATGGCCAGAGCTGCAGCGAGCTCATTCCTCGCACCACCCAGATAAGTAGACTGCAACAACGGATCAATCACCAAGGCGCGGTCGGGGTCGTACTCACCCACGGTAAAAGCATAGCTTTTTGTCGCGGTGTTAAGCGCATAAACCACTTTCACGTCGCTGCGCTTGCCGCTAGCGTCTTCCTGGTAGGCAACCGGTGCGGTGTACGTGACCGGCCCGTTGTCGGTGTGGGCGATCAGTTCGCCGGTTTTGCCCAGCGCCAGTTTTTTTGCGCCGGTCAGTTGCAGGCGAATCGTGTTGGGATCTTGATGCGGTTTGACAGTGAATATTTTTTCCACATTGCTGCCGGTGGCACGCAGCTCTACCTCAACACCCTTGAACACTTCACCCAGACGCAGTCGCTCGAAGCTGTCGAGTGGTCTGGTATGTCGGCTGGTTGCTCCAACCATATAGCTGGCCTTGGCCTGCGCGGGAAGATAACCCGCAGGCTTAGCGGCGAGCGGCTTGTGGTTGGCACCGATGAAGGTTTCTGTCAACACCCAGCCGGGAGTACGTTCGGGGGCCTCTTTACGGGCGTGTTTATCGACGTGATCGGAAATATCGGCTTTGGGTTTGAGCTTGGATTTGCCGGGCAGGCTGTACACCAGCTTGCCCTCGGTGGTGACAAACAGCGTCCCGGCAAACGTGTGCGCGGCGAACGCGGCTTGTTCATCCCACTGCCCGCCGTTGGGAATAAACGGCACCTGCATGGTTGACAGCTTGGCGGAGGCCTCGCTCAGCGTGGGGGCGGAGGTTGATTCCATTGTAGCTGCGGTAGCCAACGGAGACAGTACGGTTGTAAATAAAGCAGCAAATCGGGAGAAGGTAGGCATGTTGCGCTCCTGGTTGGAATCCGCGACTGCCCTCGGCGGGATGAGCGTCTATTCGAAAATAATTGCCTCGACCTGTCCAGCTTTATTTTATTTGAAGAAATTAATAAATGCTTAAACTTTGGCCAAGCCGAGTACTTCATTTCATACAGCGTATTCGTAGTATGTAACGCCCCAGCTTAACTATGGGCTCTGCTTGCGTCAGTGCCTGTCAAAAAAATCTCTAGCCCTGCGGTCTGGCGAAATCTGCTTGGTAAAGCACAGGGCGCAAATCAAGACTATAACCGTGCCGCGTTGACTCACTTGCTGTCTATTTCTTCGAGTGCTTTCTTCTGTTTTTCGATGGCCTCGGTGGCGGCATTGGTCACTTCTTTCGCTTGCTCCAGCACTTTCTGCTGCTCGGATAAGAAGTGTTCCTTCGCCTTGGAAGCTTCGCTCGCGGCTTTGTCGCCGCATGCGCTTAATGACAACATCAGCACTACGAAAATGATCGATCTGTTCAGCATGGCTGGTCTCCGTGATTTGCTTGCAATGTTCAAACAAAAAAACCCGGAGCGGGTTGGTTCCGCTCCGGGCCAAGTGTACACAAGCTTACGGCGTAAACACCGGTTCGAACGCGCCGTCCCAGCTCACGCCGTTGGGGTACACGGTGGTGAGGTAGTCGGGGCTTGCGATGGCGGTGCTGCGCCAGTCCAAAGGATCGCTGCCCTGGTTCGGCTCCTGGCCAGCGAAGCCGTTGGCGAAGATGGCGTTCATCAACGCGTTGCAATTGACGACGAGGGTGCAGGTGTTATCAAAGTAGCCGTTGCCGAGATTGAGTTTCTCCTCAATGAGGTCCAGCGACGGATTGAATGGCAGCGGCCAGGTGCCGCCGCTTGCAGGTGTGTTGCGCCCGCCGCGATACGCCGACGCAGTGACGATCTTCCTGATGTAATCCCAATCCTTGTCAGCCTGGAAGAAATAGGTATCGTTCTTGTCGAAAATGTAATTACCCAGATGGTTGGTCGAGTTCAATTCCAGGCCCAGACCGACGTCAACCAGCCGCCCGATTGCGGCGCCCTTGCCCAAACGATCCGACACGGTGTACATCTTCAGTTGCGGAAGTTCACTCACCCCGCTTACTGGCAAGAACTGGCGCTTCATATCCATCAGCCCACGTGCGACGTACACCGTCTGCAACGGGTTGGCATTCAAGTCGTGCGTGACTTGAATGCGGAAACCTTCAGCCCATTCGTTGTTTGTGTCGAAGCGCAGGAACATATCGGCCATTTTTTGCTTGTCATCGAAGGTGAAATCCATACGCATCGCAATGGGGTCTTTCGGTTTGCGGTGCTCGCCGTTGATCAGCAACGCATCGACCACCAGGCGCCCGGTCACGACACCCGCCGCGCTCTTGTTCCAGGACACGTACAGCCCTGGCGCGCTGCTTGTGATCGGCGGTGCGCTGCGTGAATAGTCGTAATAAAGGCGAATCACAGCCTGAGTCGCCGACGCGTCGCTGACGCTATAGTGCGTCGGGTCGTCGCGGTCGTAGCCGGCGGCGTCGCGATTATTCTCGGTTTGGCGGATGACGCCGTCGTGCGGCACGGTCACGGCCACGTCCATGAACATGTCGGTCAGGCAGGTCCATGCCGAGATGGTTGAAACCATAAACCGCGTCATGCGGTAGCCGTTTCTAAACGGATCGTCGTCATCGCCGATACCCAGGAAGGCGCAGGGTTGGTTGTCGCTAGTGCTGGCCGCCGCTGCGGCAATGGTGCGCGGCGCCGTGGTGGCGATGCGTCCACCGGTCAAGCTATCGGGAAGGCTGAGGCTCAGCTCGATGGCTTCGCCGTAGGTTTTAGGCTTGTCTTCGGCCTTCTTTTGGTCGAGACAGCCGCTCAGCATGAGCGAGCCGCACAGCGCGGCGGCCAGCAGCAACGGCGTTTTTGGGGTAGGGTTTAAAATTGTCAACATGGTGTTCTCCTGCGTATTGGTCACTGGGTCCCGTCAGCGTCGAGTGCCGATGCGGCGGGGTGTGAGAATAGAGGGACGGCACATTCGCCGAAAGTTGAATGGGCACCGGCAGAAATAATCGTGATGAGCTCGACACTTCGCGGTTTCAAATTCAATGCGGGTTCGCGTCCCTTATGGAATACCCGTACCCCTTGAGCGGAGGCGCCTCGTGCTTCGAATCTGGTTAATTTTGCTTACCGCTCTGCTACCGGTTGCCGCAATCGGCGCAGAAGCCTTCGTGCCGCCCGACGATCCAACTCAGTCCGCGACCTACTGGCGCGCGCACACCATTGCGCCCGACGCCGACCCGCAAGCCGCGTGGGCGCATGGCGTGTTTCGCACCTTGCTGCGTTCATGGGACAACTCGCGCGTGGCACCGCAATTGTTTGTGGTGAAGGCGACGACCGGTCCGTGGGCGGCGTCGCTGGCCGACGGGAGCATTTTGTTAAGCCAAGCCGCATTGCAAACCTGCGCGCAGTTCGGTGCCGCCAAAGCCGATCATTTGCTGGCGTTTGTCTTGGCTCACGAACTGGCACATCAGCGCGCGGATGATCTGTGGCATCGCAAATTCTTCCTGCTCTCCGGGACCCAGGCGCCCGCCGTGCAGCGGCAATTGCGCCAGGGTCTGAGCGCTGATGTGGAGTCGCTCGCCGATCTGGAACGCCGCGAAGCGCAGGCTGATCACGACGGCCTGGTCACGATGGCGACCGTCGGCTACGACCCGTTTCTAATTGTCGACAAGCGCGACTTCTTCAGCGCGTGGGTGGAAAACATTTGGAACACGCGCTGCGGCACCGACGGCCCGGCGGCCGATGCGTGTACGCAAGCACGCGCCCGCGCGTTGCGCGCGCAAACCCAACTGAGCGCCATCGCCGCACAGGCGACGCTATTCGAACTGGGCGCGCAAAAATACATCGCCGGCCACTACGAAAGCGCGCAACGCTTTTTTGTCGCGTTTGGCCGCGACTATCCGAGCCGCGCGGTGCACACGGCGATTGCGCTCACCGACCTGGCACGTGCCATTGAAATCAAAAACAAACTCATCGACGCTGGTGCGCTACCCGGCCCGCGCTGGTGGTACCCGCTGGTGCTGGACGCGGAACCGGTGGCGACCGCATTACCCGGCACGCTCACCGCGAAACGCGGCGTGGACCTGAACACACAACGCGAGCGCGAACGCATGCATCAACTGTTCGAGCACGCGGTTGAGTCACTGGAAAAAGCGATTCGTCTGGAGCCGCGTCACCGCGCCAGCCATATATTGCTCGCAGTCGCATATCTCGCGGCAGGCAATGCGCCGATGGCGCAGGGGGTTCTGCACGGCAAATACATCGCGAAATTCGGTGCGGATGCGGCGTCGGATTTGATCGCGTGCATGATCGCCGCGGCCGAGGGTGGCGATGGCCGCGCAGAAAAATTATTCACCGCGCTGCTGCAGCGCATCGACACCGAGACACTCGGCGACGCATCGCTACCCGAACACCTGCTGCGCTTCGGCGCGGTTTTCAACTATGCCGCGTACCTGCGCGCGCATGACCAAAGTGCCAAGGCACAACAGATCTGGGATCGCGCTGCCGAGCGTGCGCGCATCAGCGGCGAAAGCCTGCTGTTTCGTGCTGCGTTAACGCAACTGAATACCACGACCGAGCGGGTCCGCACACCAGAGCAGGCGCCGCAGGTGCGCAACCTGCGGCTCGGCGACCTGCTCACCAGCGCACCTGCTGCTGCCATACGCGTGGAGTTTTTACTTGAAGGCGAACGCTATACGTTAGCGCGCTACGCCGACGGAGCGAAATTCGTGCTCGATGCCGACAGCCGCGTGCTGCACGCGTGGCAAGATCAAGGTGCCGTGTCTTTATCGAAATTAATTGCGGTAGGTGATGCTGCGGATCGCCCGTTGAAGGCGCTCGGTATGCCGTCGCGCTACGTGGTACTGACCAACGGCGAATACCTCGCGTACGATGCACTGGGCGTGGCGGTGCGTTTGCATGAAGGCCGCGTGGCGGGATGGTTTTTATACGGCACACTCTGAACACTCTCCCCTCCTTATTTTCAAGGAGGGGTGGACGCGCAGCGGACGGGGTGGTTGTTCAACAATTCTCATAACGCCCACCGCAACCACCCCACCCCTGACGGGGCACCCCTCCTTGAAAATAAGGAGGGGAGTAAAAAATTCTCTACCCGTAGGTCAATACCGAATCACGATGCACGACGAACCGACCCCTATCGAAATTGCACAGCGCGCCGCGCGCGGCGAATCGGTTGCACGCACGCGCGTGACGCAGCTTGCCGATCCCATCATTCGTCACCAAACCACGCATTTTTGTCGGCGTTTCTGCTACGAAAACCGCTATCGCTACCGTTGCACCTTGCAGCGTCCGTTGAGCGGTGCGCCCGCCGATGCGCCGCTGTGCGAATGGGGCAATGGGAGCTACGGATGGATGCTGGACGACCTGACCAAGCCTGAGCGCCTGCTGCGTTTTGAAAGTCAAAACGAGGCTCCATTGGAAGGATATTTTTTTGCGATTGCAAACTCGCTGCCATTTTATGAACGCTGGAAGGAGTGGCGCTTCGGCAAACGCGTGCACATCCCCACCTATCTGCGCGCGCTGTGCGATGCGGCGGCAAAAATTTTTCTGGGACTGCGGCGTGGCGAGAACCTCGAGTTGCTGGCACAGCGCCTCAACCAACCCGTGGATGAAGTTCGCCGCTGCGCGCGTGCCATCGTATTGGAACTAACTAAAAGAAATCGCTTACATCTATTGCAACCGGATCGCACCGTGTCGTTGTCCGACGTCGGTCCGCATCAAGATGAAGACGACGCTGATGAACTCGAGTGGGATATCCCAACCTTGGACGTAGCGCTGGAGAACCGTCAAGAACAGGAACGTTTGCGCGCCGCATGGCAACAACTGGCGCCCGTTGAACAATGGGTACTGGAAGCGATGTTGGTGGAGGAACAGGATGCTAACGACGTGCTGCAAGCCTTGGCCAAATTACAGCTGCGGATTGATCCGCAGGTGGCGCCCGAAAACACCAGCCGTCAGCAGTTGTACTATTTCCGGCGCAAAACCCTGGCGAAGCTGGCGACACTCATGGGTGTCGAGTAATTCAAATAACTGCCGAGTTGCCGTCCTTTAAAAACTAAACCAACACCGAACGCGAAACGACCATGAATCACCCTGAACTCGCCCAGTTGTGGGAATATCTCGAAGCGCCGGAAGCCGCAGCGCTGACGCCGCTGCTCGATCATTTAACCGATTGCGCGCCGTGCCGCACACGCGCGGCGCGACTCGCGGCGCTGCAAAATCGGTTGCAGGATGAATTGCCACGACTTGGCGCCACGCCCGCCACAGATGCCGATGCTCTGGACGTCGCACGCTGGCTTGACGGTGCCACTAATAGTCATGACATGGCGCGTGATCCGCGCTTGCATAACCCGGCCTGGCTCAAAGCTGCCTTGCATTACCTCGTTCACCGCAGCGTGTTGCAACGCGATCTGCCGGATGTTCTCGTCGCACCGGCGTCGAATGCGAAACGTGCGGCGCCCGCGACTCCGTTCTTGCACCGTCTGACGATGCTATTCACGTGGCGCGTGCCGGTGTGGATACCGGCAGCCACAGCGGCAGCATTGATGTGGGTGGCGTTGGGCTTGCCGCTGTTGACCACGAACAATGACGCTGTACCGCCGCCGCTGGCGTCCTATCAAGATGCGCCCGTGATGCGCTTTCAATCAGCCAGCGCTGCGCCACCGGGGATCGGTTTTTTTGCAGCGGCGAACAGCATCGAACGCCCGTTCACCGGCGTGCAACTGCTGCGCCCGCGCGCCCGTGAACTTGAATTGCGCTGGCCCGCCGTCGAGAACGCCGCCGAATATCATGTGACGCTGTACCGCATCGTGGACCACTCGCGCGAAACCGTCGCGGAGCAAGGGGAGACTGCGCCGCGCGCGCTGTTTAACAATTTCGATTTCGCGCCGAACCGCCGATATGAGTGGGAGATTAGCGGCAGCACGCGCGACGGCGTTCGGTTCCGCGCGAATGGCGGCTTCATCGCTGCCGAAAGTCAACACCTGGCGGGTAAAACATGAGCAACGCATTCTGTAGTTCAGCGCGACGATTGAACACGGCGCTCGCGCTGTGTGTGGTCGCAATTTTTTTTACTACGACCGCAGACGCCGACACACGCGGCATCGACGCCCGCGTGGCAACGGCAGCGAACACGCCGTTTGTCAGCGGGACCTACCGCGCGTTGATCATCGGCAACGATGCCTACCGCGACCCGCAGAATCGCTGGCTAGCGTTGAAAACCGCCGTGTCCGACGCGCGCACGCTGGCTGGGCAATTGCGCGACAACTACGGCTTCAGCGACGTGACCGTGCTGGAAAATGCATCGCTGCGCGACATGCTGCGCGCACTGGAAACGCTGGTGCAACGCGTCATGCCCAACGACAGCGTACTGGTGTACTACGCCGGTCACGGATATCTCGATACGCAAACGGAACGCGGCTACTGGGTGCCGGTGGATGCGGTCGGCACGGACTCGACCACGTTTCTGCGCAATTCCACCATCCGCGACGAATTGAGCACCATCGGGTTGCGCGCGAAACACACGCTGCTGATTTCCGATTCGTGTTTCGCCGGTTCCTTGTTGCGCACCGCATCGCGCGGCGTTGATCCGGATATGGGGTCGGAGCGTTACTACCAGAAAGTGTCCAACAAGAAGAGCGTGCAGATCATCACGGCAGGTGGCGTGGAATACGTCGACGATAATTTTCGCAACTCCGGCCATTCGCCGTTCACCTACTTTCTGCTCAACGAACTGCAACACAATAACAGCCCGTACCTGACCGTGCGCGAGCTGTCGCAAAATGTCGAGAAGGCGGTCGCGAACAATGTCGCGCAGGTTCCGGAAAGCGGCGTGCTACATGATGCGGGCGATGAGCTGGGCGAATTTATCTTCTTGAAAATCGACATCCGCGTGCAGGTGGACGGCGTGCCGCAGGACAAGGTGAAAGTGCAGGTGCATGTGGAACCGACGACTGCACCGGCGGTGCAACCTGCTGCTGAACCTGCCCCTCACGACACACCCACGAATAACCGCGCGGCGTTGCCGCTGCCGATGTTTTAGTGTCCTGCTTCGAAATCAATGGAACATAAAAATATGGTAATGACCCTCTGCCTTCGAAATAGTACAGCCCTTCCCCCTGCAAGGGGGAAGGTGAGGATGGGGGTGTTCGTACGCGCCCATACAATTCAACTCACCCCCATCCTGCCCTTCCCCCTTGCAGGGGGAAGGAAAGCTTCGATACATATCTTATGTCGCTATATGGCGCTCTTCATCGTGGTGGTCGCAAGCTCCATCGCTACAGCCTGGGCCGACGCGCCGGTGTTGAACGGTGGCGCAAAAATCGGCATAAGTGGCTGGAATGTCGACGACAACGACGGCAGCACGCGCGCGAAAGGGAGCGGGTCGTTGCTGAATTTACATTTGGCGCTGCATTGGGATAATGCCTATGTTGGTGCGGGATTGAGTGGCGGTAAATTCGATTTCGGCAACCACGCGCCCCGTCAACCGGCTGCGACGGCGGCACCGCCGCTCTCAGGCTCATTGCAACACGGCGAGTTCGACGCGGTGTTCGGCTATTATTTCTGGGAGCGGGTCTCGCTGTTCGCGGCGCTGAAAAGCACTTCGGCCAAATGGGACGACGGTTATACGCTCAGCACTGGCGGCTTGGGCGTGGGCGTCTCCGCGCAGCACAGCATCGCGCCGTTGTGGTCGTTGCTGTGGCACTTCGGTGTAATGTCGTTGGACGCGAAGCACGACCGAGACAAAATCGGCACCGGCTCAGCGACTACGCTGGAATTTACCGGCGTTTACCACGCAAGCGCGTCGACCGGTTTGAATTTTGGACTCAAGCTGCAAGGCCAAAAGCTAGATTTCGACAGTGGCGTGCGGCAAACACACAACCTCAGCACCCTCGGGCTTGGCGTTAACCATGCGTTCTGAATATCGCGATGCACACGCGGCGCAGTGATTTTTTTGCAGCCCTGTTATGCGGGCTCGTCGTCTGCAACACGGCCACGGCGACAGAACCGCTGCATGTCAACATCACCACCCACCTTGGCGATCGGCAGGAATTTCAGGAAGGCGACCGCGTACAGTTTCTGTTGGATTTGAACCATGACGCGTACATTTTACTGATCTATCAAGACGCGCGCGGCGCGCTCACTCAGATGATCCCCAACCGTACCGACCGCAGCGGCTTTTTCAAAGCGGCGCGTTACCTGGGCATCCCCGACGCGCGCACACCGTTTGAGTTTGTGGTCGGCCCGCCGTTTGGGACCGAAACGGTGTGGGTGTACGCCGCGAGCCAACCTTTTCCAGAACTGGAAGGCGCGGTGCTTGACAATGGCTTGAAGCGGCTGACCCAATCCCACGATGGGCTGGTTGCCGCGCTGCAATCCTACGCGCGGAAAAAAGAACTGCACTACGTGGCCGCGAGCGTGCAACTGAGCACACGTCCCAGCAAATAAAAATCTACAGGTAGGTAATGTGCGACACATCCGCCATGAAGTGGCGATAATCACAGGTGAGTTCGTCGCCGGGTTTGATATCGCGCGTGGCCCAGCCGACGCCAACGTCGGAGAAGTCCACATTCGGTTCGCGCGAGTGGTTCATGTAGCGGCCCATGGTGGACTCGTAATACAACACGCCGCCTTGCTCGGGCTGATACAAATGGTGCTCGATCTCGGCTTTTACCGACGGCGGCAGGCGCTCGAATTCGGCATCGGTAAACCGCACGTCGAATATCGGATTGAACTCCCACACCTTAGTGCCTTTTTTTATCAGCTCTTTGGCAAACACGCCAAAGCCATGCACGGGACTTTTTTCGAGATAGGTCGGAACAGTAATCATGGGTGACACCTGATGCGCGATAAGTTGTAGATGGCGGTCTTTATAGGGAGCAGGCACACAAAAGTAAAGAGCCTGTGACGCACGTTAACGATCCGCTGGTAAAAATACTTCCAGCACGTCGTTCAGGTAACGCTGCCCCTGCTCGGTCGCGCGAATATGGGCGCTGGTGACCTCGATCCAACCCTTGCGTTGCGCCAGCGTCAACGGAGCTTCAACCACGCTCAAGGGTAGGCCGGTGCGTTCCGCAAACAGGCGTGTTTCAAAACCTTCGTTCAGCCGCAGCGCGTTCATCATGAATTCGAAGCCGACGTCGGCGGGGGTCAATGTTGATTCACCGCCGATATATGTCGAGCCTGGCACCGCTGCGAGGTAGTCGCGCGGATTTTTTACTTTCCACAGGCGCTGAATGCTTTGCGTCTGCGCGTCGCTGATTTTGGCGTGCGCCCCAGCGCCGATGCCGAGGTAGTCGCCGAAGGTCCAGTAATTCAGGTTGTGCGCGCACTGTTTGTCGGCGCGCGCATAGGCGGACACCTCATATTGCGCGTAGCTGTGTTCGGCCAGCGTCTGTTGCCCACGCTCTTGAATTGCGGCGATGGCGTCGTCTTCCGGCAAGGTCGGCGGGCGCGCGGCGAACTGGGTGTTGGGTTCCAACGTCAGCTGGTAATAGGAAATATGGGTTGGCTCCAACGCAATTGCGGTGGCAACATCATTGGCTCCCGCTTGCGGTGTTTGGCCCGGCAGCCCGAACATCAGATCGAGATTGAAATTGTCAAATCCTGCTGCGTGCGCCTGCTCGGCGGCGCGGGTGGCTTCTTTGGCACCGTGAATGCGACCCAGACGTTCGAGCGCATCGGCATCGAAACTCTGCACGCCAATCGAGAGTCGATTCACTCCGGCAGCACGTAATTCCGCGAACTTGCCCTGCTCGACCGTGCCGGGATTGGCTTCCAGCGTGACTTCAATGTCCGGTGAAACAAACGGCAAGCGCGCACGCAACGCCGACAACAGTCGATCAATCGACTCGGGCGCAAACAGGCTCGGCGTACCGCCGCCGATGAAAATACTTTTGAGCTTGCGCCCCCACACGCGCGGCAGATCGTGCTCGAGATCGGCGATCAAGGCATCGACGTATTCGCGCTCCGGGATCGCACCCTTGGCCTCGTGCGAATTGAAATCACAGTAGGGACATTTGCGTACGCACCAGGGGACGTGGATGTACAGCGCGAGCGGTGGCAATGCGGCGAATTGAAAGCGCGCCGATGCGATGTCGGCTTTAGCGGCAGACGCAACGCGAACAGAAATTGGAAACGGGCGTGGTGGTTTTTGCATGGAAATGGCTGTCTTTTGCGAATACGCATTCTAGCGTACAGTTCCGGCTCACGTATCAGCGGTGTACTTGCAATGACCAAACCCCTCACCCCAGCCCTCTCCCTAAGGGAGAGGGGGCAACACTGTTTCAGTTCGAAACACATTTCGCCATTTTCGTTTCCGAGAATACTTTTGCAGTTCTCCCTCTCCCTTAGGGAGACGAGTGCATGGATGCACGAGGTAGGGCAACGCAGGGAGCGGTTGCCGAGGGCTGGGGTGAGGGGTAAGGCGCTCCAATGAAACCTCCCCGCAAACCGCCGCACGCCACTCCGCGCACACTCAGCAAACCGACGTCAATACCCGCCCAAGCCGACCGCGCCGAAGTTAAGTATCACGGCTCGGGCGCCTGCCTGGCGCTTTGGAACCAGCGGCCTAAAGACATTTTGCGTGCGTACGTTGAGCGTGCGCGCCTGCCGGATTTTGCGTCATTTTTGAAATGGTGCTCAGCGGAACGCACGCCTTATCATGTCGTCGACAAGGAGGATCTCGAAAAACTCACTGAGACCGTGCATCACGGTGGCATCTGCATGCTGGCGCTGGAACCACGCACCTTGACATTTTCACAACTGCGCGTGGCATTGCGCGACAATCACAATCCGCAACTGGTGATTTACCTCGACGGCGTGGAAAATCCGCACAACGTTGGCGCGATGTTGCGCACCTGTGCGCACTTCGGCGTGCAGTATGTGCTGGGCGCACAAGGCAGCTTGCCGCGGTTGTCGCCGTCCGCATGCCGTATCGCCGAGGGCGGCGCCGAACATGTGCGGCTGATCGCGTTGGAGCAACCGTTGCTGGATTTGCGCGAGTTAGCCAACGATGGATTCCAGATCGTCGGCACCTCGGTGATACAAGGCACGTCGGTGTATGCATTTAACTACCCGCTGCGCACGATTCTGGTGTTCGGTGCTGAAACGGTAGGCATGTCGCGCGACCTGCTTGCGCTGACCGAGCAGGTTTTGCGCGTACCGGGGAATGCTGCGGTGGAAAGTTTGAATGTATCGGTGGCGTGCGGAATTTTCACCAGCGAATTTTATCGGCGCCATGTCGCGACAAAAATATCTGCACCTGCAACAGCACGGCCGCACGCAAAAAGAAAATAGCGGCCGTTATTGCCGCTCAGCGACGTCGCTCGACCTTTACTGCGGCATGCTGCGTTTACTGTTAAGCCATTTGATCAGCGGTTGCCATTGTTCCAGATCAAACTCCACTGCCGAAGGCGCCATTTCAAAGATGCCCAAACCGCGTTCGGCGGCGCGAATATAATTTTGCGTGTCGCGCAGCGTGGTAACGAAGGGAATATCCAGCGCGGTTAAAAATGTTTCGAGGCTTTGGTATATCAACGTGTGTTCGCGCACGCGGTTCGCAATGACCGCGAGCTTGACTTCATCGCGCGATACCCGACCCATGGTGAGAATGTCTTGAATAAAGTGTGCGCAGGCGCGCATGTCAATCGGCGAAGGCAGCACCGGAATCAAGGCTGTTTGCACGCGCTTCAGCATGGGCGTCAGGTCTTTGCCATGAGTCCCTGCCGGCGCGTCGTAGATCACGACGTCGGTGTCCTTAGCAATTTTAATTTCATCTTTCCAACCACGGATGCCGTGAATTATGGGGCGGTCCTGCGGCCGCGCCTTGAGCCACTCGAGCGTGCAGCCCTGTGGATCAAGATCGACCACGGTGACAGACTTGCCATTCGCCGCGTAGTAACTCGCAAGATTGCTGGCGATAGTGCTTTTGCCGCAACCGCCTTTTTGGTTCATGGTCATGATGGTACGCATAGCCGCTCCTCGTGGGGGTCAGGTAGTCCGCTCAGCCGAACGGGCTACCTGTTTACTGTAGTCGAGAAGCGGAACGGCGCAATGTTAGCAAACTCTGCAATCACCGGCGCATGGTCCGACGGACGTTCGAATTTGCGCGGTGCTTTATCAATGCGGCAACCGGTGCAGGCTTTGCTCAATGCGGGACTGACAAGCACATGATCAATCCGCAAGCCGAGGTTGCGGCGAAATGCCGCCATGCGGTAATCCCACCAACTGTAGAGACCCGACTCCTGGGAATGCAGGCGGAAGCTGTCGCATAACCCAAGATCAACCAGTGATTGGAATGACGCTCGCACCGCCGTGCTGAACAGCGTGGTGTCTTTCCAGACTTCCGGATCGTGCACATCGCGTTCTTCCGGAGCGATGTTGAAGTCACCGACCACGACCACCTGCTCATGGGCCAGGACTTCACTTTTAAGCCAGCCGACCAGGGCTTCAAGCCAACGCAATTTGAAGGCATATTTGTCCGAGCTCAGCTCGCTGCCATTCGGTATGTACAGATTAATCATACGTAGCGTGCCAAAGGTCGCCGCCAGTACGCGGCGTTCTTCAGTGGAAAATCCGGGAATGTCGACCAGCACGTCGGTCGCGGGTTGGCGGCTTAAAATCGCAACGCCGTTATAACTTTTTTGTCCGGCAAACGTCACTTGGTAGCCGAGGCTTTCAACGTCCGCCCGTGGGAAGTCAACATCTGTCACTTTGGTTTCTTGCAGGCCCAGCAGATCGGGCTGCTCGGTCGCAAGCCATTCGCGCAGTTGCGGTAAACGCACGCGCAGCGAGTTGACGTTCCAGGTTGCGACTTTAAACATGGTCAGGTTTTTACCCGGAATCCGCCGTAAAACTTACGCAAGCGCCGACCTACCACCACCCAGCTGATGGTGCCCGCCACCAGCAATGCCAGGGTGAGGCTCGCCAAAAACCATGGCAGGCTTACTGAAAATTTGCGCGCGGCGGGTGAGGTTACACTGGGGGGGGAATTGGTTACCTCCCTTGTGGCCGCAGCCGTGACGGATTTTGTCGCGAGCTGCTCCCTTAACGCGGAATTTTCCTCTTCGAGCTCACGGATGCGCCCGCTCGGCTCAGACATTGGCTTGCTGTTGCCCCGGAAATGCTTTTCCAACTCAACCGCGTGTTCGAGCGTGTTTTTAATTTCGGCGCGTAGATCGGTCACAATTTTGCTTTCGTCCTGAGGTGCGGACGAGCTGGTGCCACCCGACTTGTCTTGCAATGTCTTGATGGTTTCCTGTGCCTTGGTGAGGCGATCCGCGACTTCCAGATACAGCAAGTGTGTCGGCGTTTCGGTGGTGATCAAATCACGTTCCACCCAGCCAACGCTGCCGTCCTCGGTGCGAATTTTTAATAACGCGCCATCACGCGACAACACTTTAACCGGTGCGCCACTGACTACTTGCTTTACCACCGGAGCATCGGGTGCATTCGCGCCGTGCAACGAGATGCTGAGTCGATCAGTGATGTAGGTCGACGGAGGTGGAGGTGTTGCTGGTGGCGCGTTGGCAACTAACGTGGCGAACAGAAGCCATTGGTGGTACATCGTTGACTGTCCTTCAACCGGTAATGCCGTTGTGACGCAGCAACGCGTCAACCGAAGGTGCACGACCGCGAAAGTCGGTAAACAATTCCATTGGTTCGCGCGAACCGCCCTGTTCTAAAATCGCGGTAAGAAATTTTTTGCCAGCGGCAGCGTTAAACACGCCCTGCTCTTCAAACAACGAAAATGCATCCGCCGACAACACCTCCGCCCACTTATAACTGTAATACCCGGCGGCATAGCCGCCCGCAAAAATGTGCGTAAAACTGTGTTGAAAACGATTAAACGCGGGGGGTGCCAACACTGACACTTCGCGCCGCACTTGGTCTAAAGTTTCCTGCACACGTGCGCCGCGTGCAGGGACGTAGTTCAAATGCATACGAAAATCGAACAGTGAAAATTCCAGTTGGCGCAACATAACCATCGCGGATTGAAAGTTCTTGGCCGCGAGCATTTTGTCGAACAATTCTTGCGGCAGCGGCGCACCGGTTTGGTAATGCCCGGCAATCACGCTCAGCGCCTCACGTTCCCAGCACCAGTTTTCCATGAACTGACTGGGCAACTCGACCGCATCCCACGCCACGCCATTAATACCCGACACACTAATATAGTCGACGCGCGTTAACATGTGGTGAAGGCCATGACCAAACTCATGGAACACGGTCTCGACTTCTTGATGCGTTAACAGCACCGGCGTGTCACCTACCGGCGGCGTGAAATTGCAGGTGAGGTAAGCCACCGGCGATTGCAGGCCGTTGGGATATTTGCGACGACCCATGCAGTCATCCATCCATGCACCGCCGCGTTTCCCGGCGCGTGCGTACAGATCCAGATAAAACTGTCCGCGCAACTCACCCTCAGCATCGCGAATTTCAAAAAAGCGTACATCCGGGTGCCAGGTTTCGACTGACCCCGTTTCAGTAATATTGATGCCAAACAGACGGTGCACGACGCCGAACATGCCGTGCAACACGCGATTCACCGGGAAATACGGCTTCAGATCTTCCTGCGCAAACGCATACCGTTGCTCGCGCAATTTTTCACCGTAGTAGGGCACATCCCAAGCTTCAAGTTTGGCCAGGCCATGCGCATCACGCGCGTAGGTTTGCAGCTCGGCCAGCTCGCGTTGCGCCATGTGTTTGGAACGTTGCGCCAGGTCAGCAAGAAATTGCAGCACCTGGGTTGGATCTTTCGCCATTTTGGTGGCCAGCGAATACACCGCGTAATTGTCAAAACCGAGTAATTGTGCCTGCTCGTGACGCAACGCGAGAATGCGCTCGATCAGCGGACTGTTGTCCCAGGTGCCCGCATTCGGGCCTTGGTCAGATGCGCGCGTAACATAGGCTTGATAAATTTCCGCGCGCAGCTCGCGATTATCCGCATGCGTGATCACGGCGTAATAGGATGGAAAATCCAATGTGAATATCCAGCCGTCTGCGTTTTTCTGTTGCGCGGTTTGTTGCGCCAGTGCGCGCGCCGACTCGGGCAGGCCGCTCAGCAGCGCCGGGTCGGTGATGAGTTTGTGCCAGGCACGGGTGGCGTCGAGTACGTTTTCCTCAAACTTGGTCGTGACCTGCGACAGCTCTTGTTTAATCTCTTTGTAACGCGCCTTTTTTTCGGGCGGCAGATCCACACCCACCAAGCGAAAATCGCGCAACGCGTTGTCGATGACTTTTTTCTGCGCGCGATCCAGGCGGGCATATTCGGGGCCATTGGCAACATGCTGGAACGCGCGGAATAATGTCTCGTCCTGGCCCAGCTCGGTGTAATAAGCGGTCAGCTTGGGCAGGCATGCGTTGTAAGCCACGCGCAGTTCGTCGGAGTTAACCACTGAATTCATATGCCCGACCGGCGACCACATCCGCCCGAGCTTGTCATTTAACGCCTCCAGCGGTTCGACAAAATTATCCCAGGCGTAATCGTGCGTGCTTGCGACCAGCGCACGCAGCGCGGCGCGGTTATGCGCGAGCCGCTGATCCAGCGCAGGCTCCACGTGTTCGGCGCGGATTTTGGCAAACGGCGGCAGGCCGTTGAAGTCGATTAACGGATTAGTCTGGATTGGGTCCATGGGCGCTATTACGATGCTATGATGCAAGCCGGGCCATAGTTTAATGTAACGGGCGGTGCACACCAAATGTTAACGGACCCGCTGGAATCTGAAACCCCTTACGCCGATCTGTCGCCGGATCTGGTGCTCAACGCGATTGAAGCGCAGGGCTACGTTTGCAGTGGTCATCTGCTCGCGCTGAACAGCTACGAAAATCGCGTGTATCAAATCGGTATCGAATCGAGCCGACCGCTGATTGCAAAATTTTACCGACCGTCGCGTTGGAGCGACGCGGCGATTCTGGAAGAGCACGCGTTCACCGCCGAGCTGGTCGAGCAGGAAATTCCCATCGTTCCCCCACTCGCCGATGCCAACGGCCAGACCTTGCACGAATTCAGCGGCTACCGTTTCGCGCTGTTTCCCAGCCAGGGCGGACGCTGGCCGGATTTGGACAAGCGCGAAAATCTCACCTGGCTAGGCCGCTTCATGGGGCGCATCCATGCATTGGGTGCAGTGAGACCGTTCGCGCAGCGCCCGAGCTTGACACCAACAACCTTCGGCGTGGAATCCTATCAATACCTGCTCGAAAATAATTTCGTGCCCACGCATCTGGTCAGCGAGTACCGTGAAGTAGTCGAAGACCTGCTGCGCGAAATTGACGCCGCTTATTTGCGTGCGGCGCCCGCGCAACTGATCCGCGTGCACGGCGATTGTCACCCTGGAAATATTTTGTGGACCGACGACGGCCCGCATTTTGTCGACATGGATGACTGCCGCATGGCGCCCGCCGTGCAAGACATCTGGATGCTGCTGTCCGGCTCGCGCGAAGAAATGAGCCGCATGTTGTCAGCCTTCCTCGACGGCTATTACGACTTCCACGAATTCGATCCACGCGAACTGCACCTGGTCGAATCACTGCGCACGTTACGCATGATCCACTACGCCGCCTGGCTCGCCCGCCGCTGGAAAGACCCGGCTTTCCCGCGCAACTTCCCGTGGTTCGGCGCACCGAGTTATTGGGATGAGCATCTCAATACGTTGCGGCAGCAGCGGCTGGTGATTGGTGATCCGCCGTTGGAGTCACGCTGAGGTTACTTTGGCTTACGCATTTGTAATCGACGCATCCTCGTTATGAAACCAAGTCGGCGTAACCCATAGCGCATTTCCCTGCCTTGCATGGATGTGAACCATAGTTTACGATTTAATACATGAAAACGATCCACACCACCGGCGTTTTCGACACATGGTTTTCCAGTCTGCGCGATACCCGCGCCAAGGCAAGAATCGAAGCGCGGATTCGACGGGCGGAGCTAGACAATTTAGGCGATTGCGCACCCGTCGGCGAAGGAGTTTCCGAAATGCAGATTCATTACGGGCCAGGCTATCGCGTGTACTTCACGCAACAGGGCATGGAGCTGGTGATCCTGCTGGCCGGGGGCGACAAGAGCACACAAGCGAAAGATATCAAAACGGCACTGCAACTGGCGCGGAAACTCTAGGAGGCGATCATGAGCAAAATCAAGCTAAGCAAATGGGATGTCGTGGATCATCTCAAGACCGATGAAGACATGGCACTTTATCTGGAAGCCTGTCTTGAGGATGGCGCCCCGGCGCTCATTGTTGCCGCCTTGGGCGACATCGCTCGCGCACGCGGTATGGCGCAACTGGCGCGCGATACCGGAATCAGCCGCGAGGGTCTTTACAAGGCGCTGTCCGCCGAAGGTAACCCCGAGTTCGCCACTGTAATGAAGGTCGTCAAGGCGCTGAATCTGACGCTCTCGGTCGCGCCCACACCACCCGTCACGAAGAAACGCCGCACTCGGGTAGCGTAACAGCTACTGAATCATTGCTTCGCCTCGAGAAAAAATATCGTAACTATTCAGCGCCTTCTCCAACAAACGCTGGCATGTCACCCTGAAACAGCAATGTCAGCGCCTCACTGGCGGCGACGCCGT
>JANMQQ010000329.1:0-4122 GCA_031370545.1 Gammaproteobacteria bacterium
CGATTTTGTAGGCGATGATGCCGTCGCGTACGTCTTGTTTGTTGGGCAGGCCAAGATGTTCTTTGGGCGTCACGTAGCAGAGCATGGCGGTGCCGTACCAACCGATTTGCGCGGCGCCGATGGCGTCCGCGATGCAGCCGGGGCGCAAGCCGTCACCTAGCGAGAAGCTTACGTCGTAGGCCTGCATGATTTCGCAGATGTCTTCGAAGTGGGTGTAGAGGAAATTTTCCTGGTGATGCGCGAGGCACCACTTGGCCATGATGGCGCCACCCCGTGACACAATGCCGGTCAGGCGCTGCGCGGTGAGCGGCACGTAGCGCAGCAATACGCCAGCGTGGATGTTGAAATAGTCAACACCCTGTTCCGCTTGCTCAATTATCGACGAGGTGACCGCCGAGTTGCCGATGTTGGTGTTGATTTTCACCAGGAATTTGTTATCGCCGATTGCTCCAGTAACCCGGCATACGGCGTTGGTGGGCGACCGCCATCACGCGCATGACATCTCCCTCGACAAGATAGAACACGGCAAATGGGAACCGCTGTAACAAGACGCGGCGGACCGATGGTATACGGCGCCGAGATGTGGATTCTCCGCGACTAACGATAACGCGCGCTCCAGCTCATCGAGAAAATCCAATCCCAGATTTGGAAGCTGCCATTAGTAGTAACTTGTTATCTCGTTCAGTTCGCGAAGAGCTGCGGCATGATAGGCGACAAGCATCGCGACGGATGCTCCTATTTCTTGAGCGCTGCGCGTGCTCTGCGCATCGCTTCATCGGCGGGAATTAGCTCGTCAGTTCCGTTTTCAATTTCGCGCTGGCGGCGATCAAGCTCGTTGTGCCAATAGGCATCGACGTCACCATCGTTGTCTTCATCGAGACTGACGATCAGGCGGTGCGCCAATTCGGCGCGTTCTCTCTGTGGGAGCGACAACAGCTCCAGTTCAATTTCTTTCAGTGGACGGGCCATGGCGATTACCTCCTCAATACAAACGACCGGCATAAACCTCATCCCGAGTCATGGGGTGCGCAGCGTCGACCGTGCGGACGTGCCGGTCGAAAAATTCTTTCCAATCCGGCGCAGTGGAAGGCGCGGCTTCGTCAGCAGGAATCGCTATTCCATGCCGGGCTTCAACGAAACGGAGAAAATCGTAAACCTCGCGCGCCAAGTGCTCCGGCAGTTGGCGGACTGCCCGGTAAATCTTTTCGGCGATGTTGCTCATGACGTATAGCTCCGACGAATCGTGTGCGGCTCGATAAAGTACACCTTACTTAAAGGCACACGTTTATGTCGAGTCACATGCTTCCAGGCCCACATGATCGTCAATTTGATACACGACGTCATTTTGTATATGGACGATACGACGGTGGCGTTCGGCGACAACCCCCCGCGTCACCCATGAGTGCGACATGCCGGGTTACGCTACGCTGATCCTACGACTGCCCGATGAATTTTATGTGACGCCTGCTAAACTGTGTGCATGGGGAAATACGATAAATTGCTCGAACGGATACTCTTGGGAGAAGCGGACACCAATATCCAGTTTGATGAGTTGTGGCAGTTGCTGTTGCGACTTGGGTTTGAAGAGCGGATTCGCGGCAGCCACCACATCTATCGAAAGGCGGGTGTAGAGGAAAAAATCAATGTGCAGCGCGACGGTGGCAAGGCCAAACCATATCAAGTACGGCAGGTGCGTGCAGTCATTCTGCGCTACAAACTTCGAGGTAACGAATGATGTACAAGTACGAAGTGATTTTATATTGGAGCGATGAAGATAGTGCTTACGTAACTGAAGTGCCGGAATTACCTGGCTGCATCGCGCACGGCCCTACCCAGGAAGCGGCGTTGGCTAGCGTTCAAGAAGCGATCCGATTGTGGATCGATACTGCTAAAGAGTTTGATGATCCGGTTCCGGTGCCCAAAGGTCAGCGCCTGAAATATGCGTAAATCTGCGCGAGCCTGTCACCCATTGCATCACTTGTGAACCTAACTAAATGTAAAGGCTGGCCCCACTGCATCGGGGCTGACTCGTACATGGGAATGAGCTTCGCAGTAACGGTGTATGCGGCGCGTGGTGAGCCGGTGCAGTAGACTCCAATCGCCGTTTTGAGCAAACGGACACCGAGCGTAGCCACCCCAGCCTCATCGCTCTACCTCAATCTGCCTTGTTGAATATTAGCCACTCAATGGCTAATATTCGTCCATGCATCAGAGAAATATCACCCAGCATGTACGCACAGCGCTGAGCGACACGCCCGTCATCTTGCTGAATGGCGCACGCCAGACGGGGAAAAGCACGCTCGCCAAAGGCATCGTCGGAAAGCTCGGTGGCGACTACGTCACGTTGGACGACGCCACGGTGTTGTCCGCTGCCACCGCAGATCCCACGGGATTTTTGCGCGGGCTGGGCGACATGACCGTCATCGATGAAGCACAGAAAGCGCCAGGACTGTTCCCCGCCATCAAGCAGCAAGTGGATAGTGATCGCCGACCGGGGCGTTATCTGCTCACCGGCTCGGCCAACGTGTTGCTGTTGCCGAAAATTTCCGAGTCGCTCGCCGGGCGCATGGAAATCATCACGCTGTGGCCCCTGTCGCAGGGCGAGTTACGTGAACGTACCGAGCGATTCATTGATCACCTGTTTGCCGCTGAGCTGCCGCGCATGATGCGCGCCACACCACAGGATCACGATGTGATTTCCCTAGTTGCCGCCGGCGGTTATCCAGAAGCCGTGGCGCGCACTGACGAAGCACGCCGCCATGACTGGTTTACTTCGTACCTCAGCGCAATTCTGCATCGCGACGTGCGCGACCTAGCCAACATCGAAGGACTGACCGACATGCCACGCTTGCTCGCGTTGCTCGCGGCACGTTCCAGCGGGCTTTTAAATACCTCCGAACTTTCGCGCTCCTCGACCATTGCGCAAACCACATTGAAGCGCTACCTGACCCTGCTGCAAATGACGTTCTTGATGGAGCCGCTGCTGGCCTGGTCTTCAAACTTGGGCAAGCGGCTCATCAAGGCGCCGAAGGTTCACCTCATCGACACCGGACTTGCGACGCACCTCACCGGCCATTCGCCGCAGCGTTTGACGCACGACACCACTCTGCTTGGGAATCTGCTGGAAACTTTTGTCGTCATGGAACTACGCAAACAACTGACGTGGTCCACCGTGCGCGCAAAGATCTTTCACTTCCGCACACTGACTGGAAAAGAAGTGGACGTCGTGCTCGAAGACGCGCGCGGCCGCCTCGTCGGCATCGAAGTCAAATCCGCCGCGAGCGTCACCAAGAAGGATTTTTCCGGACTGGAAATACTCGCTGAAGAAACTGGTAAGAAATTTGTACGCGGCGTGGTGCTGTATACCGGTGAGACGGCAGTGGCGTTTGGCGACAAACTCACCGCGTTGCCGATTGGCTCGCTGTGGCGGATGACGTAATTGTGCTCATGTGTGGAATGCAATAACGCAAGCCCTCGGCCCCCTTCTCCGAGGGGGCCGAGGGCGCGCGAAGCGCCCTCGGACACCATTTACTAACTAGCTACAACGCACTAAAAAACACCATGCGTCGTAACCATACTCGTATGCGTCCAAGTACCGGTCGCGATTTTTAACGCGACGGTATCGACAGCACACCCACCGAAAACCCGGTGGCGCTGGTTTACGAGACTCCATGATGGAACCTCCTTTTCGCAGGGCCGGGAAGCGAGGCCGAGCATTGCCTTACAGGGAGGAATCCACTACGCTTCATACTGTCAGATGTGCGGAGTGGGCTTCCCATTCCTCTACAAAATAAAGGGCCGGCGGCAAACCGGCCCTTTTCTTTTGCTCCTACGATTGCGGTATCGCATACGCCCTAACGATAGCCGCTAATTTCTCCGCCTCCTGCACAGTTAAGTCAGCTGGAATATTGTGTATGCGCACCGTAACACCTTCGCGAAGTGGCACGGGGATAGATAGATGTTTTGAATCGTGGGGTTCCGACGAAGGTTGTCTCGCGCCATCAGCAGGCGAGCGTTCACCGGATACTGCGTCCTTTAGCGACGTATTCCTGTTCTTTATTTTTCTCTGGACTACCCCGCTCCTGAATGTCTCTGGGCTATCGACGTACCGGAAAAAATCAT
>JANMQQ010000377.1:0-11018 GCA_031370545.1 Gammaproteobacteria bacterium
GGAGTAAGTACGGACCCGCTCTTTCTGGCGAGCTTAGGTGAGCACGCCTCTGGTTTTGGTAAGCAATGACGGATTTTCAGCGGCTGCTTTCGGATGCGAATTCGGGATGTTTTATTGAACGCCAAAGTCCGGTTTGGGTCGAAAGCACGCGTTCGCAGCAACGTACGTCATACTTGGAAAGCCGCTACGCCGGCGTCGCTTCATCGCCCGAGCGACTGACGACTATAGAGCTTAATGTCGCCCGACAGCTGTACCCGGTGTGCACACCTACATACAAATTCTAAACGCCGCTCGTGCGAAGTCCCCTTTAACGGCACTCCTGTCGGGCGCTAGTACTCACATAAATGCGCGCAAAAGATAAAACCAAAGCGGCCGAACCCGCCTACATGTCCATACCATTACACCACGCTGCTGATATGTCCATACCTACACCACGCTGGTATCGGTGTCTTCGTAGTAGACGCGGATGGGAAAAATGAATTCGGTCATTCTTAGG
This sequence comes from Gammaproteobacteria bacterium, assembly GCA_031370545.1. Lineage (GTDB taxonomy): Bacteria > Pseudomonadota > Gammaproteobacteria > SG8-11 > SG8-11 > UBA6921. Next base: position 497 of record JANMQQ010000377.1, read on the forward strand.
ATCACACGTAACGCAGTTTTAACTTTCACTATTATTGAACAGATTCATTGACTCGTGTTGCGCGCTGGGAGGGGGCGGAACGAGACCAAAATGCAGGTAGGCACTTTTGGTCGCGACGCGGCCGCGCGGCGTGCGCATCATAAAGCCTTGTTGGATCAAAAACGGTTCGAGCACATCTTCGATGGTGCCACGTTCTTCGCCGATGGCGGCGGCGATGCTGTCCACCCCAACCGGGCCACCGTCGAACTTTTCGATGATCGCGAGCAGCAGCTTGCGATCCATCATGTCGAAGCCGTTCACGTCGACATCGAGCAGATCGAGCGCACGACCCGCGACAGCCAAGTCAATCACACCCTTGGCTTTGACTTGCGCGTAGTCGCGCACCCGCCGCAGCAGACGGTTCGCGATGCGCGGTGTGCCACGCGCGCGGCGCGCAATTTCTTTCGCGCCTGCGGCGTCCATCTCGATGCCCATGATGCGCGCCGAGCGCTGCGCGATGGTGGTCAGATCCGCCGCGCTGTAAAACTCCAAACGCTGCACAATGCCGAAACGGTCGCGCAGCGGCGACGTAAGCAGACCTGCGCGCGTGGTCGCACCGACCAAGGTGAACGGCGGCAAATCCAGCTTGATGGAACGCGCCGCCGGGCCTTCGCCGATTAAAATGTCAAGCTGGTAGTCTTCGAGCGCGGGATAGAGAATTTCTTCCACCACCGGACTCAAGCGGTGAATCTCGTCGATAAACAACACGTCTTTCGCTTCGAGATTGGTCAGCAACGCGGCCAGATCGCCCGGCCGCTCCAGCACCGGGCCAGATGTTGACCGAATATTCACACCCATTTCCTGCGCGATGATGTTGGCCAGGGTGGTTTTACCCAGGCCCGGCGGACCGAAAATCAGTACATGGTCGAGTGCTTCGCTGCGCCCGCGTGCCGCCTGAATAAAAATATCCATCTGCTCGCACACGGCGGGCTGGCCCACGTAGTCCGCTAACCGGCGCGGGCGGATGGCGCGATCCAGCGCATCTTCTTCACGGATTTGCACAGGGGCAATCAGGCGGTCGGTTTCAATCATGGCGAACGGATTCTACTTCACCATTGTCTGCAGTGCTGCGCGAATAATTTTCTCGCTGCTCAGATCGGCGGCATCCACGGTGTTGACCATGCGACTGGCTTCGGGCGGTGAGTAACCCAGTGAGATCAAAGCCTCAATGGCGTCTTTCATCGCATTGCTTTTGCCGATGGGCAGGCCCGGCGTTTTGCTGGGAAGTTCGGCCGAGTTGCCGCCATCCAGATTCGCCACTCGATCGCGCATTTCAATGACCAGGCGTTCGGCGGTCTTTTTGCCGATACCCGGCACCCGCACCAATTGCGCGGTGTCGTCGTTGCGCACGCAGCGCACGAAATCGTCCACCGCCATGCCGGACAAAATCGCCAGCGCGACTTTGGGGCCGACGCCGCTGACCTTGAGCAGGGCGCGAAATAATTGGCGCTCGGCATCACTGGCAAAGCCATACAGCAACTGCGCATCTTCACGCACCACGAGGTGGGTATGTAATGTCACGCTCGCACCCGTTTCCGGCAGCTGGTAGAAGGTGCTCATCGGTGCGGACAGTTCGTAGCCCACGCCGTGCACGTCGAGCAACAACTCGGGGGGTTTCTTGGTGAGCAGAATTCCGTGCAGACGACCAATCAATAGCGTGACCCTCGGGCAAACATCATGATGCCATCCCTGCCCGCTGCTCGGCCTGCGCAATCAAGCGCACCGTCTGCCGCGTGTGCGCATGACACAGTGCCACCGCTAACGCATCGGCGGAATCGGGTGTAGGCACATCGGGTAGTTTGAGCAGCACGCGCACCATATGCTGCATCTGGTTTTTCGCCGCATGACCTTTGCCGACGATGGCTTGCTTGATTTGGGTAGCTGCGTATTCCGTCACTGGAAATCCCGGCAGTAGCGCCGCACATAGCGCTGCGCCGCGTGCTTGGCCAAGCTTCAAAGCGGCATCGGCGTTGCGGTGCATGAACACTTTTTCGATTGCGATTTCATGCGGTTGGTAGGTTGCGACGATTTCCTGAATGCCCAAAAAGATCGAGCGCAAGCGCTGTGGCCATTCTTCTTTGTCGACACGCACAATGCCGCTGGCAACGTAGCTCATGCGTCGGCCTTCCACTGCGATGATGCCGTAACCGGTGATGCGCGAACCAGGGTCAATCCCAAGGATGTGAATCACGACGCGCGCGGCGTTCGCAACTTGGCGCAGGATCCGAAGCAGGTGTCGATTTTTCGCACGCCGATCAATTCCTCGTTCAGGGGTGAATACGCTTCGGCACGGGAGTGTAGCATCGCCGTCGCACCAGTAACAAAATGCGCTGCAACGCGTTTCAGTGGACGAGAAAATTTTCGGAAGCACTTCACTTACATCATCATCAAAAAAATCTTTGTCGGCTGAATTCTTTTTGTATTGTACAAATGCTTTGGACCTGTAAAAATTTGTGTCGTTGGGGGCCACGCTTTGACTTGTTGATAATTTGTTGATCGTTTTCCAATTTTCCACAATTGTCACGCCCTGCCCCATTTTTAAAAAAGCGGCCATTTTTTCGGCCAACCGCAAGGAGCTGTGACAAGTACCATGAACGCCATCCCCGCATTGCTGGTTATTTCCTGCGTCGTATCTTCTGCAATTTATGCAGCTGACATAAAATCCGCTACCGAAGACTACATCTGGCAGGAACGGTTTGCGGAGCGAATGGAATTAGCCCGCACCGGCAGCGCCGAAGCGCAATTCAACATCGGCGAGATGTACGAAAAAGGCAGCGGCGTTCCCGCCAACATGAAAAGCGCCTTTACGTGGTTTGAGCTGGCCGCAAAACAGGACCATCAAAAAGCTCAATATAAAGTGGCCTACATGTACTTTCGCGGCGAAGGTGTGGACGCAAACCCTACCAAGGCATTTCAGTTGATGGACCGGCTCGCCAAAATTGGCTACGCCCGCGCTCAATATTATTTAGCGTCGATGTACGAAACCGGTGTCGGAACGGCACGCAATCTGGATCACGCCCAGTTGTGGTACAGCCGCGCATCGGTGGGCGGCTATACTGCGGCCACCGATGCATTAGCAGACAAAAAGCGCTTCCCAGCACCCCGTGTCCAAATTGAAACCGCACGTGCGGAGGCCGTACTAGAGCCACTCAACACTACATCCGGCGTAAAGGCGGTCGCACCGCCAGGCGCACCTTTATTACCGAACATGTCTCCGCTGGGTTTAAATTCGCCTGCTGCTAAAAACGATCCTATCGCATCGGTGCTGCGCGACGAAGTGGCGCGTGGAACGCAAATCGCGTTGGGCTTGGGCCTAGGCTCCCATGCTTCGCATCTGACCGCGCCGCTTACTACTATTGCTGGCTTGCAACCCATCATTCAACAGCCGACGGTCTATTCCGCGTTGGTGAATGGCAACTGGGTATCGCAGACAAATTTGCCGGTGGAGTTTCTGCCGTCCAAGCTCACGTCGTGTGAGCCGAGCGACGAACAAGCCCTTGAGTGCGTATCTAAGGAACTTGTCAGAATGATCGGCGAAGCCGAGATCGGCTACAAAACGGAGGCCACCGTCTACGCGGTGCAACCCACCGGAGAGTTCAAAATTTCCTACCGCAACAACATCGTGAAAATCAATCGCCGCCCGCACAGCAAAGCCACAACCGAAGCTGCAAGCACTCCCGAAATCAAACTCGGTTTGCAAGCAACCGAACACCACCTTGATTGCAAACTCGAAAACGATTGGACCATTCAGTGCCTGAAAAACCACACGCAAAAAATCAAACTATCGAATCAGGTCGCAATGTAACGCAGCATTCAGCTCTGCAACCGCGCATCAATGCTCGAACGTGTATAACAAATCCGCCGCACTTTCCGCGTCACTCTGTTCAGATTGCAATAGCCATTTGTTGCTGAGGCGGTAGCGAACCCGCAACACATTGGTGGTGTTGGTCAACAGACCGACGCTGTAGTTAATGTATAGACGCGGCCCCAAATAGCGACCGATGACCAGCGAAGCCTGATCGGGCGTCGATCCGGCATCCAGCCGAATCTCGTCAATGCCGAATTTCTGGCCGATTTTTCGCACTGTTTCATCACGCCCGGTCAGACGTAACGACGAGGCCGCCAGGAACAACGCCTTGCCTTGTTCAGATGTGGTTTCACCCAGCGGTACGCCGAATAGCAACATCGACAGCACTTCAGCCTGATCACGCGGCGGATCAGAAAACAACGTTAACTCCAGATTGCGCAAGGTGCCGCGCACCAGCACCCCAGCGACGATGGCTCCTGGATCCCGCGTTTCAATGGCGTCTGGATTGCTACCGGTCTGACGACTCGACCCCGAGGCACGAACGGCGCGCGCGTCGATACCAGGGTTGTTGATCGGTCCACCTGCAAACACCAGGCGCCCGCGCGTCACACGCAAGTCAACCTTGTAAGCGTTGAACGTCGCATTGACAATTTGCAACTCACCGTACCCGGTCGTGAGTTTTTTCGGCTCGTCGACGGCCACCACCTCGCCCCGCACCAGCCCCTTCAATCCGAAGCCGGTAAAACTGGCCTTGTCACCAAATGAAAAACGCACCGTGGTGTAGATCTGCCATTTGTCGTCGGTGCGCGGCTTGTCTTCTTTTCCAACCAGCACTACATCCGACGACGGCGTTTGCGTCGCGGAAACATCGCGTGCGGTGTAGCGCGCCTCTGGAATTTGCAGCAGGCCGTTGAGGTCGATCCGATTGCGCACCTTGTAGATTTGCAGGTCCGGCGACGCCAGCACCCAGGCTTCGGGCAAATTCACCACCTCGAAATCTTTGCCTTTAATCTCGATGGTCAGCGGCCAACCAGCGGCACGGTCCAGCGTCATCTTCCCTTGCAGTTCGATGTTGCCGGGGCCGGAACGCGCCGCAGCATGAAACTCAATATGCTCATCGCTGCGACTGCGCGCTTCGATACTGATGTCGTGCAGGTGAATGCCCTGTTGCGGTAGCGCCGCAGCGCCATTGGTCACTGACACCACGCCCTCGTAGCGCGGCTGCGCAAGCGTGCCTTGCACCCGCGCATCGGCGTGCAGTGCACCGTGAACCTGGTCGATGGCGGGGACCCAGCGCGCTAAAAATCCCAGGTCCTTGACCTCGGCCTGCACCTGCCCGGCCACGGATTGTTCGGCCGGTGAATTCCCGGGTTGCCACTTGGGCAGATGTAGGTTCACCGCCGCTGTTCCCAATTGTGCAAAATCCGCCTTGGCGTCAACACGCGCGCCCTGCGCATCAACCACCCACTGCACATCCGCGCCATGGTGCTCAAACTTCATTACGTCATCGCTGACGTCAGTAAGCGTTAACTGACCGGCGGTGACGTGCAACTGCATGTTAGCGTTCAGCACCATCGGTTGTTTGTCGCGCGGCTGCGCATGCACTTGCAGCGCGCCGCTGAGCACGCCAGTCAACCCGACACCTTCGGGCAGCGCCAGCTGCAACGCGGTCAGCGGCAAATCCGTTAGCGTCACATGCCCGTCAACACCTGCACCCGGCGACCAACCTGCATCGGCGCAGAGACGCCCCGCGCCATTATTCCAGCACAATTCCGCAACACTCGCCGCAGCGCTCGCGGCGTGCACGGTCGCCGCCTGCTGCAGCTTCCACGCGCCGTAACGCGCTTGCCGAATATCAGCGCGCTCAATTTGCCCATTCCAGGTTTGATCACGCCACTGACCGGTGATGGCAACATCGGCGCCGCCTTTGGGCGCACGCAACGTGGCGGTGACGCGATGCGCTCCCATCGAACCGTCGAGATCGAGCACGATGCTGTCGATGGGCGCTTCCGCAACGACCAGCTGCTGCGCCTGCAGATTGATGCGTGACGGCTGCGCTGCATTTAAGTCAAGCTCGCCATGGCTCTCGATGCGCGCGATTTGCGTGCTAGCAAACCACAGGCGTTCACCTTTCAGGGTGTAACTGACTTGCGGTGCGTCGCGCGGCCCGCGCACTTGCCCGCTTGCGTTCAACGCTCCTTGGGCTTGCGGCAGCAGAGCGGCCAGTCTGGGTGCGCTAACATCCCAATCCAGCTGCCAATTTTTGGCGAGCGTGCCACGCAGCCGCACCGTGTTGGTGTCCGACTGCAATTCCACGCTGCGCAACGCATACACGTCGTCGTTGAGCTCCAGGTGCGCTTGCGCGCGCAGCGGATAGCCGCGCAGCCGACCGGCGACTTTGGTTAAATCGGCAGTGGCACGCAGGTGCCCGTTCTTTGCTTCTCCAGTGCTGCTCAAGTCAAACGCAAGTTGTCCGGGCCATTCACTCCAGCGCACGCCGGGGTCAAGCCGCGCCGCCGACATCTGCGCCTGCCAGACTAACCCATCGTTCCACTTCACCACCGCATCACCGTGCGCTTCTCCGCCCAGCGCGACTAAATCAATCGAAGTGAGTTGCAACTGCTGCGTATCCCCTTTGCCATGCACCGCCCAATCGCCGTTTGGCAGGCTGTCGCTGCGCAGCGGAGCCGCGACTGCAAAGGTATATTTCTCCGGTACGCCTTCAAAAGAAAAATCGCCGCTGGGACTGAGCACGGTCGGCGCACCGCGCAACGGCCAGCGCAGGGCCTGCCATTGTCCTGACGCAACAATATTGCCAATACCGTGCACCGCTTGCGCATCCAACTCGACGTTACCGCTCAACTGCACCCGCGTATCACTGTCCAGCAACTGCGCCTGCATGCTGTCAACGACAATATGTGAGTCGCTCACGCTGCCCTGCCAATTCAGCTCGAAAGCTCCGGTGGTGGTGTGCGTCGAACGCAGTTTGCCGCTCACTTTCACCGCCGCGCCACCGCCTTGGGCCGCGAGCTCGACATCTAAAGGCGCGAATACCCAGCGCTGGTCGAAGCGGCTGATATCCAGCGCGCGTGCCGTCGCATTCACTTCCCAGCGCGGTGACTTAAGCACATCGCTGACACTCGCCTGGAAGGTGAGATTGGCCGGAGCGGACAATTCTTGCGTGGTGGTCAAACGCAGCAGGTCACCGCGCAACTCGCCCTGCCCTTCAAGCGGCGCTCGCTGCGGCGGACGCACGGTCCAACGCGTGGCCAGATTCAACGGGTAATCGCCCCAGGTTTGCACGCGCCCGTTCGCTTGCAGACTAAACAACGCCGATTCGATTTCGAGGTGCTCGATCTCGACTACACTGCCTGCGATACCCGCTTGTGCAGTGATCGAGTCAACGAGCAGGGGGGGTGAGTTGGCATCGGAGTGGACGCGCAGCGTATCAATTTGTAGAAGTTCGACCACCACGCTGATCGGCAAAATTATGCCCGGCAGCGTATTTTCTGTCGGACTCGTGTTGGGTTGCAACGCGGTGTAATCGAGCTGCGTTAATGCCAGGCGCGCGACGTGGAACTCATCCTTGAGCAACAGCCACGGATCCCAATCCAGTTCGACGCGCTCTAATTTGATTTCTGCGGCCGGAGTTCGGTAAACAATATCTTCCAATATGATCGGCCCACGCAAGCGCCCTTGCGCGGCACGCACTGACAGTTGACCGGGCGCATGAGTGATCGCACGCTGCACCAGCCAACTCAACCCAGACTCTGAAGACAACAAGGCGGCAACGCCACCCATCGCCGACACCAACAGCGTGACTATGACTGCCAAGCTGATCCAAAGCCGCTTCCTCACAGATCTGGCCCAATGGAAATATGCAGATAACGTGCGGCACCCAGATCCTTGTCCAACGGCTGAGCCAGGTCGAGACGTATTAGGCCGACCGGCGAACGGTAGCGCACGCCGATTCCATTGCTGTGCGCCAAGCGGTCGGCAAAATTATTCATGGCGTTGCCGATATCGTAAAACGCGGCGACACTCCAGCTCTCGGTCAGAATATGTTCATACTCAAGACTGCTCACCAGCAAATGCGTGCCACCGATGACTTTGCCGTTCTCGCGCGGACCCAGGCCGTTGTATTCATAACCACGCACGCTGAAGTCGCCGCCCGCGAAGAAACGCACCGACGGCGGCAATTGCTCAAAATTAAGCACTTTGCTGTAGCCAATATCGCTGCGCGCCAGCACCCGACCGTAATTCTGGAGACGGCGCACGAACTTGACATTTGCGCGCGTCTGGATGAACGACGTGGTCGATCCCAAAGTTTCGGACCCACCCCGCACTTCAACCATAAAGCGGTTGCCGAAGGTTGTATAAATCCGGTTGTCGGCGTGCACGCGCGTCCAGTTGATCCCGGGCATCACCAGCGTGGAGCTGCCCGACTGACCGCCAACGACGAAGTCCGTGTCGCGCTCAACGTTGACAAATAGCGATTTCTGCCAGCCGTTGGCCAGGCGACTGATGCTGCCGCTGAGCAAATATTTTTTGCTGGTGTTGTCGATCAGGCGTTGATTTTCAAATCCGGCGGTGGCAGTAAATTGGTCGGTACGCGGATTTTTCAGCGGGATGAAGTAGCGCGTGGTCAGACTGTCGCTGATCTCGGACACTCGTGCATCGGCACGCCAACGATGACCGTCGCGCGTGACACGACGGCGCTCCACACCCGCCGTTGCGCGCGCGCCGGTGTCAGTTCCATAGCCCAACCCCAACGTATAGCGCGTACGATCACGCGGCACTGCACTGACTTCCACCGGAATCACGTGATTTTCCGCCAGCTCGCGCCGTGTCTTGACTTCAACCTGACTGAAATAGTCGCTGTCGGTCAAGGCATTTTGCAGATCGAGCAAGGCGGTAAATGTGTAGCCGTCCCCTTCGGCAAAGGTCGCATAGCGACGCAGGAATTCAGCATCGAATTCGGGCACATTGAAGCTGAGCTTTCCGAAGCGGTAACGCTCGGCGGTATCGAAGTGAATAACAATCGCTGCGGTGTAGGCGTCGAGATCGACACGAATCTCGCTGGTTTCAAACTGCGCGTCCAGATAACCGCGCTCGGTTGCCAACTGCACCAGCGCACTTTTGGCTTCTTCATAATGCGCGTGCTCGAGCGTGGCGCCGACCGTCACCGGCAACTTTTTCAATAGATTTTGGAACGCGGCGTCTTGTGCACCGGCGCCATGTATTTGCACATCCACTGAAAGTAATTTCAGAGCCGGACCAGGATCAACGACGTACCGCGCCACCCAAACATTGTCGACGAGCGTGAGTTCCGCATTGATGTTTGGTTTGTAATAACCGAACGGCTGCAATGCTTCGCGAATTTCTGCCGGAGTTTTGCTGTGCAGCTTTTTGATGCGCTCGTCAGTCAAGGCGTCATGGGATTTTTGCTGGATGAGCGTCAGAAAACTGGTGACATTCGCGAGCAGCTCGCCGCTCAAGCCTTCGATTTCCACCCGCACCCGATCCGCAGCGCGCACTTCCGAAGCGCACACCAACAATGCAACAACGAGAAAAATTCCGAGCACGCGCGAGTCGAGTAACATGGCGTCGACATGTTCGCCGCAATTTCACCGCGCGTCTACTCGCCAGACCACGCACCGCAGTGCGCAGCCAACGCGTGCTAATGCATCGACGCGTCAGCGAATGAAATGACGATTGATTTGCGCTTCCGCCTCCAACCAATCGCTCTCCGGGTCGCCCCCGGTAAATCCTCGCTGCTCGGCAAGAGAATAAGCCGCCTCCTCAATCATACGACGCCGCTCTTCGTCACCCATCACCCGAGCCTTAGCTCTAGGCAACGTCGAAACCTCTGCACTGCTCTTTTTTGTCATTGTGACTTACTCCACTTTGATGGCGCGTGTCTTGACAGTTAGGCGCGCGCATTTACATTTATTTGGAGTTAATTATGGAAAATGCGCGCTGAATTGATAATTCGGAAAATTACGGTTGTGTTGTGGGCGAGTGGCTTAAAGGGCGAATCTTAATCTCCGTGAAATTCTTCAAAGAGCGACATACTTATTTTTCTCCCCTCCTTATTTTCAAGGAGGGGTGGACGCGCAGCGGACGGGGTGGTTGAGTGAGCGCACCGAGCGCTATAGGAGCATCGGGGTCAAGTCAGGCTTGCATAATTGCATTATCAAGGCTCTCCATCCGAATCGCCAAAGGTTTGGATACCCGCGCCTTCAGCTCCAGTTGCCGAACTCCATGACTCAATGTCGCGACATCTCGCCCAAACCGTTTTGCAACATCCGTCAGCGTAATTTGTCCGCGCTGTTGCGCTAACCATCCGATTAAGCAGCGCGCCTGAGAGGTGACTCGTGTGCGCCCCGGCGAGGCCAACATCTTCTCGGTTAATTTGTATTCCCGACACACGGTTTTCACGAGAGCATCCAGGGTGACATGCTTCTGAACAACGTCAGGTTTATTCACAACGCGTCGCGCGAATTGCTCGTCTCCCAGCAGGCGTCCGTCGTCATCACCGCCGCAATGAAACTCATCGCGCCGTCCTTCGCCGTAGCCTTCGCGTACAAAAGCTTCATAGTGCTTTCGGCATGTACCCAGCCGCATGCCGAATTGACCCAGCACCCACTCTGTTGTGAGCCACGGTAAGGTCTG
>JANMQQ010000433.1:0-5466 GCA_031370545.1 Gammaproteobacteria bacterium
AGGTCGCAACCTCAATGATGTCGGAACCAAAATGCACATGCGCCAGACGAAAACGCCGCCCGATCAGGCGGCAATTGCGGAACAACTCTTTAACCTGCTCGGGATGTGCGCTGGTGGCGACGTCGAAGTCTTTTGGTTCGCGCCCCAGCAACATGTCGCGCACGCATCCGCCCACCAGATAGGCTTGGTACCCGGCGTCCTTCAAACGATACAAAACTTTAAGCGCGTTTGTGTTGATAAACGCGCGCGAGATGTTGTGGTCGCTGCGCGGAATAATGGTCGGCGAGGTAATAAAAGTATCTCCGTGGGTCGCGACGTTGACGGGCATTTACCTTGTGCAATTGTGAAGGCTCCGTATAATAGCACCTTCTTTAAAATGACTTGAAATCATTGCCTTGCCTGCATTTGCTCCCTTCGTCTAGCGGCCTAGGACACTGCCCTCTCACGGCGGGAACAGGGGTTCGAAACCCCTAGGGAGCGCCATTTATTTCTCCACCACGCCCCCTTGACGAGACCCGCCCGAACTTTACACTTGCGTGCTTACGACGAGGAGAATTCAGCATGGCTCAATCGCATACCGGGCAGAATTCATCACCACGCAACTACGAAGAAAAACGTAACTTCCGCCGCATGAGCATGGATTGTGCGATGTCATTCGCCACTCCAGGTGAACACGGCACTTCTCCCGGCTATTGCAAAAATCTGAGCGCGCAAGGCGTGTTGTTCAGCACGCCAACGCCGATGCAGGTGGGCGCGCTGGTCGACATTTATATTGCACCGCAAAAAGCCGTGGTTAAACCGTTTAACGCAGTAGTGGAAGTGCTCAGGGTTTCAAACACGGAAGGCCAGAATAACTACGAGGTTGCCGCGCGCATCACGCAAATGAAATAGCGGCGGGACTACCAGCCGAAGCGAACGATGTCGCCCGGTTTAACATGCACTTGTTCGGTTTCTAATTCGCCGACGGAAAATTGCGGCTGCACACTTTTAACAACCAGGGTCGCGATGGGTTGTTCCGCAAAACCCAGCAGCCGACCGTTTGCCGGATCGGCAATCTGTTCGCCATCAACTTTATAAGTTAACAACATGTCACCCACGCGCACCGACGATGTGCTGCCTGCGTCGAAATAGATTTTTTTTGCATCACTACGAATTACACGCGCGGTGAACGGCAGTCGATTCAACTCGGCAAACAAGGCACCCGACGCACGTTGAAGTATTTTCTGGATCGCCGATCCATACGGTGTTGACAGAAATTCTGCACTGGCAATCGACACACCCGACTTCAGTAAATCCACGCCCGTTACAGTTTCGTTGTAGCGTGAACGCGCCAACAACGTGCCGCTCACACCGTCGAACAACATCAGCTCGATTTCAAAGCGCCGGGACTTGCCCAGCAATTCGTCGTTAACACCGGTGTCAAGAATCACTCCCGAGACCAGAAATTGCGTGCCCAATTCCTTGGCAACGCGTTCGACCATCTCGCGATCCGGGATGATGTTTTGTTCAACCGCTGAAGTGGTGCGCTCGGCCAGCACGTAGTGCGCACCGTCCACGCCGATGACGCCGTGACGACTTTCCATTTCTTTGCGCAACAAGCGCGGCAATTCCATTTCGATGTAAGTCAGATCCGCCGCTGCGCTGCGGTCGCGCACTAACAACTGCATGAAGCCGATTTTTTTGCGGTAATCATTTTTTGCGGCATCGACTCCCCGACCGACATCGGCACGGATCAACACGTGTAAAACACCGTCCTCAGTCCACTCGTCGGCAACCGACACATTCGACACACGTCCGGTGCTGCGCAGGCGCGCGCTGTCGCCGGTGACGGTGTGATTCGACAAGGTGGTAGCGGTCGATATCTCCACAGAATTTTGCATTGCCGCCTGGCGAATCGCATTTTGAATTGCCAACATGCGCGCCTTGCCCGGTGCGCCGTCGGTGATGGGCGCAGTGCCTTCAGCTTCCACGCTTAACGCAAACGCGGCATGGCTCACCAGCCCCAACAAGACCGCGCCCAGAAATTTACAACACCAGGCACCCGACGTGCGTTGCGGAGGCAAGAACATAGCTATTCGCTGTAATAAAACGTGGAGGGTGATTCCGGCGGAGCAAACGAAACGTGCGCGCCTTCGTTACCGCACGGAGGCGTGGTGGGCTCGGTCAAAACCTTAGCCAGGAAATTTTCATCGACCATCAATTCGACCACGGTCTCGTAGTTGCCGTCGTCATTCGCGGTCACGCTCAAAATGCGCGCACCGCGCACGTAGGCATCCATGAATACCCGGTAGCGATCTTTCTGCACCACCATGTCACCGACGGTAGTTCCGCCCCAGATGTGCAACCCATTGACGGTTTCCGCGAGCGCGCGATAGGCATCAATTTTTGACGCGCGCATCGCCATCAAGCGACGCTGATTTTCCGGGTAATACTTGGGCGGTGGCGCTCCGTAACCGGTGGCACCGACATGCACGGGTTCGGATTTTTTTTGCTGATCAACGCTATCGCCGCTGGCGTCAGGTCGGCAATCCATCGATTTCACCAGCACCGAACCACTGGATTCTGCACTGCGTGTTGCTGCCTCAGTCATGGGCGACAGCGCAGCGAGCAACAACGGGGCCGCGATCCAAACCGACAGCAAACGGGGATACTTAAATTTCAACATGCGACACCAATGTTGGAAGAGTTGTGTGGTGCAGGTTTATCGGCAACGCGGTAGACGACTTTAAGCCAAAAATGTCAAGCGACTCAAAGATTGCCCGCCGCTACCGTTATAGAAGCAGTCTGTTCACTCACCCGACGTGATGCCACCATGCTCCGACTGACCGCCTTAGCATTGTCACTGTTATTCGCTACGCCCGCGTGGGCCGTGCCACCGTTGCCCAGTTGCTACGCGGGCTTGTATCTGGGCGAGCCCGAACGCGCGACCACACATGCGTACTATTTATTTGTCGATCAAACCACGCCGTTGACCGCCGCTCTAAAAGCCAATGTCGCCGATCTGACCGCCAACTGGGGCAGTGATGGTGAGCATGTCAAGATCGTGCGCTTTTCGGCCAACGTCGCCGGGCAATACACCGAATTAATGTTCGATGAATTTTCCGATCCGCCGCCGACGCAGGAATATCTGTTCCACCTGCGCGCTGAGGACAAACCAAAATTGCTGGAGTGCGTCAAAACCCGTGACGCAAAATTCCACAAACAACTCAGCCAAGCGGTAAGTCAAACGCTCACGTCGAGCAACGGCAAGCTACCGAAAACTGATTTGTTGTATGCACTGAAGGAGCTCACGACCAAAGTACTGATGCCGGAAACCGGCTACGACCAAACCGTATTGCTGGTTTCCGACGGTTTGGAAAACAGCAACTATGCGTCGTTTTATCAACGCAAGACCATTATCAAACCCATCGACGTACACAAAACCCTGGACGAAATCAGCAAATTCAATCTGATCCCCAACTGGCACGGGGCCAAGGTATACATGTTTGGCCTGGGCTATTTACGCGACGAAAAAATTTACGCCAATCCTAAAATGCTGCAACCACTCAAGGATTTCTGGCAGGCGTATTTCAGCCTGGGTAAAGCGCAATTGATGGAGCTTGGAACCCCGGAACTGTTGGTCAGCACACTCAAGTAACCGCCCAAAAGAAAGGGGCCGAGCGGCCCCTTTCAACTTCACAGCTAAAACGTCAAGCTTAGTACCGGTAAGAATACATGAACTGCCAGTTGAGCTGGCTCATGGTGGAAGCCACTTGATTCTGCGAGTTAGTTGCTTTCTTTTCCAACCCGTCTGTCAATGAAAAATCAAAACTTGACGCCTTGCTCATCTCGAAGCCAACACCTGCGGTTACGTGCGTTTCTTCAATTGCGGGGAACAGCGCATTTAGATACGTATCCGGAATTGGATTGGAAGCATGGTTGTACCCAAGCCGCACGGTCCAGGCGGGATCGACTTTATACGAGCCACCCAAGGCGATTACGGTTTGGTCGTCCCACTTTTGGAACAGAGTCGCGTCGAGTACTGCACCGCCAAATCCTTGAGCAAGTCCTGCCTGCGCAGAAACGGCATCTGCGGTGAATTCCATATGGAAATTCTTCATCACGTCCGCCCACTGAATGCGTTTAACATCCGCCGCAATCATTAACTGATCCGTGGCCTGGAACGCTGCGCCGATGCCGAAGAATGCTGGCCACTCAAAGTCTATTACTTTGATTTTTCCAGTTACTGCAATCGTCTTAGCAACATACACGCCGCTGGCTGGTCCACCCGCTGCCATTCCGCTATCCACATTGGCATTCATTGTCACGGTGGCGTTACTGCTCTTTAGATCGCTCAAACTCGTTTTGGTGTGGTAGGTCGCACCAATCGCAAGCTGTTGATTAGGTCTATATACACCACCAATCTTTCCAGCAAACCCCGTGCCCTTAGCTTCGCCGGTAAAGGCGTTGCTATTGGAAAAGTCAAAACGCGCCCAATTGACCGGACCCGTACCCATACCAGCGCCAGCACCAAACCCATTATTCATAAAGTTTCCAACCTTCGACACCAGCCCATCAACCATCGTACCCGATGCAGTTCCTGCAGATTGCTTGCTGGTAGGAAACGCAGCGACCATATCGCCGAAATCTGAGCCCAACATCGCCATTTTTATGTCCATTCCCGCCCACACTAAATCCACGCTACCGCCAATCGTGAATTCGGGATTTACATTGTAAGCAACCGGCACCATCAGGCGCCCAACACCGACTTCAGAACGCGCCTTCTCCCCTGACCCGGCCGCCATAAACGAATCAGCCTTGTATTCGGTGCCCATACCCCCTTGCGAGAACACACCCACGCCATAAGCAAGATCCCCTTGCTTGCTCAACCAGCCGAGCGCCGGCATGTAGTACGCGGTACCCGATGACTTGGCATCCGGCTGACCCGCCCTCTTGGCGGTAACATCCGGCCCGAGCAAACCAAGTGCAAAATCAGCCCGATTCCCGTCCGGCATCAACCCAATGGTTGCTGGGTTATTCATCATCGCCGCCGAGCCGTTGTCATAGGCCATGGACGCACCGCCCATGCCTGTCGCGACGGGTCCGTAACCTTCGAGATTCATACCGTTGGTTGCATAAACCACTGCCGGGAGTAATGCGGCCACTGCGGATAACGGAATTACAAAATGACGTGCTGCTTTCATACGCCCTCCTCCTGTCTCGCGTGGAGACTTTATTGTGACATCGGTTTGCGGAAGGCACTTCGCGTGCGTCCACGTTGTAAACGACTGCTGAAGTAATAGGAAATTTTCTGACCGAACACAAGGTGATTCGCGCAGGCGAAAAAAAAAGCCGCGGGTAATTCTCGCGGCTTTTTTGAAGTGTTACGTCAAGATGCTCAGATGAACAGCGTAACGTCGGCACCACCCGATGCGGCAAGATAGGTTGTCGCCCCGCCCAGCTCGACACCGTCGATAAAGTCTTTGG
>JANMQQ010000001.1:0-3410 GCA_031370545.1 Gammaproteobacteria bacterium
GTCGGCAAGCAATTCGAGCTGCGTCCGCACGGGGCGACCAGTGAAGACGGGTTTCTGAATACGCTGTATTACGCTGATTGGAGTCTGGGCGAATTTATGAAATCGGCGCGGCAAAGTCCGTGGTTCGACAAGACGGTGTTCATATTCTGCGCGGACCATACTTGGGGTCATTATCAGAAGGTCGGCACCTTTGTCGAAAAGTTCCGCATCCCGTTTTTGATCTATGCGCCGGGAATTTATAAACCGCAGACGCAGGCCACGGTCGGCTCGCAACTGGACATCCTGCCGACGGTTATTGACATTTTGGGCTTCGATCAGCCGTTTGCCGCGTTGGGAGAGTCATTGTTTCGCAAGCGCGATGAGTACGCGTTCGTCACCGAGGGCGGCGACATCATCGGTTTGATTACGCCGCACACCTACCTCAAGCACAGTCTGAGAAATCGCCTGGAAACCGGGACACTGCGTCCGCCGCCTTCGACACCCGCCGAGCTCGACGCGATCGAACGCAAACTGCTCGCGCTCGATCAAATTTCCTACGAGCTGGTGCAGAGCAACAAGTGGGCGCGTTAGGTGTTGCGGTTACGAATGCCATTGCGAGGTTAAGCGTGTAATAAGCTTTGCCTCCCCTCCTTATTTTCAAGGAGGGGTGCCCCGCAGGGGTGGGGTGGTTGCGGTGGGGCTCATGAGAACTTCAGACAACCACCCCGTCCGCTGCGCGTCCACCCCTCCTTGAAAATAAGGAGGGGAGGAAAAGTGGGGCCGCACCACTCGTGTGAAAACACCGGCGACCCCTTATAATGGCCCGCGCCGATGTTCCCGCCACCCCTACGGACCGATCCCGATCCATGAATGTCACCAGCTTTTCCCTGATCATTTTCGGCGTGCTGCTTAATGCAATCGCACAACTCGCGTTAAAGGCCGGTGTGCGTGACCTGGGTCCGATCGGCTTGAGCCTGGACCAGGTGGTGCCGACCTCGCTGCGCCTGATGAGCGAGCCGTATTTATGGACCGGCCTGACTTTATACGCCGTCAGCGTGGTGGTGTGGATACTCGCGTTATCGCGCGTCGATGTGAGCATTGCGTACCCGATGTTGTCATTGGGTTACGTGGTGAACGCATTCGCCGCCTACTGGTTGTTTGGTGAAGTACTGACGCCGATGCGCCTGGCGGGTATAGGTATCATTATCGTTGGCGTCTACGTCCTGACCCGAGGTTGACATGCTGCCTTTCGTGCGCCCCACCATTGAAGCTGAAGATCTCGCCGCCGTCGAAGCGGTGTTGCGTTCCGGTTGGATAACCACCGGCCCCAAGGCGGCGGAATTCGAACGCGCGCTGAGCGCCTATCTCGGCGGTACGCCGCTGGTGCGGGTGTTCAACTCCGGCACCAGCGCGCTGGAAGTGTGTTTGCGCGCTGCCGACATCGGGCCCGGCGACGAAGTGATCGTGCCTGCGATGAGTTTCGTTGCGAGCGCCAATGTGGTGCTGGGCGTCGGCGCCACACCGGTGTTTGTCGATGTGGATGTGCACACGCGCAACCTCACTGCTGCCGCCGTTGCGCCCGCGATCAACGCGCGCACGCGCGCAGTGATGCCGGTGCATTTCGCCGGGCTGGCAGTCGATATGACGCCGATTGAAGCGCTCGCCCGCCAACATAATTTGCGTGTTATTGAAGACGCCGCGCATGCCATCGGCACGCGCGATCACGGCCGCTTGATCGGTTCTTCCGGCGACCTGGTGTGTTTCAGCTTTCATCCCAACAAAAATATCACCACCATCGAAGGCGGCGCGGCTGCCAGCTTCGACCCGGCGGTGGCGCAGCGCATGGAACGCCTGCGGTTTTTCGGCATCGAGAAAGATACTGAAGGCAACATGGACGTGCACGAGTGGGGCGGCAAGATGAATCTCACTGATGTGAATTCGGCGCTGGGTATCGTGCAACTGACGCGTCTGGAAAAATTCAATACCCGGCGCCGTGAGCTGGTGAAGCTGTATTTTCAGCATCTGCCCAAGCATGCGGCTCTGTTACCGCCCGCCGACGACGCCGGGCATAGCTGGCACATGTTCGCGCCGCTGATTGCGTTCGCATCGCTGGGCGTGACGCGCTACCAATTTCAGCAGCGCCTGCAAGCCCACGGCATCGGCAGCGGCTTTCACTACCCGGCAATGCATTTGTTCGGAGTGTTCCGCAAGCTCGGCTACCAACCCGGCGACTGCCCGAATGCGGAGCGCATCGGTGCCGAGACGCTAACACTGCCGCTGTTCCCGGCAATGAGCGACGCCGACGTGCAGCGCGTGTGCGGCGCGCTGCACAGCGTGCTGGAGGAGCTCGGCCGTGCCGGTGCTTGATAAAATCAAAAGCACGGTCGAAGTGTCGGTGGTGATTCCGGTGTACAACGAAGAAGCGGTGCTGCCCGCGTTGTTTGCGCGTTTGTACGCGGCGCTCGACAAGCTAGGTCGCAGCTACGAAATAATTTTTATTGACGATGGCAGCCACGATAAATCGCGCGCGCTGTTGCGCCAGCAATTTCAGTTGCGCCCCGAGGTCACGCGGGTGATTTTTCTGAAAATGAATGCCGGTCAACACATGGCACTGATTGCTGGCTTCGAACATGCGCGCGGGCAGCGCGTCGTCACGCTGGATTCCGATCTGCAAAATCCGCCCGAAGAAATCGGCAACCTGCTGGCCAAGATGGATGAAGGCTTCGACTACGTCGGCAGCATTCGCCGCACACGCAACGACAGCCTGTGGCGCCACGTCGCATCGCGCCTGATGAATCGCATCCGCGAGCGCATCACCCACATCCACATCACCGACCAGGGTTGCATGCTGCGCGCCTACGATCGCGACATTATCCAGGCAATGCTCAGCTCGCGCGAAGTAACGACCTTCATTCCCGCGCTCGCGTTCGTGTACGCCGCGAACCCGACTGAAATCACGGTCGAGCATGAAGAGCGCGCGGCGGGTGAGTCCAAGTATTCGCTGTATTCACTCACGCGTTTGAATTTTGATTTGATCACGAGCTTTTCCATCGTGCCGCTGCAAATGTTTTCACTGATCGGCATCGTGGTCTCGATCATTTCGTTTTTGTTTGTGCTGTACCTGGTGCTGCGCCGCTTAATCGTCGGCCCGGAAGTCGAAGGGGTGTTCACGCTGTTTGCGATTGCGTTTTTCGTGATGGGTTTGTTGCTGTTCGGCATCGGTTTGCTGGGTGAATACCTCGGGCGTTTGTATGTGCAGGTACGCGAACGCCCGCGTTATCTGGTGCATTCGGTGTTGGAGGCCGCTACGCATGACGAGGATGCGCGCGATGTTTAGTCAGCACAGTTCGGATTTAATGCAGCTAAAAGTCGCAACAAAATTTGCTACCCGAAATAAGTTGCCCCTTCCCCCTGTAAGGGGGAAGGCGGGG
>JANMQQ010000062.1:0-8660 GCA_031370545.1 Gammaproteobacteria bacterium
TCTGTGATATTGCCGCTGTAGGGTGCGCCTTGCGCACGGATGCCGTTTTCCCCACCCCACCAGCGTGCGCTTGGCGCACGCTACTGAAGGAAAAACTTCTGATTGCGCCACAATTCAATTTGTCGCGACCGCGACCCGCGACCTTCTGCCGAAGTACACACATAGAAGCACAATCATGGCGACTCCGAGCTGCGCGCCTGAAACCGGCTCATTCAGAAACAACGCTGCCACGGCGAGCGTAAAGAAGGGTTGCAGCAATTGAATTTGCCCAACGCGCGCGATGCCGCCCATCGCGAGCGCTTTGTACCAGGCGATAAAAGCGAGAAACATGCTCACGACACTGACATAGGCGAACCCTGCCACGCTGCTCCACTGCACCGCCGCGAGCTGTGCCGGAAATGTGTCAAACACCGGCACAATAATTACCGGCACCGATATCAGCAAGGCCCAACTGATGGTTTGCCACGCGCCTAACTCGCGAGTTAAACGTGCCCCCTCCGCGTATCCAAATCCGGCGGCGATGACCGCAGCGAGCAGCGCGATATCCGCGCGTTCAAATGTGCCACCGCTCGAGCCGAGTGAGAACACGGTAACAACCGTGCTTGCAATGATGGTTGCTGCCCAAAATAATCCGCTCGGACGTTCGGCCGCCAACCACGCACCGAACAGCGCCGTGACCAATGGCAACGCCGCAATGACTACCGCCGCGTGTGATGTGTGAACCCGTGCCAACGCCCAGCTAGACAATAGTGGAAAGCCCACCACCACACCTAATGCTACGGCGCCCAAGCGCACCCATTGGCGACCCACTGGGCGTGGTGCGCGCATAACCCAAAGGGCAACCGCAGCGATTGCGGCCGCCACCAGTGCACGGCCCAGCCCCACGAACGTGGGGTCAAGACTTACGAGCGCGAGATGAGTTGCGGGTAGTGTGAGGCTAAAACCGATGACGCCCAGCAATCCGTACGCCAGGCTTTGCATGTCTCTGCGCTTATTTGTCATGACATGCCACGCCGGACCTATATTTGGTTAGTGCATGGTCACCACGATGGGAGCGCCACGCGTGATAATCAAAGTGTGCTCATACTGTGCAGAAAAATTTCCGGACGCTCCCACCAGAGTCCAACCGTCCTCTGCTTCGACCACGTGACTGCTCTTGGTGGAAAGAAATGGTTCAATCGCAATCACCATGCCTTCACGCAGTTGGCGGGTATCGCCAGGATTATAGTATCCAACGATGTTCGCGGGTTCTTCGTGCAACTTACGGCCAACCCCATGACCGGCGAGATTTTTAATGACTTTGAAACGATGCGACTTGGCCACATGCTGGATCGCTTTGCCGATCTGATTGATATGATTGCCAGCGCGCGCCTGCATCATTGCTTCGTGCAAAGCCTGTCGCGTCGCATGACACAAACGCGTCTTGATCGGCGTAGACGGCGGTACCACGCGTGTGCCCCCGGTGTCGGCGAAATAACCGTCAAGCTCAGCCGACACATCGACATTGACCACATCGCCTGCCTGGATGCGACGCGCGCCGGGAACTCCATGCGCCGCTTGCTCGTTGATACTGATGCAGGTCGCTCCGGGAAATCGATAAGTCACTTGTGGTGCCGAACGTGCGCCACACTCGTCCAGCCGCGCGCGACCGAAAGCATCCAGCTCCGCGGTTGTCATGCCCGGCTCCAGCGCATCGAGCATTTCGCTCAACACCCGCGAAACGATGCGTCCGACTTTCATTAAGCCTTCCACGTCTGCTTGATTTTCGATGGTCATGTCGCGTCCTCCTGTTTTAGACCGTCACGGTAATTTCAATCATTCAAATGCATCTGTCCCCAGGTATACAGACAATCCAAAATCGGCTTTAGGCTCGTGCCGCGATGCGTCAGAGAATATTCCACCCGCGGCGGAATCTCGGCATAAATTTTCCGCGCGACGATTCCATCGGCCTCCAATTCGCGCAGTTGCTGGGTCAGCATTTTTTGACTGACGGGCGGAATATTTCTTTTGAGATCGCCAAAGCGCATGGTTTGCGAAAACAACATGTGCAAGACCATCGGCTTCCACTTTCCACCAATCACGTTGAGCGTTGTCAACATCGGGCAGCTCAGCGGATTTTCGATATGCCATTGATTTTTCATCTTGGTTACCTTGAAGTGGCTGCGGCACTTATTTGTGCCTTCTTGCTGCACATAGGGCGACGCCTCACGATGGCACAACATCCATCGCATTGGTTGCTAAATTCTGAGGCGCAGACCATAAACAGACTACGAATTTATCGCATTCCTATTTTGCCCTTTGGTATTGTGAATGCCCACTTAATCTTGGCTGAACGTGGGTGCATTCTTTTCGATACCGGGTTACCCGGATCAGAGTCAAAAATTCACGCCGCCTTGGCCAGGCATGGGTTGTCATTCAAGGACATCAAACTCATCGTGGTAAGTCATGCACACGTCGACCATGCTGGCAACGCCGCCCTGCTGAGAAAATTATCCGGAGCGCCGATTGTCGGCCACGCGGCAGACGCAAAATACTTCAGCCGAAGCCAATACATGACATTTTGTCCGACGGGCTGGGCGGGCCGTTTGTTTCTCAAGCTACCGTTGATATCCGAACCGTATACCGGGTTTGAGCCGGACATCTTGATAACTGGCTCCGAAGTGCTGGGCCTGGCTAGTTACGGAATTTCCGGGACAGTCAGACACACTCCAGGTCACACCGCAGGTTCGATTTCAATTGAACTCACCACGCGCGCGGCCCTGGTCGGCGATTTGATTGCTTCAGGCATTTTAATCGGCGGACTGCTTCGAACCGGGCATGCCATACGCCCACCATTTGAAGACAGTCCACATACGGTCGGCCATGAACTACAACGCTTACTCGATTCTGGCATCGAAAAATTTTACCTGGGGCACGGTGGCCCGCTCATGGCGCACGAGGTACAGCGTCATGCGCGAACTCTGTTGGCGATGAAGTCTTGACCTTACCAGCGATTTCTTCAATCGCGCGAATTACAATTTCGGGGTCGGTAATCTGCGGAAAATGTCCGCTGTGATTTGCGATGATCTGGACTGAATGCGGTGATAGCGCGGTGAGTTCGTTTTGACACTGGCGATGAATTGCGAAGCTCGCTTCCGGAACCAGCGGCATCTTCTTGCCGCCGGTAATAACCGCTACCGGTAGCGGAGGAAAACGCCCGGCGGCTTCGATTTGCCGCACGGTTTCCGCCCAGCAATCATCTTCTGAATGCTGGTACTTGTCGAAGCGCGTATCGATTGCCTTCAATACGCCCGTGATGAAAAGAAGAAAGCGTGGCGGCTTGAAATTTTCTTGTCTGCGTTTTTCGTCAGGATGAGATGCATCAACAAAAACCACTGCGGCAACGTCGCCGGGTTTTGAACGCGCATATAAATTTGCAAATATACCACCCAAAGAATGAGCAACGAGAATATAGGGTGGTGGCAGCTTCAATGCCTTGAGTACATTTTCAAGTGATCGAATAACTTCTTCACCCGTTTGGGGGCACGCGGCCTTGGAGGTTTTTCCGACGCCGTGCCGGTTATAGGCAAATATTCGCCCGTGCTTTTGTATGTCCGGATAAAGGCTGTCCCACGAAAACATGGGCATTCTGAATCCGTTCAGAAGAACCACAACCGGACCGCGCTCTCCGGAAAGCGAGTACTCGGTCGTGACGCCATTTACTGTCAGCGTCTTTTTTTCTGGTGGTGAGTTACGCATCGCGTCATCTCCTGGGCACCGCTAACATGTTGCTCGGTGGAGTCGGCTACTTGAACCCTAAACCCAGCCACGCGTCGGATGTAAGTACCGTGGGTAGCGACGGAATATTTTCTTCAAGATAGTTGATTGCCAATACCTCGTTCTCTCGCCATGCATTTTCACCCATACTTTTTTTCAACATCTGGATCGGGGCGCTGCCTTTCACCATGTCTTCCCAGAATACGGGGATCGACGTCACGGGAAATGCGGCTTTAGTGATGCATCGAATCGTCACGTCCCGGAACCCGGCATCGAGCATTTCCTGCTTGAAGGTACCGGGATTTTCCAGGGAGTCGATCACCCGCTGCGGTTCCGGCAAGTCGGGTTTGAGCGCGCGTATCGCCCCAAACATGATTTGCATGGCGGGTGACTGATCTACGGGCGCCCAACTGGTCACTGCGACCGAGCCGCCCGCTTTTAGGGTGCGATAGATTTCGGCGAAGCCTTTGCGCCGGTCAGGGAAAAACATCAAGCCGAAAATCGAAAACGCGGCGTCGAACATTTCATCCGCGTACGGAAGCGCCTGGGCATCGCCGTGCCTGATCACGATATTTTCGTGCCCGGCGCGTTCGACGTGTTGCCTGAAAATGTCGAGCATAGCTGCTGAGAAATCGATGCCATGCACGACGCTTGCTTCACGCGCTACCCGAAGCGCCAGGGTGCCTGGACCGCAGGCGACATCCAGTACCGCCGCACCCGGTTTAAGGCGTGAAGCAGCAATGGCCTCGTCGACATAGTGCGAAAACATCTTCATGGTCGTTTCCGCATAGCCAGCGGCGACCATATCCCAGGGTTCAATTGCGGAGAGCATGTTTGTTTTTTTGCTCATGGCCGTTCCATATTTCTTGCTAACATTTTTATTAGAACTCCATCTCTACGCCAATAAAGGGCAGGAACGGTAATTGGTAAACACGTTTGCGCGTGGGCTCACTGGAAAAATAGGTGTACTCATAACCCGACACATTTTTGCGATTATAGGCATTGATCAATTCGACATAGCCATCCACCTTCCAGGTATTGAAAACCATATGCCGGTCGACACGCAGATCGAGGCGGTGATAAGCGGGAAGGCGGCTTGAATTCACTTCACCAGGTTTAGGTATATATATTGGGCTATCCTTTTCTTTTGTACTCGTCTCGAAGGGCGTATAGGGATTGCCGGTATGGTAGGTCCAACGCGCGCCGTACGACCAATCCGCCGACGGCTTGTAATTTAATACGCCGCTGGCAATCACCGGCTGATCGAAATCCAGCGGCAGAGTCTTGCCGGTGGCATCGACACGGCGGCGCGACTGGGAATAAGTCACCGATAACCAGCCGGACCACAACGTCGGGCTGTCTTTTTTCACCAATAACTCAACACCGTGGGCCGTGCCGCTGGCGCCATTTGTATATTTGACTTGCGGATCGGAGCTCACCAAATCGTCGAAAGCTTTGTAATAGCCTTCCAGCTTCCAGGTCCAACCTTCGTCCAGTTTTTGAGATAGCCCAAGCACGTTGTGGGTCGCGCGCAGGCGCCCCAGCTTCGGATTGCCGAATTTTTCGATCACTTGTTCACCTCGGGGAAACTGATTGTATTTACCCCATCCGGCAGTAATCAGCGTGCGCGGGGTCCAGTCCCATTCCACCGCCAGGCGCGGTTCGGTATAGCTGCGATCCAAGTAGTCGTCGTGCGTCCAATGCAACCCGCCGATGAATGTCAAATCCGGAGCGACCAGCCAACGATCTTTGGCAAACAAGAGTTCGCTGCGTACCGGAAAATCTTCTTTGGATTGTTCACGCGGTGCGCCAGTCAGGTATTGAGGCTTTATTGAGTCCACAGCGGAAGAAATATTGATGACATCCAGATCCAGATTCACATCCAGATTGGAATAGTTTCCGCCGATCGTTACGGCATGGTTGGGCGTGGGTTCAAAATGAAACTGATCACGCAGAAACAGGTTGTCGAAGGCCACATCCGCTGTTCCAGCAGAACCCACCGAACTGGATGAAGCCACACGAGAGTGACCCACATACAGCTTATTCACTGCGGTCGATGTAATGCGCGAACTCCATTCGATATTTTGCGTGTGATACGACTGCTTTAAAGAAGAACTGCCAACTAAAATCGGCTCGCGTTTTGCGACATCGGAATCCTTGGAAAAGGTAAATCCCACGCTGTCCGACGCACCATTCGCGTTCACAGTGAGCGTGTTCGCGTCGTTCACCTCCCAGATATATTTTCCCTGATAATCGTAGTAGCGCGGAATTGTGATTTTCTCGCCTTTTTTCTTGTCTTCGAGCGTGCCCAAGAGCAGATCGAAGTAACTGCGGCGCACGGAAAACAACATGGATTGATGCGGCGCGACCGGTCCTTCGATCAGCCCGTCGGCACCGATCAGGCTGATGTTGACTTTTCCGCCGAGGCGGTCGGTGCGCGGCTTGCGCAAGGCCACATCGATCACGGCGCCGGTCACATCGTCGTATTCCGGACCGAAGGCAGCGGCGTACAAATTAAAATCGTCGATGATGTAGGTGGGCAATACGCTCACCAGACCGCCGACGTGAAACAGATAACCCACCGGCACGCCGTCGACATAGTAAGCATTGTCTTCGGGATTGGAGCCGCGAATTGCGGGTTCGCCGCTGGCATCGCTACCCATCGCAATACCCGGCAAGGCTTGCAAGGCTTTTAACGGATCGCCCCCGGCACCCGGCACTTCGCTCAACTCTTTTCCGGTGATCACGGTTTTCGACACGCGCTCCGCGTTGCGCTCGGCGCGCACCACCACCGGCGGAATTGTATAGTCCTGGCGCAGATAAATTTTCTTGGTTAGCCCACGCGCGATATTCTCGCCGGTGATGGCAATCTGCTTGTCACTCTCATAGCCGACGGCGACCGCACCCAGGGTGTAGTCTCCCGGCGCGGGCAGGGTCAGCGTGAAGCGGCCGTGCTCGTCGCTGGTCGCATTGATGCTGTCGTTGTCGACCACATAAACGGCCGCACCCAGAATCGGATCGCCTGTGCCATTTTCCAACACCTCGCCTTGCAAGGTCACCGGATCGGCACACGCTAATCTCATCCCCAACAGCAGCACCAACCCAACACCCCATTTCACCGCCCTGCTCTTTTTCATACTGCCCCCTTCTCGTAGCGTTGTTATTAATCAAGCTTAAAGTGGAATTCGCGGCGAAAGCGCGCGGCCACCGCGCGCTCGCCGATGTACGGCGGACTAAAAGTCATCTTGCTCAACTCATCGGTCACCGCTTGATCGAACAGCGTGCCGGCACTTTTCAATATTTTAATGTCGCGCACAGCGCCTTGTTCGTCGATCACGAATTCGGCGATGACCTTGCCTTCGCGTCCGCGGTTTTTTTCCGCGGCAGGATACTTCAAGGTCGTCGCATTGCCGAAATCCGGCAGCCGCGTTAGTCGAAACAATGGTTCGACTTTGGTAGGCGCCGGTGCCACTGGTGTTTCGACGGAAGGCATCGGCGTTGATTCCGTATTGACGCCCACAGTCTCCGGCTGCGGATCAACTGCCGTCGGGGGTATGGGCGAACTATCGTTGGTCGTTGGCGCAACTCGCAGTTGCGATGATCGCGAAGGTTCACTCGGCTTCGGCTCGGCGGATTTGGCAGGGGGTTGCCTGGGCTTTACCGGAGGAACAACGGTTGGCGGTGGAACCTCGGGTTGCGGCGGCATCACCAACTCAAGCTCTTGTGTCACAGCAAGCTCAACCGGCCGTGCGCCCATCAAGATACTGGTTAGAGCGATGAACCAAAGCAGGGTGAATACGCTCCCCAGCAGATACGCACCACACCACACCGGCAACCGCGCACGATTAGTGTAGATGGGGGATTCGAATTGCACCGCACTCACTCGAAGCTCATCCATGGATGTCGATATGACGGTGACTCGCTTGAGAACGGGGGAGCTCGACATTTAATTTGCGGAGGCTTTTAGCTGCTGTGCCGCAATGCTGATTTTGAGCAGCCCGAGTTGCCGTGCAGCGTCCATTGCGGTAATGACTGATTGATGCAGCGTATGGGCATCGGCATTAATTATCACGACCAGCTCCTTACGCTCGCCTGCCGCATTTTGCATGGCACGCTTCACCGTCTCGATATCCGAATTCACAACGGCCTGCCGATCAATGAAAAAGCGGCCCTGTTCGTCTATCGCGACGTCCAGCGATTTTTGTTCCATATCCGGCAATTTCCGTTGCGAGGCTTCGGGCAGATTAATGGAAATGTCCGATGCGTGCCTGAACGTCGCCGCCAGCATGAAAAAGATCAGCAGCATCAGCAAAATATCGATAAGCGGGATCAAGATAATCTCTGGCTCTTCGCGACGGCGCGGACCTATATTCATTTGTTGATCTCAGTTGCCAAGGGCCACTGCCATTAAGTTAAGGTTTCTATGAAGCGGGCTACATACGCGTAGGAGCGCCGACGATATAGAACCAACGCTATGGCAGATTTTAATCATGAGATTTTCGATCATTGGGTTGTCCCGCAATGCTTTCGCCAGCGGTAATGAGCTCCATGGCGACCCGCTTCCCGGAACGCACCGCGCCTTCCATATACCCGTTCCATACGTCCGATGTTTCCGTGCCGGCCCAATGAACGCGCTGAAAAGGCTGGCGTAATGCAGCGCCATGCTGCGTCAACACATTAGGTCTCAGGATTGAAACACAGCCGCTGGTCCAACGCTCCCTGGACCAATCCATCTCAATATAAGCTTGGGGTGTAAGAGCCGCGTTCCCGAATAAGCGCGCCAAGGCATTCAAGATGCTCTGGCGCCGCGTTGCGGCATCCACTGGCGCGGTTTGTTGTTGTACAAATCCCAGGAGAACGCCGCGTGAAACATCCGGTGGTGAATTGTCGAAGGTGGTTTGAAC
>JANMQQ010000064.1:0-9549 GCA_031370545.1 Gammaproteobacteria bacterium
ATGCGGCGGTGGAATTCTTTCGCAACCTGGGCGAGGAATATAAAGCGCGCATCATCGCCGACATTCCCAAGGCCGAAGATATTTCGTTGTACCGCCAAGGCGATTTCATCGACTTGTGTCGTGGCCCGCATGTGCCGCGCACGTCCAAGCTCAAAGTTTTCAAGCTCACCAAGGTGGCCGGCGCCTACTGGCGCGGCGATGCCAAGAACGAGATGCTGCAACGCATCTACGGCACCGCGTGGGTGAATAAAAAAGATCTCGAAGATTACTTGACGCGCATCGAAGAAGCCGAGAAGCGCGATCATCGCAAGATCGGCAAGCATCTGGATTTATTTCATTTGCAGGAAGAAGCGCCGGGTATGGTGTTCTGGCACCCGAAGGGTTGGGTGATCTGGCAGGTGGTCGAACAATACATGCGCGCCAAGCTCAGCGCGCGCGGTTATCAGGAAGTGCGCACGCCGCAAGTGCTGGATCGCGTGTTGTGGGAGAAATCGGGCCACTGGGAAAACTACCGCGAAAACATGTTTACCACAGCGTCGGAAAACCGCGACTACGCGGTGAAGCCGATGAATTGCCCGGGCCACATCCAGATTTTCAATCAAGGGCTGAAGAGCTATCGCGAGTTGCCGTTGCGTCTCGCTGAATTCGGTTCGTGTCACCGCAACGAACCATCCGGCGCGTTGCACGGCATCATGCGCGTGCGTGGTTTTGTGCAGGACGACGCACATATTTTCTGTACTGAAGCGCAGGTGCAGAGTGAAATCAGCGACTTCATTGATTTTCTGCAAGAGGTTTACGCGGACTTTGGTTTTAAAGAAATTTTGGTGAAGCTATCCACGCGCCCCGCGAAGCGCGTCGGCTCAGATGAGTTATGGGATAAAGCCGAGCACGCCCTCGAACACGCGTTGAACAGCAAAAATTTGCAGTGGGATTTTCAGCCGGGCGAGGGCGCATTTTATGGGCCGAAGATCGAATTTTCGTTGAAAGATTGTATCGGGCGCGTGTGGCAATGCGGCACCATTCAAATGGATCCGACGCTCCCGGAAGTGCTCGGCGCCACCTACATCGGCGAAGACAGCAGCCGCCAGATTCCGTTGATGCTGCACCGTGCGATCTTGGGTTCGCTGGAGCGTTTCATCGGAATTCTGATCGAGGAACACGCGGGCGCATTCCCCGCGTGGCTGGCACCGGTGCAGGCCGTGGTGATGAATATCACCGACCGGCAGGCAGACTACTCAAGCAAGATCGAACAATTCCTGATCAAACAAAGCTTCCGGGTCGAATCAGACTTGAGAAACGAGAAGATCGGCTATAAAATCCGCGAGCACACGTTACAGAAGGTCCCCTACCTGTTGGTAGTTGGTGATCGTGAAATGGAAACTGA
Organism: Gammaproteobacteria bacterium; assembly: GCA_031370545.1. GTDB lineage: Bacteria > Pseudomonadota > Gammaproteobacteria > SG8-11 > SG8-11 > UBA6921. The sequence continues at coordinate 1,385 of JANMQQ010000064.1, forward strand.
AACGGTCGCGGTGCGCACACGCAGCGGTAAAGACTTGGGCAGCATGTCGTTCCAAGTCTTCAGCGAAAAGCTGGCCGTCGAAGTGAGCAGCCGTGGCCGTATTACTTTGGAGGGTTAAAACTATCTCTGCGGATAAGAAGGTTCGGCTCAACGAGGACATCACTGCGCCGGAAGTACGTTTGATCGGTGCGGATGGTGAATCGCCAGGTGTTGTGAGCATTGCGGAAGCGATGCGCTTGGCTGCGGAAGCGGAGCTTGACTTGGTTGAAATCGCTCCCAACGCCGAACCGCCGGTTTGCCGGGTCATGGACTTCGGCAAATACATCTTTGAGCAGAACAAGAAACAGCACGCGGCCCGCAAAAAACAGAAGCAGATCCAGGTCAAAGAAGTAAAATTCCGGCCCACCACCGACGAGGGCGATTACAAAATCAAACTCCGTAATCTGGTGAAGTTTTTGACCGAAGGCGACAAGGCCAAGATCACGCTCCGGTTTCGCGGTCGCGAGTTGCAGCATCAAGAGTTGGGCGTGAATTTGCTCAAGCGTCTTGAAGCGGACCTGACAGAAGTGGGACTAGTCGAACAATTCCCGCGCTTGGAAGGAAAGCAAATGGTGATGGTCATCGCGCCCAAACGCAAAGAAAAGGGCGGCGTTAGCGCGACAGTCACAAGCGGTGAAGCCACTGCTTAAAATTAGATAAACTAACTGCCTGGAGTTTAGAAAAATGCCGAAGTTAAAGACCAATCGGGGTGCTGCAAAGCGCTTCAAGAAAACCGCCTCGGGCGGCTTCAAGCACGCGCAAGCATTTCACAACCATATCCTGACCAAGAAGAGCACCAAGCGTAAGCGTCATTTGCGCACGATGGAGATGGTGCATAAATCCGATGTCGCGCGGTTGCGGCCCTTGTTGCCGACCGCCTAGGAGAGACCACCATGCCACGTGTAAAACGCGGTGTAACCGCACATGCTCGACACAAAAAAGTCCTCGCCAAGGCGAAGGGTTATTTCAATCGCCGCAAGAATGTATTCCGCATTGCGGAACAGGCCGTCACGCGCGCCGGGCAATACGCCTATCGCGATCGCCGTCAAAAGAAGCGCCAGTTCCGTGCATTATGGATTGCGCGTATCAACGCCGGTGCTCGCGAATGCGGTCTGTCGTACAGCCGCATGATCGACGGTCTGTTGAAAGCGTCGGTGGCGGTTGATCGCAAAGTGTTGGCGGATCTGGCCATTTTTGACAAGCTCGCGTTTGCTGCCTTGGCTGACAAAGCCAAGGCCAGCCTTGCCTAACGCATAAGCGAAAAGTAGTTGAACGTGCCGGTGCTTGACGTACCGGTGAGAAAGCTAGGGGAAAGGCCGCATCGACCTTTCCCCTTTGTTTTGTCAGTCGTAATTAAAGTCATGACATGATGCCCTAGCATTGGGAGAGTCCTCAGCGTGCAAGACGTAAACGAACTCATTACCGCTGCGAACGCCGCCGTAGCCAACAGCGCCGATCTGGCGGCGTTGGATAAAGTGCGCGTGCACTATCTGGGCAAGAGCGGTGTACTCACCGACTTGCTGAAGCAGCTCGGTAGTTTGCCCGCCGAGCAACGCCGTGAAGCCGGGCAGGTGATCAATACCGCGAAGCAGGCGGTGCAAGCCGCGCTCGATGCGCGCAAGCAGCAATTGGAATCGGCCGACCTGGATGCGCAGTTGCGCGCCGAGGCGCTCGACATTACGTTGCCGGGACGTGGGCAAGACAGCGGCGGATTGCATCCGATCACGCGCACGCTCAAACGCATCGAGGAATTATTCGCCGGGTTGGGATTTGAAGTCGCCGAGGGGCCAGAGATTGAAGACGACTATCACAACTTCGAGGCACTCAACATCCCTGAGTCGCATCCCGCACGTGCGATGCATGACACTTTTTATTTCGATGCGCACACCTTATTGCGCACACACACTTCGCCGGTACAAATCCGCGTGATGGAAAGCCGCCCGCCGCCGCTGCGCATCATCGCGCCCGGTCGCGTGTATCGTTGTGACTCGGACGTGACACATTCACCGATGTTTCACCAAGTGGAAGGTTTGATGATCGACGAGTCGGTAACGTTCGCGGATCTAAAAGGCATCCTGCACGACTTCCTGCAAAACTTTTTCGAAAAGGATTTACAGGTGCGATTGCGTCCATCGTATTTCCCGTTCACCGAACCCTCGGCGGAAGTCGACATGAGTTGCGTTATCTGCGGCGCCAAGGGTTGCCGCGTGTGTAAGAACACCGGCTGGCTCGAAGTGCTGGGCTGCGGCATGGTGCATCCGAATGTGTTGAAGCACGTCAATATCGACGCGGAACGCTACACCGGTTGTGCGTTCGGCATGGGTATCGAGCGTCTGGCCATGCTGCGTTACGGCGTCAACGATTTGCGTTTGTTCTTCGACAACGACCTGCGTTTCTTGCAGCAATTCCGATAATTGCAGCTAGGTTGAGGGCGACAAAATTTTGGAACGGAGTGTTCCTTCCCCCTGCAACGGGGAAGGTCAGGATGGGGGTGATTAAAAGGCAGCGTGCTTGCACACCCCCATCCCCGGCAACTGCTCCATGCGTTGCTCTACCTCCCGTATCCATGCAGTCGCAGCCTTCCCCCTTGCAGGGGGAAGGAGTCAGCTGCGTTGCATGGCAATTTTATTAAGAACCGTTACATGGAATCCGCACAATGAAATTCAGCGAATACTGGCTGCGCGAGTGGGTGAGCCCAAATGTCACGACCGCACAACTTGCCGCGCAATTGACCATGGCTGGTTTGGAAGTTGATAGCGTCACGCCAGTCGCGGGTGCGTTTGCCAATGTTGTCGTCGGCGAAGTAGTGAGCGTCGAGCCGCATCCCAACGCCGAGAAATTGAAGGTGTGCAAAGTCAACGTCGGTGAAAGCACGCCGCTGCAGATTGTGTGTGGTGCAGCCAACGTCGCTGCCGGTTTGCGTGTGCCATGCGCGCGCATCGGCGCGGAATTACCCGGCGGAATGAAAATAAAGCAAGCCGCGTTGCGCGGTGCCGAATCCAGCGGCATGTTGTGCTCCGCGAAAGAGTTGGGCATGGCGGAAAGCGCTGACGGGTTGATGATTTTAGCGCCCGATGCCGCCGCCGGTACTGACGTACGACGCGTGTTGGAATGCGACGACGTTTCGATTGAGCTTGGGCTCACGCCCAATCGCAGTGATTGTTTGAGCGTTGCGGGTGTTGCGCGTGAAGTTGCGGTGTTGAATCGCATGTCGGTCAAGGCGCCTGAGATTGACTTAACTGCTCCGAGTATTACCGATGTTTTCCCGGTAGAAATTCAAGTCCCCGCTGATTGTCCGCGCTATGTTGGACGCGTGCTCAAAGGCGTGCGCACGAATATTCCGTCCCCGCTGTGGCTGCTAGAACGCCTGCGGCGCAGCGGCGTGCGAAGCATCAGTGTTGTGGTCGATGTGACCAACTACGTGATGCTGGAACTTGGCCAGCCGATGCATGCTTTTGATCTGGCGAAGTTACATGGCGGCATCGTAGTACGTAAAGCGCGCGCTGACGAAAAGATCAAACTGCTGGACGGGCGGGACGTGACATTAACTGCTGAGACTTTGATCATCGCCGATGCACTCGCACCGCAGGCGATTGCCGGCGTGATGGGCGGCATGGACTCCGCCGTCAGCGACACGACCCATGACATTTTTCTCGAAAGCGCCTTCTTCGCGCCGAGTGCCGTCGCCGGTCGTGCGCGCGCGTTTGGCATGCATACCGATTCGTCGCATCGCTTCGAACGCGGCGTCGATCCGCAGTTGCAGAGTCGCGCTATCGAACGTGCCACCGCCTTGATCCTGCAAATCGCCGGTGGGCAAGCGGGCCCGGTGATTGACGTCACCCACGCTGCGCACTTGCCGATCCGCAACCCGATCATACTGCGCCGCGCGCGCATCACGCGCGTGTTGGGCGTAACGATTCCCGATGACAAGGTACTCGACATTCTCACCCGTCTAGGCATGACAGTGGGTGCAGCCACGGATGGTTGGACGGTGACTCCACCGATGTTCCGCTTTGACGTTGCCTTGGAAGTCGACTTGATCGAAGAGCTCGCGCGCGTCTTCGGTTACGATCACATTCCCAACCAGCGCCCACGCGCGGCATTCGCAATGTTGCCCGTGCCGGACGCAGGTATTGACATTAACGATGTGCGCGAATCATTGCTACGCCGCGGTTACCAGGAAGTGATCACCTACAGCTTTGTTGATGCCAAGCTGCAACAGTTGCTCGATCCGGCGCGTAAGCCAATTACGCTCGCAAATCCCATTGCCAGCGACATGAGTGTGATGCGTACCGGACTGTGGCCGGGCATGGTCAAAACTTTGCTGCACAATTTAAATCGCCAACAAGATCGCGTGCGCATCTTTGAGTCGGGTTTGCGTTTCATTCAAAACGCGGGAGCCACACAGCAGGACACCGTGATCGGCGGATTAGTCTATGGTGCAGTTGAGCCGGAGCAGTGGGGCGCACAAAAACGCGCGGCGGATTTCTTCGACGTGAAGGCCGACGTCCTACAAATGTTGCAACTTGCAGGCGCGGTGCCAGGATTCGACTTCACGCGCGCGGAGCATCCCGCTTTGCATCCAGGGCGCAGCGCAGCAATCACGCGCGGCGGGAAAAGCGTCGGGTGGATCGGCGAGTTGCACCCGTCGGTAGTACAACAACTGGATCTACCTAGCGCGTCTTATGTGTTTGAAATTGAATACACTGCGATCGCGGTGGCCGCCGCGCGCCAGTTCCGTGAGATCTCGCGTTTTCCGTCGATCCGCCGCGACATTGCCGTCGTGCTGGGCGAGGCTGTCGCATATGCCGAGGTTGAACAACGCATTCGCGCGGCTGCGCCGGAGCTGCTCACACACTTACAGCTCTTCGATGTATATAAGGGCAAAGGCATTGAATCCGGTAGTAAAAGTCTTGCCCTGGGCTTGACCTTCCAAACGCTTGAACGCACACTCAGCGACGGCGACGTGGACACTGCGTTACAACACATTCTCACGACGCTCGCACAATACTTCGGGGCAAAACTTAGGAGTTAAAGATGACGCTCACTAAGGCGGAACTGGCTGAAAAACTCTACGAAGAATTAGGTCTTAACAAGCGGGAAGCAAAAGAAATCGTCGAAATTTTTTTTGAGGAAATTCGCAACGCGTTGGAGACCGGCCGGCAGGTGAAGCTATCTGGTTTCGGCAATTTTGACTTACGCGACAAGAAGCAGCGCCCTGGTCGCAACCCAAAAACTGGCGAAGAAATTCCTATCACCGCACGACGTGTCGTGACTTTTCGCCCCGGCCAAAAACTGAAAGCGCGAGTCGAAGCCTATGCTGGAAGCCGCGAGCCACAGTGAACTGCCGCCCATTCCGGGCAAACGCTATTTCACCATCGGCGAAGTCGGCGATTTGTGCGGCGTCAAAGCGCACGTGTTGCGGTATTGGGAACAAGAATTTCCACAACTCAAGCCGGTCAAGCGCCGCGGCAATCGCCGCTATTACCAACGTCATGACGTCATGCTGGTGCGTCAGATTCGCGGGTTACTCTATCAGCAAGGGTTCACCATCGGAGGCGCGCGCCAAAAGCTGTCGGGCGAATCTGCCAGAGACGATGTGAATCACAGCAAGCAAGTCATCAAGCAAACCTTGGTGGAATTAGAGCAGGTTCTGGAAATTCTCAAACGTTGATTTCGCAGTGTCCCGTCCGCCTGTCCGCTGCACATTTTCGACTTCCGGCACACCGAATTCTTCTCGCTTTTAATCTTCCTGCAACTTTACTGTCAACATTCCTTCATCGAATCGACTCCGTTCCTTCGCATCACCGTAATAGAAGCTCCAACTCAAAGCGCTTTTCCCATCCGTGGGTGGCCCGGCCGAGCACCGCCCCGGACAGTCCGTTTCGGCATCCGCTTCCAACTACGCAAGACCGAACACCACCTCAGCGCCGCAAATAATATCCTTGCAATAATCCGTCCCACGCCTCGAACCAATATTCGCATTTGATCTTGGTGGTAAAAACGTCCACGCCCGCCCACGCTTCGGCGGGTGTTCTGCCGCCCAGATTCTGATGCGGCCGCACAAAATTATAGAAGAAACTAAACTCGGCCAAAGAGACACTCAAAGCCGCAAAACCTGTGACTTCCCATTGATCGAGTTTTTGTTTGAGCGTGCAGAACAGGCGCTCGATGCGCCCGTTCTGCCACGAGCAGCCGGGATCGCTGCGTTGCTGGCGGATACCGAGTAAAAAGAGGGTGGCGCGAAACAGCCGACTGGTAAAACACGCCTCATTGTCCGTTCGCACCGCACGCGGCTTGCCGTATTTCCCGATGGCCAGAAACAGAGAGCCGAGCACAGTCCACGCGCACTTGTTCGGCAGCGCGGCCAAGCTCAACAAGACCCGGCTGCCATGATCGACCAGACCGAAGATCATGTGCAGACTCTTCCTCGCATCCGTCTTGCCCGTCAAGTCCAGACCCCACACAAGATTGCGCGGCATCGCACGCGGCACACGATGTTTCAAGTTGCGCCGCAGGATTTCAATCTCATACCGATGCCGACGCAGGGTGTCCGCGACAAACGTCTTGCCCACCGTCATCTTGCGGCAGGCGGCGTAGCGCCGATTGAAGACGTGGGCGAGGGTGCGGCACCCGGTCTCGGGCATGAGCGCCTTCAAGCAGATGATCTCGCGCACGACCCAAGCCGGTTTGGGCTGCGCCCGGGAAGCTTCTTGCCGCGCCGAGCGATGCCCCCGCTGCCCCGGCGTGTTTTGATGTCCGCGTGCGCACCACGCTTTGATCTGAATCCAGAACCACTCCAGCAACAGCAATAGCATGACCGCACCCGCTGCAAAGCTCCGCAGCTTGGCATTGCCCCATGACAACACCATGAAGCTCAAGTCTTGCCTGAACATCGCCACTCTCACGCCACGCGGCGACGGCATGATCGACGCTACCGAGTTTGACAGTGCGAGTCTTCCCATCGAAGGGCGTCTGGACACCTTGGTCAACGGCATGCTCACCAGCGTGGACCGCAAAGCGAGCTTTATGGCCTTGGCGTCTGCGTTGCGGCACCCTATGATGGGTCTGAATCGTTCAAGAAACAGGAGGCAATCATGTCAACAACCGTAGAAATACTGGAGGCCGAAGCCTTGCAATTGACGGCGGCCGAACGGGCGCGGCTGGTCGAGCGGCTCATCGCCAGCCTTGATGCCGACCCCGAAATAGAAGAGGCCTGGGCCGCCGAAGTCGAGCGGCGCCATGCACAGATCGAAAGCGGGGCCGTCGGGCTGCTTCCCGGTCCCGAAACTCTGGCGAAGTTGAGGGCCGAGTTCCGATGAGATATTCGCTGCACCCTGAGGCAGAGCGGGACCTTCAGGACGCGGCTGAGTTCTATCGGCAACATGCGGACCCTGCGCTTTCGCAGTCCTTGTTCGGCGAATTCGAGCGCTCGGTGGGCGTTATGTTAGAACACCCGAGGGTGGGGTCGCTGTGGCGGAACGGTAAACGTCGTTACGTCATGCAACGCTTTCCGTATTCGCTCATCTATACGGTTTCCAGTGAGGAGATTCGCATCTTGGCGGTAGCGCACCATAGCCGTCGCCCCGGTTACTGGCAGGGACGATAACGGCAACGGCGATCTCGTCACGCCCGCCTTCGCGGGCACGCAGAGTCCCGCCACGTATACCTACTACACCGCCGCCGACGGCGTTAACCTCAACCATGCGCTGAAGCGCTTCCAGCTCCCGCGCGGCAACGGCATGACGTTCGAGTACTACACCCACGGCAAGGTGTTCCGCCACAGCGACGACCTGGGCACACCAACACCTTCCGTTACAACGACTTCCGGCGCGAGACGGTACAGGTGAGCGAACGCGGCTTCACGCGCCAGTTCTTCTTCGACAAATACGGCAATCCGCTGAAGATCTCGAGGAGAACGGGGCAGTGCATGACTACGCCTACGACCCGGTGCGTTATATGAACCGGCTGTCCAGACCGACCCGATGGGCAAGACAACGTCTTATGCCTACGACGCCAGCGGCAACGTCACGCAGATCACGCTGCCGTCCGGCAACACGCAAACCTTCGGCTATTTCAGCTTCGGACAGCCGGCGTGTCGGCCCAATGGGGTCAACCTTGCAAGG
>JANMQQ010000096.1:0-3720 GCA_031370545.1 Gammaproteobacteria bacterium
GGCTGTACAAGGTTCCTGCGGGAGCGGGCTGGAAAACGGCGCATGCCTTGGTATGAAAAACATCGGAAAGCCGTGTGCGGGAAAACCGCATGCACGGTTTGATGAGGGAGGGCAGGCAGGCGCCTGTTCTCTACTCTACCCCATGCTGATGGTCATCATCATGGTGACCGGTGATTTCCTGACCATGTCCTTGACGACGGACAAGGTGCAAGCGTCGCCGCTGCCCAATACCTGGCAGATCGGCAACCTGACGATGGCGGGCGCCATCATGGGACTGTGCCTACTGGCCTTTTGCAGCGCCGTGCTGGCCTTCGGCCATTTCAGCATGGGGCTAGGGACCGCGCCGCTCAATACGCTGGCTCTCGTCGCCCTGGTATTCGGCAGCCAGACGACGCTCTATGCGATTCGCGAACGCCAGCGCCTGTGGTCTCGTGCCAGCCTCTGGCTCAACCTGTCGTCCCTGGCCAATCTTCTGATTATCTCGACATTGGCCGTAGCCGGAATCTTGATGACGCCGTTACCGATTTTGGTCGTAGCCGGCACGCTTGGCGCGGCGATCGGCTTCGGACTGGTCCTGAATGGGGTAAAAATACCGGTATTCAAGCGACTAAAATTCGCCTAGCCCGTTACCCCGATGGCTATCGTTGATCCGTGCAACCCGGACTACCGAAAGGAAGAACATGAAAATAAATTCTGAAGATTTCTGTGTGCAGGAAGGCAAAAAAGTCAAACTCAAAAAGTGGCCGACCGTTGTGAAGCCGGTATATCAGTCCAAGCAGCAGTATCAAAAACTCTTGACGCAGCACGTTGCGCAACTGAGCGCGTTGCAACAACTGCAATACGCCTCCAACAGTTATGCCGTGCTGCTGATTTTTCAGGCGATGGACGCCGCCGGCAAAGACGGCGCCATCAAGCACGTGATGTCCGGCGTCTACCCGCAAGGCTGCCAGGTGTTCAGTGTCAATCATCCGAGCGCTGCGGAGCTGGAGCACGATTTCCTGTGGCGTACCACCCAGTGTCTGCCGGAGCGCGGCCGGATCGGCATCTTCAATCGGTCCTATTACGAGGAGGTGCTGATCGTTCGCGTGCACCCCGAGATTCTGCGCAGCGAAGGCCTGCCGGATGTGTTGTTCGACGAGAAAACTATCTGGCAGGAGCGGTATCGTTCCATTGTGGACTTGGAGAACCATCTCACCCGTAACGGTACGCGGATCATCAAGTTCTTTCTTCACTTGTCCAAGGAGGAACAACGCAAGCGCTTCCTCGATCGCATCGATGAAGCGGACAAGAACTGGAAATTCAGCCTTGCCGACATTACGGAGAGGGGCTTCTGGAGCGATTACATGAAGGCCTACGAGGAATGCCTGAGCGCCACTAGCACGCGCGATGCGCCGTGGTATGTCGTTCCCGCCGACGACAAGGAGAACTCCCGGCTGATTATTTCTCAGATTATTCTCGATACTTTTAAGGCGCTCAAAATGCGCTACCCCGAAACCGACGCAAAGCGCCGCCAGGAATTGCAGACGATCCGCAAGCAGCTTGCGAAACAAAACTGATGCAGCAACAAATCTGGGGGTGCATATGACAGCATTTCGCAAAAGTCGGCATAGTGCGGCGCAGCAGGAACGGATGGTTCAGAAGCAGGTGTCTCCCGACTTTTTGGATCCGGTGCACGAGTGGCGTCGTCTCTTCGCCGAGACCTGGGGCACGTTCCTGCTGGTGCTCGTCGCTGCCGGGGGTGGGGTGGTTGCCGCCAAGAGCGGCGGCGCTGTCACGCTGGGCATGATCGTGGTTGCGCCCGGGCTCATGGTGATGGCGATCATCTACTTTATGGGCACCGTGAGCGGCTCACATTTGAATCCGGTAGTCACCCTGGCATTCGCAGTTCGGCGTAACTTCCCGTGGCGCCGGGTGCCGGGCTATGTGTTGGCACAGATAATCGGTGGTCTCGCGGCGGTGCTCTTCCTGCGCACCCTGTTTGGCACCGTCGGCGCGCTGGGCGCGACCGTGCCGGGTAGCGGTATTGGCAGCGGAACAGCGTTGGCGATGGAAATGGTACTGACAGCCGGGTTGGCGAACACGATCCTGGGCACAGCCGCGGGGGCGCGCAACATCGGCGCTAACGGCGCCATCGCAGTGGGTGGATACGTTGCTCTGGCGGGTCTTTGGGCGGCACCGATCAGCGGCGCCTCGATGAACCCGGTGCGATCCTTGGCGCCGGACCTGGTGCGTGGCGACCTTGGCACGGCGTGGATCTACGTGGTGGGGCCGGTCCTGGGCGCGCTGATAGGTGTCGCCTTCGAGTGGATACTCAAGGGCAAGCCCACCACGGCTGGTTCGCTTGCGGCGCAAGGCTCCCTCAGCGTCGATGATTCGACGCAGACACGTGAGTAAGATGGCGCATCTTCGCGAGTCGACGACGTGATTCCTTGATCGGAAATCGATTGCCGCAGCCCAGGGCTTGGAGGTGACGCCGCCGAATTGCGTAACGCCTCCTCGGCGATGCGGAACAGTGTTTCGGCACGCTCGTCCGCGAAGCTGGCGGCGCGGGGATCACTGCGGTAATCGACAGCCAGGCCGGTGCGCTCGGAAAAATGCCTGATGGCATCGGCCAATGCGGCACCCAGCCCGACATCGCGCACGGCGTTGAAGCGTAATTGGGTGATGGCAGCGCGCGCTTCTTTCAACCCCTGATGGGCCACCTGCTCCGCGTGGACCAATTCGTCAGGCAACGCCGCAGGATCGTGGACATGCAGTTTTTTGAGCAGGCGAACCTCCGATAGTGAACATCAACAAGCGGGCGATTTAATTCGGCGTTTTCGTAGGTTAGACAGCGCACAGACTTGGGCTCGATAAAAAGACGAATCTTGAGGCGCGACCAAACACAATGACGCATGCTCCTGTCGTCGCTGGATTCGAACATATCGGTGTAGTTGTTATGGCGGCATCTGCGGAAAACTTGGCGACGGACACTGGGACATAAAATAATGCGAACAACCCTTACTTTAGCGCTAACTATCGCAATGGGACTTGCCGGAACGGGCATTGTACAGGCGCAAGGAAAATTAAGCGGGGGGCATGACACGCCTGTCGAGAAAGGTGGTCCCTACGACAGAGTCCATTATCCGGAGAACGCACCCGCTCCGGGTGACGGTTCCGCATTTCCGCAAGAGTGGTTGCACGCGTACGGCAACACGGAACGGAATGCGGCGGCATTCAAGGCGTCCAACAATACCCCGGCCTGGCTCAGGGAAGGAGTCTCCTGGCAGTTTGCCGAGGCTCGTGCATGGCCGCTGGCAAATAAATCCTTCGCCAGTGAGGCAATAGGCGAGGCCAGTGGCGATACCACCATGACCCAGTGGATGGGAAATACTCTGGGAGTGACCGCCGTTGACGGAATTATCTACGCGCAGAGCAGCGATCAATTCGTTTACGCGGTGAATGCCCGGACCGGAAAGCTCGTCTGGCGCACCAGCCCAGTTGCTACAACCTTTATGGGACAGCCGCTGGTTCAGGGCGACATGGTGTACGTAAACGCCGGAACCGTCGGTTTTAACTTTTCCAATATCCAAGCCTTTGCAAAAACCGGCAGCGCCATTCGCGGAGCCGGGGTCGAATTCAATGGAATTTATGCGCTGGATCGACGCACGGGAGAACTGCTGTGGCATTTCGACACCAAGGGCGATGTGATGCCGACGCCCGCCGTCGGCGATGGACAGC
>JANMQQ010000101.1:0-3672 GCA_031370545.1 Gammaproteobacteria bacterium
CCCCGCGAAAGTCACTCGGATTCAACTGTCCTGCCGAGATGTTCATACCTGACGCTTTCGACTATAAGCAGCATCATGCTGCACTTATTGCACATGGGACTTGAAACCGCCGATTTAATAATCACTGCATCACGATGCTTAATAAAACGCAGCGGCATCGCCCACGACTTCAATAACATTCTGGCCAGCATTCTTGGCTACACCGAATTGGCGTTGGAGCGGGTATCCCCAGAACAAGATGGCAAGTTGGCGAACTACCTTAACGAGGTGAAGCAAGCCAACGCGCGGGCGCTGGAACTCATCGCCAACCTGCTGGCCTTCAGCCGTGGCGGCAAAGGGAAAAATTCAGCGCAGACAGTGGCGGGTGGGCCGTTGATTTCCGAAATAGCGAAGTTGTTGCGCCCGTTGTTGCCGAGCAGCATGGATATTGTGCTGATGATTGAACCTGAGCTGCCTAACCTGACCATTGATCCGGCGCACTTGCATCAGATGGTCATGAATTTAAGTATCAACGCGCGGGATGCGTTGAGCGAGAGCGGCGTGATTGAGATTGGATTGGCGAAGCGCACGACGCTTGATGCTGTGTGCGCGTCTTGTCATCAGGCAGTGCAAGGTGAATTTGTCGAGCTGTGGACCCGAGATGCCGGATGCGGGATTGCATCCGAGGCTCTGGCGCATATTTTCGAGCCTTTTTACAGCACCAAGGCTCTGGGCAAGGGAGCCGGCTTGGGATTGTCCATTGTGCATGGGTTGGTGCATGGCTAGGGCGGGCATTTCCTTGTGGCGCGTGTTTCGGGAGTCGGTACCACGGTTCGCCTGTTGTTGCCAGCAACCGAAAACATACAAGGATGACATTTTATTTTTTTGTCGCAGCGCGCTATTCGTCCGGCTGCTTCCCGGTCAACACGTACGCCCAGGCGATCACATGCGCAACCGTGATATATAGCGTGCGCGGAATTTCGTCGCCCAGTTCCAGCTTTGCAAGCAGCGTGAGTAAATCCGGATCTTCATGCAAAGGTACGCCGTGCTCACGTGCAATGTCGATGATGCGTTGTGCAGTCGCGCCGCTGCCGGTGGCGGTGACACGTGGGGCATTTTTGCCGTCGTATTCGAGTGCGACGGCTTGGGTGTTGTCATTTTTTTTTGAGTCGCTCATGCGCGTTCGTCGAGCAAGTTGCGCTTCAGCGGAGGGTCAGTAGAGAAAGGTGCTTCACCGCATTCGCAATGCAGACGACTGATGGCGACACCGGCGTCGTGCAGCTCGGCACGCAATGTCTGCAAATGCTGTTCGAACCGGCGTGCAGTTGCGGCGTGTCGCGCCCAGATCGCCACCGAAACCGACCCGGCGAACAAGGTAACCAAGACGCCCACCTTGCCCAGCGTGGCGAGATCAAATGACAAGCGCACGCACCAGGCCGGGGGCTGTTGGGAATCGCGCGGATGTTTTTCACGAAACACATGCAGATGAAATACCTCCACGCGCTCCCCGTTGCGCAACGGTAAATCAAAGATCCATTGCGGCGCGTCGGATGCGCGTTCCGGCAGCGACAGAAGTTGCTGAGTCGTGATGCGTGCCAGCGCGGCCTCTACATCTTTAGCCAGTATTTCAAACGGTGCGACAGGGTCGATGAGCTGGGCTGCTATGTGGGGAGCGCGCGGTGGTGTGGGCCCATGTGCGGTGCTGACGGTCGACGACACGCTGGCTGGTGAAGTCTGCGGCAATGTCGCCTTCAAATAACTCACCAATTGCAACAGGCCGGCTTTCAAGTCGCGACTAAATACCAAGGCCGCGTCGGCCGAACCAGTTGCGGTGGCGAGTTGATGTTCCAAAAAAGGTCCGGAATTTTTCAGCGCCTGCTGAAGTCCTTCCGGAGTCGCCGCTTGCGCGGGAGTGCGTAGGCGGTCGATGAGATTTTTAGCCAGTTCGCGTAGCTCGGGGGGGGCGGTGGCGAATGCGGTAGCAAGTGACGCGGGCAGGGTTGCGGTGGCCGACGGTGCAGGCACGGTTGCCGGTGATGACGCCGACAGCGGCGTGAACAAGGGTGAAGGTCCGACGTTGACATTTTGTCCGCTCGTGACCGAAGGCGAAGTGACCTTGGCCAATTCAGTCAACACCGGTGCCAGCTCGCCTTGCCGTGGCGCCACCATTCGCAGCGCTTCCGCAACGGCGTCTTTAGATGTGGGGGGAGTCAATACGCGCAACGCAATCCGGGCGCCAATTTCTGCAACTTCCAACACCAATCGGCTACCGACGGCAAGCGGCAAGTTGCTGTGAATTTCGAGGCTGATGTTGTTAACGTTTAGTGTCGCCGTGCCGACATTAGTGATGCGCGTAACCACAGCATCCAACACTTGCCCGACGCGCCACGTGTTCAAAGTTGCGGCTAAATGTGGCGTTGTGACGGTCGTGAGCAGCGGTGTGGTTGGGTCGAGGCGCATCGTTTAGACAATCAGTCCAAGGGCGTGAATCAGGCTGGATTTTTAGTATAGCCGATGACCGTAGCGCGACGGTTCAACGGCGCTTTTCCGCAGGATGTTTTCGCATGCAGACAGGTCATAATCTCTGGTATACCCGCCGCGGGGAACACATTCGCGGGCCGTTCCCGCACGGCTTGATTACACGCTTTATCGTTCTCGGTCGGCTGCAAATGACCGACGAGGTCAGCGTTGACCAGATCCGCTGGCAGACTGTCAAAGATGTCCCGGAAGTGATTCCCGATCCGCTGAAAAGTGATCCGAATGATCCTGAGCTTCAGGAATATTTGCGCGTCGCGCGCCGTCGCGAAGATGAGCGCGCTGCCGGGGACCGGCGTCAGCGTGAGGGCGCAAGTCATGACGAACGGCGCCACGCGGATGACCGTCGGCAGGACGAGCCGCACGAGCTTCTGCATCATCGTGAAGTCAAGACCCAGCTTATCAAAGATCGTTTTGTGCCACCGGAGCGGATACGCCTGCGGTTCATCATGGCGCTAACGGTGGTGTTGTCGAGTGCGATAATAGCTGCATTCTGGTTCATGCCGGAAGCGCCGCCAACGCGACTGCAATGCGAGGCTCCTGCAGGCCCACGCGTCGATTGGAGCAACTGCAAATTCGAGGGGATTATGCTCAACGGTGTTGAGCTGGGTGGAGCGCGCATGAACAACGCAAACTTGAGCAGCGCGCAATTGCAAAGCGCAAATTTGACCGGCAGCGATTTGTCCTATGCCAATTTTGGCCGAGCCGACTTGAACGGCGCGAACCTGGCACATGCAACACTTACCGGCACCGTGTTACGCAACGCCAACCTGTACCAGGCCAAATTGTCCGGCGCGAATCTCGGCTATGCGATTTTGCAAGGGACCAATCTGAGTCGCGCGGATTTGAGCAACGCGGATTTATCCAACGCCGATTTGACCGGCGCAAACATCGACGGAGCGAAGCTTGACAATACCAATTTCGTAAATGCGATCTGGATTGATCGCAGCGTGTGCGGCGCGGGTTCAGTGGGGAAATGCATGCAGTGAAATGCGGGCCAGTCGTGCGCATGGCGCACGCTACGGTGATCGCTATGCGTACCCGCACATATGGGGCAAGAAATTCAATTGAGCCGAGAACCCTCCGCCGCAAAGCCGGACGAATTTATGCGCTGCGAGCGTTGCTAAAGTCGGTGCGTAACAATCCGTTAAAAATGTG
>JANMQQ010000120.1:0-16981 GCA_031370545.1 Gammaproteobacteria bacterium
CGCCGACGATGACCAGCACGATGTTGTCTTGTTTGATTCGCAGCGCCGCGAAAGCATCGATCAACTCCGCCGTTCCACGTTCCGAGTTGAGGCGGCCGAGCAACAACACAATGCGCTGTCTACGCGGCGCGAAGCGCGCGCGCAGTTGCGCGACAATTTCCGGTTGGCGTTCAAGTTCCTCCCGGTACGCGTTCAGCGCCTCCGTATCGGGTGAATTGGGCGCCACGAAAATACGATCCGCAGAAAATCCAAGACTGGCGAAATAAGCCTTGGCATGCTCGCTGTAAACGATCATGCCCGCAGCGCGGTTGACTAACCAGCGCCGGGGGTTATAACGCCCGAGCAGTGAATTCAACAGTCCCTTGCGCGTCACTTCTCGCTCCACTTCCGCAGGATCAAGATAGGGCACGCCGCCGAGGAACCATAAGAACGGAATGCGCAGCAGTTTGCATAACGCCAGAAACAACAGCATGTCCGCACGCCCGGCTTGCCCACAAATGACCACGTCGGGCCGCGCTCGCGCAATGTGCGCGGCGAAACCGAATTGATAACTCACCGGACCGCAGTCCCAAATCGGTAACTTGACGGTGTGAACGCCCGCCGTGTCATCCGCGTTGCGCAGGTTTTCAGCGCGGTTACGCGCCGACGGATCGCTGTGAAACACGGTCAGTTCGATCCCCGGCAATGCGCCGATTCGGCGGAACACGGGCACGCGGTAGTTCGGCAAGATGTCTTGCAGCAAGAACACGCGCAACGGCCGACGCTCGCCGCTCGATCCGCCGTCAATCGGCTTTGCGATACTCATGCAGCCTCCTTGCGAACTCGCGCCACCTGCACGGCCAACCGCGCGCAACGGCTTACGTCGCGCAACAACGGGATATCCAGCAGGCTCGCCATGACGAATGCGGCGGCCGCCGCGACGAGCAGCTTGATGGGAAGCCAGACGATCTCGCCGGTTTCGGGAAATACCAAGACCAGATGCGCCGCGAGCACTGCGACGACCCCAACCGACAGCAACGCGCTCCAGCGGTACGGCACGGCATAATACTTCTGACTGACGCCGAGGCTGATCACGGCCAACAAGCCGAAGCTGATGAACGCAGCGATGGCGGCGCCCATCGCGCCGAGTTGATCAACCAGCAAGATGGCGGCCGCGACGTTCACGACGATCACGGCAAGATTGATGTACATGCGCTGCAACGATTTCTTGGCAATCTGCAAACCGAAGCTGAAGTAGTTTGCGATCGAACACAGCACCGCAGCGGCAATGAGCAATGGCACGAATCGATACGCCGCGTAGTAGTCCGGCGTGGTCAAGACGCGCAGTATTTCCGGCGCGAACAACGACACCAACACCAGCATCGTGCCGGTGGCCAAGACGTAGTAGGAAAAAACGGTGGCAACTTGCCGGGGCGTGTCCGGACTCGCGTGGTTGCGCATGATCAATGGATACCAAGCCGACTGAAATCCCCACAGGATCAGGTTGACGAGTCCAGCGACGCGGGCTCCTATGCCGTAAAGGCCGACCTCTTCCAGGCCGCGCAGTTCGCTGATCACATAGCGATCGACATACTGCATGACAAAAAATGCTGCCGTTGCGGGAACAAGCGGAAGACTGTACTTCAGCATGCGTCGAAAGGTTGCCAGGTGAAATACGATGCGATATGCCGAGCGCGCCGCGTATAGCGAAACTAAGGCGAACAGCGCAAGACTCACAGATTGTGCGAGGAATACGCCAAACACACTCATCTCGCCCACGCTCAGAAACGTAACTCCCAGACCCGCGCCGACCACAGCGTTACCCAGGTTGGCCAGCGCGTACAGACGCGCCTTGAGCATGTACTTCAGTTGATTGTTGGTGATGAAGAACACGGCGTTCAGCCAAAGAAATACCATCGCCATGCGCACCGTGGCGACGTCGGTTTCACCGTGCAGTAATCCCGTCGCGACGACATCGGCGGCCATCATGGCTACGAGTGCGACCAGCAGCAGCCCAACCGTGAAGTAGATCAGCACCGTCGACGCGATGCGCCGCCGTTCCTCATCATTCTGCGCATCGGCGTAGTACCGCGCCACGGCTTGATCCAAAGCCAGTCCCACCAGCAGTGGAACGAACAACGCCAGATAAGTGAGCAGATCGACGACGCCATAGTCTGCGGGGGCGAGATAGCGAGTAAAGATCGGGACCGTCAGCAAGGACATCATACGGCCGGCCACCGCCGTGACCGTATACAGTGAAGCATCGCGTAGCAGCGCGCGTAACATCACGCGACTCCCGCTGCGCGCAGCGGTATCGCCTGCACGAGAATACAACTCACGGACCACCGGAATGGTTGCAGGTAGTAACGCCACAAATACTTTTTGTGCGCGAAGGTGAGGCGATCGAGCAATCGGCCGGGAGCGCGTTGATAGTAGCGCTTGTCGCCGATGCTCAACATCGTCGACGCCACGATGTTGCACGGCAGGTGGCGGTTGACCAGTTCGGCGATTTCATCCGGCGTCGGACGGTACATCGTATCGATCGGATCGGCATGCCACGGGTAGTGTCGCGGCACGGTGAGCAGCAACTGGCCGTCGTTTTTAACGAAGCGGACCAGGTTCGTCATGAACGTATCGCGATCAACCACATGCTCCAGAATGTTGCAGCAGATCACAAGGCCATAGCGCTGGCTGAACACGCTGGGCGGAAGATCACTTTTGGTGAGATCGGCGACGATGTCGATCCCCTCATCGGCCTTGATATCCAGAAAGCGTAAGTCGCAGCCGCGTTGCTCCAAAGGGCGGTGCACGTTCCGAGAAATATGCGGCTGGACCTGCGTGCGAAACGCCAAGGTCGACGCGCCGACGTCGAGCACACCGACCGGCTCTGTGATCCGTTGACCCAGAGCATCCCTGATCCAATGTGTTTCTTCGATGAACATCGCTCAACACACTTTACGTAACGCCAGGTTGGCGTAATAGAGTGAACGCAGCCGGCCCTGCTGCAATCCAGACGCGGGTAAGCGCCGCCCCTGGGTGATAACGCGACGGAATTGCTCGGCGAAACGGTGGCCATTTTTCGCGAGATCCCCATGCGTGGTCGCCAGCCGGCTCGCTTGCTCGACCATATCTTGCGCGTGCGCCGGTTGGTCCAGCACGTCGTGCAACGCCGCCGCCATCGCCTCGGCGTCGAACGCACACAGTCGGCCGTGACTCCCGTCCGTCATAAGCGCCTCGATCTCCGGCAATCGGCCCACCACCAGCGGCCGCCGCGCCGCCATGACCTCCAATACAGTGTTTGGAAATCCCTCGCTGCGCGCCATGGACACGACGACATCCGCCGCGCCGATGTACTCGGCCAATTCGTGGCGCGCGACCTCGTAAACCAGGCGCACATGACTGCGCAGTCCCGCCCTGTCGATAGCCTGCTCGACGCGCGCGCCGTAGTCCGCATTGACACGACCGACGATGACCAGCAACGCATCCGGCCGTTGCGCCCGCAGTTTCGTGAACGCCTCGACAATGAGAAGGACGTTCAGGCGCGGCTCGACCGCGCGCGGGCTGAGTACGATGGTGGCCTGCTCCGGCAGGCCAAGCCGACGGCGGCACTCGCGCGCGTCCAAGGGGCGGAAATCGTTCAGTTCCGCGCCCCAGTAGTTCACGTCGATCGGGCCGCGACACCCGTCCCGGCGCAGTTGCTCCTCCAAATGTGGCGCCTTCGCGCAGATGTAGTCGAGACGCTGCAACACCAATTGATCAACCCAACGTTGCATCGCTCCCGGCGGCAGATCGCCTTTGTCATGCAGCACGTCGTGCCCCATCGCGATGGCAGCAACCGGACAGCGGTTGTGGAGTACGCTGTTCACCAAATGCATTCCCGACGCAAAGTGGCACACGATGCCGTCGGGAGCGAGCGCCGACAATGATTTCCGCAGACGACGCCCGCCGAAATCAAAAACCGGCTGTGGATAGGGGCGATGGTAAGTGATGTTGGTGCCTCGCAAATCGGCACCGGCATCGCGCCCCGATAAATCGATGTAGTGCACCTCGTCGAAATACGGCGCGAACGCGCGCGTGCGTGGCAACGCATGTGCAACTCCCGGGCTCATCACGCACAACTTCATGTCACGGCATCCTCACGCAAACCGAATGGCGCCGAAACGCCGGGTGTAGACATCCGTCCAGACTTCGAGAGCGAACAGAGCCTGCAGCATGCTACGGTAGTTGTGGCAAGTGTCGCCTTGCAGCGCGATTAACCGCTCCACGCCGGGGCCGGTGACCACGCCAGCTTTCATGAGATGGCCTTCGCGCAAGCGCTGCGCCGCCTCGCGACCGAATCGGCCCGATTTCCATTGTTCGATCGGAATATTGAAGCCTTGTTTGCGACGGTAGATGATCCCGTGCGGCAGGTATTTCTCCATCACTTTCTTCAACGCATACTTGCCGGTGCGTTTGCCGTCACGGTCGCGCAACTTGAGGTCCGACGGCATCGATAGCGCTAATTCAACCAGCGGATGATCCAGCAGCGGCACGCGTGCTTCGAGCGAGTGCGCCATCGTCATGCGATCGACTTTCATCAGCATTTCGTCGACCAAGCGCGTGCGATACTCTGCGTACAGCTTGCGCTGCAGCGTGTCCGACGACTGCAACGCGTCGTAGTAGTGCGCCAGCAGATTCCCGCGCCATGCACTCAAGCAGCTGACGAACAGATCGCGATTCAAGACTTGCCCCATGGCATTCAAGCTGTTTTGCGCAACTTGCTCGCTGTAACGCAGCCCCTCGCTGCCCCCGCGCCGCCCCAAGCCGCAAACTATCCGCGCGAACAGCGCATCTTGTCCTCGTACTACGGTGCGAGTTGCTACTGCCGCACGGTACAGCAGCGATGTTGCCGCGAGACCGAACGGCGCGGCATCGCGATAACGATCATTCTGGTGGCCCAAATAGCCGGCGAACAACTCATCGCCGCCGTCGCCCGTCAGCACGACTTTGGTGCTGGCGGCCGCCGCCTTCGCCAAGTAATACGTCGCTAACGCGGAGGGCACCGCGAACGGCTCATCTAGATGCCAAACGATACGCTCGTAGTCGTCGAGGAAATCTTCGGAAAACGCATGAGTTTGATGTTCGAGCCCCTTTGCGTCTGCGACCTCGTGCGCGTGTTGGAATTCATCGTAGTCAGGTTGTGCCGGAAACACCGTCGAGAAACTCTTGATGGATTGCGATGGAGCAACCTGTCGCATCAGCGCGACTACCGCACTCGAATCCAGGCCACCGCTGAGAAACGCGCTGACCGGCACATCGGCCACCATGTGGTAGCGCACCGATTCCAACAACCGCTGTTCCAGCGCTTCGATATATTCGGACTCACGCAAATCCGCCCGTGGCGTCGCGTACGATTCCGATGTCCAGTAACAGCGCTGCGTGGTGCGACCGTCGCGCGTCACGCGCATGGTGTGACCCGGATCGAGCTTCTTAATCCCTTCGAATATTGTTTGCGGCTGCGGCACGACCATGAACCGGAGAAAGCGTGCCACGGCAGCCCGGTCGACGACGCGCTCGGAGATTCCCGACGCCACCACCGCCTTAATTTCAGAACCAAACGCGAAACCACGCGCGGTGAGTGCGTAATAAAGTGGTTTCACGCCAATTCGGTCGCGAGCGAGAAACAACTCATGTCGTCGGTGATCCCAAATCGCGAAGGCGAACATGCCGCGCAAAAACTCAACACAGCGTTCGCCATGTTGTTGGTAAAGACCCAAAATCACTTCGGTGTCGGACTGCGTGCGCAATGGAAATCCAGCCGTGCGCAACTGCTGCGCTAGCTCACGATAGTTATAGATCTCTCCGTTGAACACGATCGTCGCCGCACCGTCGGCGGAATGCATGGGCTGATCGCTTGCGGGAGACAGGTCGATGATGGCAAGCCGACGGTGCGCTAAACCGACGCCATCGCCGAACCACGTTCCCTGTCCGTCGGGGCCACGATGCGCAAGCATTTCGGCCATCCGTGCGACCACTTTCTGGTCAACACCTTGACTGGCAAACTCTATGATTCCGGCGATGCCACACATTCTCGTTACGCTCTATTCAAGTGTTTTATTATTCGGAGTTCAATTGAATTTGCCGGTATTCCAACGATGAACAGCCTCAATATGGTCGCGAGCGACGTACCGTAACCGCGCTCTGCTCCTCCACCCACGTGACTCCATGAGTAGGTATCCTAAATAGCCATCCAACACACGCTGTCTTTACAAGACCGAGAGCGTGTAATTAACCGACACTCACACGTTGTTACTGACCTCCGCCAGTGGCGTTGGGCGCGACTACCGGATCGTTATG
The DNA here is from genome assembly GCA_031370545.1 of Gammaproteobacteria bacterium. Classification (GTDB taxonomy): domain Bacteria; phylum Pseudomonadota; class Gammaproteobacteria; order SG8-11; family SG8-11; genus UBA6921. The sequence continues at coordinate 6,316 of JANMQQ010000120.1, forward strand.
CACGGCTCCAGCTGAACTCCATTGTGCACAGTGTTTGTGAATGATTTGTGTCAATCCGCGTGTTCATGTCGAGCTATAGTCATCGATCCACACAAACTTGGCCGTGGGTTATAGTTTGACGCGGGAACCGAGTTCGGCGCGATCATTGCCATAGGTTTTAGTAGTACGCAGCCTGCGCATTCTCTGCCTTGTTCAGCACAGTCCCAATCACGGGGATATCCCGCAACATCTCGATAGATTGAGTCAGCTCATCCTTGCGTGTCTTGCCTTCCTCAATGACCAGTAGCGCAGCGTTGACATTGGGCGCGAATGCCAGCACGTCGTCAGCGAGCAATAGTGGCGGCATGTCGAAAATCACGATGCGGCCGTCGTAACGGGTTTTCAGTTCCTGTGCGAGGCGCACCATTTTCGGCGCGGTCAGTAGTTCCGATGATTCGTCGAGCGGTTTGCCGCCGGGCAGAACTACGAGGCGTTCAATGTCGGGGTTAAACAAGACGTCCTTCAGCGGCACGTCATTGAGCAGGTAGTCGCGCAAACCGAAGATTGGTTCATACCCAAAATGGCGCGCGATAGCCGGGCGGCGCAGGTCGAGATCGACCAGCAACACGGTGTGGTTGACCTCGCGCGCCAACGCGATGGCGAGATTCACCGCAGTCAGGCTTTTGCCCTCGCCTGCACCGGGACTCGTAACCAGCAGGCTGCTCCAACCCTGCGCACGCAGACTCTGCACAACCTGCGTGCGCAGCATTTTGTAGGCTTGGCGCACTGCGGGCGCGTCGTGCGCGCCAAGCACCCGATTGCGTCGCAGCGTCTCCGGCGCGGGCTTGATCACCCGCGTCTGCGTATAAGTCACGCACTGGCCCGTGTCGTTATTGCGAACGATGCGGTGCGTGCCACTGACGCTATTGGCGCCGTCCACAAACTTGTGTATCAGTTCCACGCGATCTGTCTCCAGCATGTTTCTAAATTCCCATCCGCCGCTGCACGAGATACCACAGCACGTCGAGCGGCTTGTATAGCAGGTGTACCGCCATGACCGCCGCGACAATAGACACCACAATTGTCACGCCCAGCAACCACCGGCGGCGGCGGCGCTTGCGCAAGTCCTCGGCGGTTTCGATGTAGGGGATCGTGCCCAGCGGCGGCAGCTTCATCAGCGCGGTCAGCACCCGCCCACCACGCACGGTGTTGTCCATACTCTCGCTCACCGCCACCGTGCCCACTCCGCCGGCGAAGGAAAACATCACGCCTAAAAACAGGATCGCCATCCGGTTCGGCTTCAACGGCTTCTCCGGCAACTCCGGTGGCTCAATCAGGGTGAAGCGCTCACCTTTGCGTTCGGTTTCCAGCGACTGTGACAACTGCGCTTCCATCTGCTTCGCTTTCAAGTCTTTGTATTTCGCCCAGGCGTTATCCTGGTCGCGTATTAATTCGTGGAACTTGCGCTCCACTTGCGGCGATCGCGTAATGCGTTGTTCGTACTTGGCAAGCTTGTCCGCGAGCTCATTTTGTTTTTTCTGCAAAGAATTCGATTCGGCGTCGGCCGCCTGCAGTTGCGCTTGCAGTTGGATATACGCGGGGTTGTCCGGCCGCGGGCTAGAATCTGCGTCTGTTGCGCCCGGCGCAACTTTGGATGCCGTTTCCAGTTGCGCAGCTTCGCGTTCCAGACGCTTCACATCAGGATGGTCTTCGGTATATTTGTCACGCGCCACTGCCAGGTCAGTGCGTACCTTGACAAGCCGCAGCTCCAGCTCCGCGCGCGTGTCCACTTCACCAGCTTCCTTTTTCAGCGCCTCGATTTCCTTGCGCATGCGTGCCAGGTCGGGATAGTCGGGACCGTAGGCGGCAGCCATGGCCACGTACTTGGCCTGCAACACCCGCAAGCGATCAGCGGCACCGAGAATGCGTTCGCCGCTTTCCGAAAAAAGCTTCGATTGCGGATCGAGTTGTGCCAGTTGCGACTCGAGATAAATTCTGCGTTCCTTGAGCGAACGCAGTTCGCGGTCAACTTCCGTTATTTCCTGCCCGGTACGATCCATCAGTTGCATATTCAAGCTCATCAATTCAGGTAACTGGCCCGCATTGCGTTCCTTGAATTCGGCGAGCTGGCGTTCCAGTGTTGAAATTTGTTCACTAAGTTTTAGTGTCTCGTCATTGAAGAATTTCGATGTTTCATTCGTTGTCTGCTCGCGCGATTTCAGATTCTCGTTCAGGTACAGAGACACAAGTTCGTTGGCAACTTTTTGCGCCAGTGCCGGTGAGTCGTTGTCGTAGCCAACCGTGAAAGCGATGGTCGCTGCCGTCGGCCGACCGCTACGCGGGTCCATTACATCGGCACTCACCATATTCATTTTGATATCTTTGCGCATGTTCTCGATCAGGACTTCACTCGGCTCCCTCTTCTGATCTTCCGGATATAGGTTGTACTTCTTGACAATATCAAGGAGGTTGGCACGCGTCATCACGCGCTGACTGATCACCTGGATGCGCTGGTCCGCGAATGTGGTAATCGTCGAGCGCACCAGTTCCGACGGAATTTCCTGCTGCTCAATCAGAATGGTCGCGGTCGAGCGGTACACCGGCGATAAACCGAAGGCCACGCCGACCGTCGCCGCCAACAGCAACAGCATCACGCCCAGCAGACTGCCCTTGCGACGGCGCAGTGCGGAGAGATGGTCGCCCAGTGTTTTAGTATTCGGTTCCATGGTCTTCGCTTCGTAAACTGCCGTTTTTAGATTTAATGTTTTTCGGTTCGCCCTGCCACGTGAGCGTGAACTGCACATTATTCGCTTGCGGTGTGCCGTTCACGCCTTGGTAATGCTGTTGCGTGTATCCGTAAGCCACGCTCAATGTCCAGGTCGGCGCCCACGCCCAGCTCAATTGCGCACTAGCGGTTGCGTATTGGCGCCGGGTGGAAAATTTTACGCGCTGTAATTCTTCGATTTGCAGCGCCGTCAGATTCACCGAGCCGTTCACCTGTTCTGTCAATGCGCGCCCGAGCGCAAATACCAGTTTGTCTTTCTGCACCAGCACACCCACGCCGCTTGGGTCCACGCTGCGGCTCGCCTGCATGTGCCAAGTATTGAGTTCAGACTCCGTGTCGTAGGCGGTGTCCAAGGTCCAGCCGCGCGTTTGTTCGTGTGTGCGCTGCGTGCCGGACGCAAGCCGCAAGTCGTTGTAGCGCGCGCCGCCGCTCACATTCAGGCGTTTGGTGTCACTCCACATGTAGGCAAATGACACTTGCACGCCAAAGTTGTCCGAGATGTTGCGGTATACCGGCGCATTCATACGCGCAGATGTCAAGCTTGCGCCCCACTGCGTACGCTCGCTACTTTCCCAACTCACACCCACGTCGATATTCTTGTAGCTGTAGTCCGTCAACAAGGTTGCGTTTGCTTTTTCATACGCCACGTCCGAATAGCCCGCGCTGACCTTTCCGACCCATCCGTCCGACCACTCGCGTGACCAGGCGGGGTTCACGTTCGAACTGTTCCGCCATTTGTGCGCCTGTACAAAACCGGTGTATTCACGCTCAGTAGTTAGCGTGCTGTCACGCGCGCTATCACCCGCGATGCTCCACGCAGTGTGCTCGCCTTCGTGGCGGTAACTCAGCGCGAGCCCCTGGCTATCATTGTCAAGCTCCTCATAGTCTGGATAACGAACCGCGTGCACGTGCGGAGTCGCTGAAAACTGTGTGGAGTCGGAATCCACCGCTAACTCAGCGCGCGCATCCACACTGGCAACACCAACCGCCTGCGCGTTTTTCAATAACAGCTGTGGATTGTCTTGATAGTCCGCGCTCAAACCAACCTGCGGTGTCAGCGTCCACTGCGCTGCATTCGCCGCGCCACACATTAATGACAACACCGCGCACAGGCGCCACCCAATCACGGCACCACAACGATGTCGCCGCTGTGCAGCACGATGTTTTGATCCAGATTCTCGCCCGCCTCAACTTCCCGGTAGTCAAAGTTGAACACCTGCTGCTCAGTATGATTACGGCGCAGAATCTTGATGTCTTTCAGGTCCGCGAATTTGGCCGTGCCCGCCGCCATGCTCAGTGCCTGCATCACATCGATGTCGCGGTTAAGCACGAGCTCGCCCGGCCGGTTCACCTTGCCGATCACATAAACCTTGTTGCCCAGCAACTGCTTCAGCGCCACGTTTACCGTCATGTCGGGCATGAAGCGTGCGAGGCGCTTCGTCAATTCGGTTCGCAGTTCATCGACAGTTTTGCCCTGAACACTCACCTCACCCACCAGCGGCACCGAGATACCGCCGTCGGGGCGCACCACAGTTTCCAACTGCATGTCGGGCTCGCGCCATACGGACACCTGCAACACGTCGCCGGGCTGCACGCGATATGCACCGCGCGGAAAGACCTCTTCCGCAATCACGGCGCTGCTCAATAACAATGCTGCGCATCCCATCCACATCCAGTGTTTATTCAAACCGCGACTCTCTAGTAGTTTCGTTAATTCGCCATAAAGGCGCCACATTTCAGTTTCGTTACGATACAGAATTTCTGTGACGCTTTTATGGCAACGTGTAAGTCACTCATCGTTTTTGCCACGCAAATATTATTTTACGTTTTGAATGGTGACGCCCTCATTACACCGCGAATAGCTCGGCTGGTTTGTCGTGGGTTTCACTACGAAATCGTGACACCAAACCACCGCGCCCAAAACCAACAAAAGCCACAAGCGCAGAACCCAACATCAAGATCGACGTGGGTAGCGGGACGGCAGACACACTGTTCATTTGTTCGATGCGAATACCGTACAGGCCAATGTCAAGTGGCTTGTCGGTAATGCCAAGGACGTTTGCCCAGTAGGTGCCGGCGATTGCGTTGAAAGTGAAAATTCCTGGCCCCTTAATACTTCCCACTTCGTCACCGTGGAACTCTTTCGATGCCGCAGTTCCGATTAGAAGATCAAGTTCGGTGAAACTTTTCGGGAATCGAAAGTCGCTGAGCGTGACTTGGTACGAGCCTGCTTGCTTGATTGTAAAAGACTCGCTACGCGTATCCGTGCCTTTGATGAAATCCACATCTTCGTACACGATGATCGCGGCCTGTGCGCTGGTTAGGCAGGCCGTGGCCAGCAAAGCGGCGGCGGCGACGTTTCGTGAAAAACTATTCATTGTGATGTTCATTGTGAGTCTCCATGTCAAGGTTATGTTGGGATTGCAAATTTTCGCGGCGGTGGCCGACTGACCTAGCCGCCGTACTCACTCAAGGTCGCGCCGGTGTCGCCGCGATGTATTTTTCAAACAGGTATTCACGCAGCATCGAGGCAACGCCGTTAGCATCGTTCACCGGCCGTCGCACCAGCTCACGCAGCTTGATCATGGCGTAATGCTCCTCCTGGCCCGCGAGCGCCAACAGTTCAAGATCGCTGCGCTCCACCCGCCTCACCGTGTCACTCAAACCACTGTTGACAATCGTTTCCAGGCGTTCGGTATCCAGCTCGAAATAGTTGGTGATTTCTGGTCCGAATTCCGTAAACAGCGGCAACAGCTCCACGCCTTTCGCGTTCAGCTCGTGCAACGGCGCCAAACGCGCGAGCGCCGTCTTAATAGCAAAACGAAATACATCCGAGTCCCGCGCATACAAACGTGAAGCAATCATCTTGATCTTGCGCAGGTCAGCGGTATTCATGCGTAGCGATACGTTTTGTTTTCGAAGTTCCATCGTATTAATTCCCTCGGTTTGCATTCGGTCAGTAAGTAAGTTCGACTTCAAACTCGAACGACAATGTGCCACCGATCAATGACAATTGAGTGAAGGTTGTATGACAGATGCGTGTTAATTCGATGAATAAATCGTGTCAGCGTTGCGCGAATTTCATCTCAGAAAAGAATCTGAGAATTACAGGCACAGGGAAATCAGGATATGACTGCGGAATAGAGAAATAACCGGATCAGATGGTCCGTATCTCGACTTTTAATTTTTTTTAAAAATGCTAATAGGTGATTGCGTGCCAGCAGCAAACGGGTATTAATGCGTGCCTTATCCTCAATTACTTTCCGTCAAACAGCTCGCTGACGAAGTTTGCAACGTTAATGTCTGTATACATATGGGTCACACCATGGTCATACAACTTGAGTAGGCTTCGGGGATTAACATTTTAAGTTACCGAGTTCATGGCAAAAGTACGGTCTTATAAGTGGCTGCTCGTTGTCCTCATAGGCGGCGTAGTGTTTGGCGCAACAGTCGTTCTACAAGGCACTTCTCCCCCACTTCCACCATTGCCACCGGCGACAACGTCCTCCGCGCCATTCACAAGTACGGCCGCAGTGCAGCCGCCGCGGCCTGCATCTGAAGTCGTCGAACAGCAACCCATTAACCAACGCGCAACATCGAATAACGAAATCGCCTTCGCAGGACGTCAGGAGCAGGCGTCGGTGGGTCGCGACGTAACTGATGCTTTGGACATACGGCAGCGTGTCTACGAGATTCAACAACTTGGGGCAACCACCGGTGTCGATGCGGTTGACGCGCTTAGCTTTACATTGCAAGACCCGGTTGCTGAAATTCGTATGGCGAGTATTGATTCACTCAGGCAGATTGCAGCCAGGATGGGTGACTCAGAGGGGTTCATTAGCACGCTTTTCCGCAATGCCGCCGCAGACACGGACAGCGCGATTGCCGCACACGCCAGCACCGTGCTCATGGAACTCACCGAGTCTCAACGGTAGAGGTGATTCTCCGCCGCCAAGAGCCGCAAGCAATCAAAATATCGATGGGACTGAGCCTCGCTCATCAACCTGGCCCGTAAATGCCGAAACCCGGCACTTAAGCCGGGTTTCGGTGGTCCACACTCCTTAAATTTAGTTCAGGCCTTGCGACGGCTAAATCCCATCATCCCAGCAACCGCGCTCCCAAGTAACCACACCGCCGCGGGCACCGGCACCGGTGACATTTCGGCAAACGCATTGCTCGCAGTTGAAACAGTGAATGTGCCTTTGTCGCCGGTGTTGACATTGAAGTTCAACAGCAAATTGGCAAAGCCCGAGGTATTACCGTCCCCATTGTTGAAATAGTGCAGTGACTCCTGTTGGTTTTGCGTTCCGTCAAGACCGACGGTAATCAGCGACGAGGCCATGGCTTTTTCACCCGCTGAGTAATTGGCAATGGTGGCGGAATAAAGGTATTCAAGATTCAGCAGTGCGGTCCCGGCACCGGTTGCAATCCAGTCAAACGTCCACAACACCGTGGCAGCACCCTTGCCGTTATGTGCAGCACCTGCAGAAGTTTGCGGCAGCGGAGCAAAGCTATTATCAATCGACGCAAATGAGGTATCACCGTTCTGTGCCGTGGTGTTGAACGAATAATTCTGCAACACACTGCTGGCGTCAAAACCGTTTTGGAACGGTGTTGACGCATCGCTGAGGTACTGATGATTGGAAAAGCTCAATAAAGAGCCACTGATATCGGTGATGGAAGCAGTTGCCGACACGGAAGCCGCGTGAGCACTGTTCAGTGACAGCGCAGAACTAACGACAAGCGCCAGCACGCCAGCCGTGGTTACATTTCTATGGAACATAAACTTTCTCCGGGTTGATGTGTGTGATACGGAAAAATGCGCCCGTCAAACGGGCGCATTTTCTTTCGAAATTACCAACGCTTTAACGCGTCACTTACCAACCATTGATTTCGAGAATCACGCCATGGCCTGTGATGTTGTGCTGAACGCTCAGAAAATATCGCGTTCCGGTGGCATCAAACACGCCGCCGGTGGATTCTGCGGTCAGATCATTCAGGGTCATGACTTTTACGCACGCGTCGGCGAGATTGTCCTTGTCGGCGCCGTCATCCAGGCACGACCAGATATCGTTATTGCGTGGCGGGGAAGCCACCGGGCCTTCGCCATCTTCGTGAATGAGCCAGTTGCCCTTGCCTGGTTGATAGGCAATGTTGTCCATCATCGCGAAATCAACATTGCCGATGACCAGCGGTTGATATTCTGGAGTGGACAACGTTAGCGTGTTCGCCGCTTGCGCCAGTGTCCCGTCGGTAATGCACATGGTTTCACCAAAGTGATTGTCACCACCTGGCGTATCGTCGCCGGTGTTGTTACCGCAGAAACGCACATTGCCCAGCGCCAACGCCTTTTCATCAATCGCTAAATCTTCCGGACGATAGTAGCTGGTCAATTTCAATGTAGCCCCTGCGCTACGCAGATTGAGCGGCGCTGCACCGGTCACGGGAATCCACGTGCCACGGCCAAACTCATTGCCTTGACCATAGTCAGTACTGACGCTGCGCTTGCCGACGCGCATACCGTAAATCGTACCGGCAACCAGGGGCGAGTTGTTCAGGTCAGTAATTGCTGCCCCACCCATCCACAAGGTGGCCGGAACAAATTTGAAATATGCGCCGCCGGGGTTGCCGCTGCCAGGACGATTCTCATCGCCGTAATAGGTCACGCCATTTGGATAGACCCCGACGCCTTCAAAAGACAGCTGACCCATCGCCGGGCGATACGCAACATGCGCTGGATCGGATGTGGTAGTGGTTGCGCCCGCTCCGCTGACGGTTACGCCAGTAGTGGTCAACGGATCCAGGATTTCAAAAATGCGGCCATTGGCACCGTTCTCTTCACCAATCACCACAGTTCCCCAAGGAGTGCGATGCGCCGGATCACAGCTGGTCAGACCGGAACTGATAATGTTCTGCACCGTGCCGGTTGCGATTTCGATACGCTGCACGCCCACGTTGACACCACCTTGCTCGTTGCACGCGATCAAATGTGTTGGAGCAGTGTCGTTCGGCCATAACGCAATCATGTCAATATTGGCGCCCAGGCTCGCGTCGGCGCTGACAACTTTAACATTCAAACCTGGCGCCACTGTGATCAGGCTTTTCGGATCAGTGTTTGCCGTTGCAGCGGATACGCTGGTGGTGGACGACGCGCCCAGCGGAGTAATGACGCCAAACAGGCTATACGACTGCGCTTTTGCAAGTGCTTCAACTTTCTGACCAAAGTCCATTGCGAATGCGCTACCAGAAAATGTGCTCGCTATTGCTAGCGACAGTATGGTTTTTTTCATTTCAGTTCTTCCTACGGTCTGAGTGATGAGGGTGGCGTGTGCCATTGGGTAACAAGTGAAAAGCATCCTGACTTTAGAGCCGTTTCATTTCACTGCGATGTAAGATTGATGACGGTTTTGCGTCATGGCGATTAACCTTCGGCGTGAAGAAATTTACAAAACCTAGAGGCAGAGCAGGAAAAACAATTTTGCGGTGTGGCCAAGGTCTCAAGAAAAAGTCAAAATCTGCCACATTGATCGATTCGGGTGTGTATTGCAGACCCGCGTCTGTGACGCGGCTCTGCATATTAACGACACGCGTACACAGCCTGCGTGTTATGTAACTGCAACGAAAAATTCACCCCACCGTAACAAACACCGTCTAGGTTTGGAGCATGAGCGTGAAATTGTTCACGCACAGTGGAGCGCTAAGCGGTGCGTTCCGTGGTGTCGTCCAACAATCAATTTTTGGAGAACACGAATGAACTGCCTCTTGCCTTGCACGCGTGCGTCGCACACGTACCGCACGTTTACATTTCAATTGCTCACCACATTTTTCGTCGCCGCGTTTGGGTTTGGTTCGCCGGGCGCACAAGCGGCCGGCAACGTCGTCATCAGCCAGGTCTACGGTGGCGGTGGCAACATGGGTGCGACGTACAAAAACGATTTCATCGAACTGTTCAATCGCAGCGCCAGCCCGGTAGCCCTCACCGGCTGGTCGGTGCAATACGCTGCAACTGGTGGCACCACCTGGCAGAAAACCGATCTGCCCAACATCACGCTGAATCCCGGCCAGTACTTGCTGGTGCAGGAAGCTCAGGGCGCGGGCGGAACGATGTCACTGCCTACGCCGGATGCGACTGGCAATATCGCGATGGCTGCTACTGCGGGCAAAGTAGTGTTGCGCACGACGAATACTGCTTTCGCGAGCGGGACGGGTTGCCCCGCGGGCGCGGATGTACTCGATATTGTTGGCTTTGGAACTGCAACAACCTGCGCGGAAACTACGCCTACGAGTCCCAATCTGACCAATACCACGGCGGCGCTGCGCGCGAACGCTGGCTGCACCGACACCGACAATAATTTTGCCGACTTCAGCAACGGCACGCCCAATCCGCGCAATAGCGCATCACCACTGAATCCATGCGGCGGCCCGGTTAATCAACCGGTCATCGCGAGCTGCCCCGCCAATTTCGCCGTGGTAACCGGCGCCGCAGCCAGCGCAAATGTCAGCGCCAGCGATGCGGATGGCTATGTGAGCACCGCGTCCATTACAAGTGCACCGGTCGCGGGCATCACCTTGATCAACACCGCTGCGGGCAGCACGCTGACGGCGCAGCTCGAGGTAGCTAACTCGGCGCTCAGTGGTAACTACAACGTGACGATCAGCTTCAGCAATAACGACAGCACGCCGCAAACCGCGAACTGCAGCATCGCGGTCACCGTCGCACCGCCGGTTGCGGCGACGCGCATTCACGACATTCAGGGCGCGGCCCACCTCTCGCCGTTCAACGGCCAGCACGTCGCCAACGTGCCAGGTGTCGTCACCGTGGTTTCGACTATCGGGTTCTGGATGCAGGATCCCACTCCAGACGCCAATCCGGCTACGTCCGAAGGTATTTTCGTGTTCACC
>JANMQQ010000177.1:0-17048 GCA_031370545.1 Gammaproteobacteria bacterium
TGACGACCATGTGCTCGATCCTCAGCAGATCGGCTACCGGATTTACGCCAATTGCGCCGTAGTACGGGCTGTTTTCGGCGCTTTTGTTAAACAACACTGGTGGCATGTCGATTACTGAACTCTGAGGGCAGTAATAGGCTCGATGCTTGTTGCCAAATGGTGCGCCTCCGTCGTAGAACACGCTTATGGCACCCTGGCACATGCCCATGATGATCTTAACGAAGCTAGCTTGCTGGACTGATGAACCGGACACGAAAATCTCCAATGTCCCTGCGGGGGGAATTACCGCCAAGGCTTGACTCGTAGCCAGTGCGAGACCGGTGGTAATTACGATTTGATTCAGTTTCATAAAGTTCTCCAATGTGAATTGACGAGAGTTTTGAACTGAATTCACCGCGTGCATGGCACGCGACCGCTGTGAATTTTGAAAAAAAGAGGCCCCGCAAGGGGGCCTCCAACTTTTTTACTACCCGACATCGCGTCGGTCGTGCAATCGCGTTCCGCGATTCATTACGACAATGCTGAACTTAGAAGTACAACTGACTCGGTGAGCAGGTATTGGTCAAACGCGAGCCCTTCATGACTGAACCAGCTGGATACAAGCTTGGATCCCAACCATTGGTCGGCAACGCAGCAACGCCCGGAATACCAGCCAAGACAGTCGGATCGCCCGCCAAGTCTTTAAACTTGCTCATAAAAGCCAGCTTCGCTCCTGCAAGAGCAGTCGCGGCAGGGACACCAGGGACAGCAACGGTACGCCATTGAATAGTCTGCTCAACATAGAAGTCATAACTGCCGTTCGCTGCATTCACCATGTTTGCATCTATACCGTCGAGTTTCGCGAAATTCCACTTATCTGCGGCGCCGCGAGTTTTTTCCAACCCGATGATGCCGATAGCCGCAGAACCCGCTGGCAAGGTGTATGTCACCGACACCGGTGGTTGACCAACTACGGGATTAGGCTCGGTCACGGTCACAGGGCCACCGTTGTTCGCGGCGTTCATGCATGAAATCACCCCACCCGTGGTACCGTTTTCAATCACGGTGTAAGCTGAACCATTGGTCACGGTGTTGGCGGTGTGATCGAACGGCTGAATAGCACTACCAAGCAAACAGGGGACACCATTGAAGTAAGCGTTCATTGCCGCTTGCGAACCGGAACCCGGCGCGCGACGGCAGATGATGACTGGCTTACCGGCCAAAGACGCATTGATGCTGTCCCAAGTCTGATAAGAGCCAGTGAGCATTGACGTGACTTGCGAACGTGTCAGGTTCAGTTGCGATGCTGGCGCATTAAGCACGCTATCGGTTAAGGCAATGCCGTATCCCACCGCAGCTTCACTATATGTGGCAGCGGCAATAGTTTGCGGGTATGTAGGTTTATTCGGAAAAGCTGGCGGCAGATTAATAGGTACAAAAATGTTAGGTTCAACATCGGACACGCCGGCATCGGGAATCGCATTAACTGTGTTGGCACAGGTGTACTGCGGCACCACAGGGTAAACATTGCCGGTGGCGGCACAGGTGCTGTCAACAGTCATTTTCGCGATCAATAACCCATCAGCCACCGGGTTTACGCCATACGCAGAACCACCCGAGGCTCGATTGTTAAACAACACCTTTTTGCCTGCAATGCTGGCTGGGGTCAAGGTGGTCTTAGTGGTGCAGTAATACGCTCGGTGGTTATTGCCAGGGGTAGCGCCGTTGTCGTAAAAAACATTGACGGTAGGTGTTTGACACATCGCTTCGACGATCTTGCCGAGGCTGGTCTGCTGCGCCGACGAACCGGACGCATATATTTCTGGTATGTCTAGAGCTAAAGGGAAAGTTACCGCTGCCAAAGCTTGACCAGTAACTAGGGCGAGGCCGGTGGTTATTACGATTTGTTTCAGTTTCATATAGCTCTCCGTAGAATTAAACAATCGGTTTGCAAATTGACCCACCGCAGGACACATCCCACGGCGGGGTAATACGCACTAAACTAACAGTGAAAAACTTAGGCGACCTTGCGGCGCGCGACGCCGACCAAGCCCACCATTGCCGAACCCAACAGCCACAACGCGGCCGGGATGGGGGTGGCAAGAACTTCACCTGAAGTAGCTGCACCTGTCATCGTGCCGTTAGCCGCCAGCGTGAATGAACAGGCATGGAAAATAGCATTTACATCGGCGTAACCGCATTGCGTCACATTCGCCTTGGCCACGCCGTTGGTGCTCGACGGAGTCAATAGGTACATGCTCATCACCTCGCCGAGGGCCGCTGTCGTGGTCCAACCCTGCGCCTTGGTACCAAAATTGTTATTCCAATAGCCTCCGTCGACCCCCGGATAGGAGTTTCCATCGCCCGGGGTGACAAAGACTGATCCATTGGCGACTGCCGACATTCCAGCCAATCCATTCAGCGCGGAGACGTAATTGTTGGTGCCAGCCATAGCTGTTGTGCCCGAATTATTCTGAGTCTTAACTTGCGCCAACGTATTGGTCGAGGTCGCCAGATAATGCATACCATTTGCATTCGCGCCACCAGTGGAATCCAGCGCACCGATGTTCCACACGGTGTTGGTAGCGGTTGACGCCGCCAAGAAGGCGGTCCAATTCGCATCGGTATTGAGATTAAAGTTAAATGCACCGACGCTTGTGCTGTAAGCACTCATCAGGATGCCGGTGTCCTTGACATAGCCCACCTTCGCGACTGAATCCCAAACTGACAAGAACAGCTCGCCGTTACCCGAAGCACCATCGAGCAGGTTCGCGTTCGCTTGCGCGGCTGCACCGAGCGCAATTGCCGCGACTACGGCTTTCAGTTTAAATTTGTTCATACCCATATCTGTAAACTCCTTGAGTCGTTGATTAAAATTGCGAGAGAGCTCTTTCAAATTTTCAGTGCGTGTGTGGAACAAAATGGTTTCCGTACACGGCACCGGTGTTACAACGATTCCCCACATCACACACGCCATGAATTAGGGCGCGTGCCGACGTGGTGACGGTGGTAACCCGGCTGTCTCGCCTGCCTGACTTCAAGACCCGTGGCTTTCCGGCCCCGCCTCTCAGCGGGTGTGGCCCTTCCGTGCGATCTGCCGACCCCATGACCGGCGCTAGTTTTTTTCTACTTTGCGTTCGAGGGGAACTCTACGGGCCGAACATGACAGTGAATTGAAGTTCCCATGAAAGTTTTGTGATGTATTTGTTGCGGGGAATACGAATGTATTACGTCTGTGTTGGAGTTTGTTTTCTGCGGCGCAGAACGCGCGGAGCGAGGGTGAGCAGGAGTGAAAGCAGCGCGAATATATCGAGCGCACCAGCGTTTTTATGCTTAATTTTCCACAATGGCAATATCCGGCACGGGTTGCAGTGGAGCTACAGCGCCAGTCGTGACATTAACAAAAACCGTTGCGGTGGCGCGCCCGCCTTTTCCGTCTCGGTGTCGTTGGCGAGCACCAAAATCGTGATGCTGTCTCCGACCGCCACGGAGACGTGATCATCCACAGCCACCGGCGGTGTGTCGACATACACGGTGACGGTCGCGGGCGCGGCTTTGTTTCCTGCGCCGTCCTGCATAGTGTATTTAAATGTGTCGATACCCGTGTAGTTAGTTTTTGAATGGTAGATTAATTTTTCATTCACCTTCTCGATCACAGCACCATGGGCCGACGCTGCGTCAAACGACACGATCGTCAGCAATGCACCGCTCGTGGCACCTGAGTCATTCGCCAGCACGTCGATCTCTTGCGACAAGCCAGCGTTATTTGGATCAACCACGAAGATGACCTCGTCGTCCTGTGCGACCGGTGCGACGTACGGAAGTGACACACGAACCGTGTTGTTGCCCGGTTGTATATCATTCTGTTCCGCGAACACACTCACCTCGAAGCGCATGGGCGCAGCTTGTTGTGGTGTGAGCGCCAGCTTGAGGACGATGCTGCCATTCGCATTGATGACACCGAACTCGCAGCTCAACATCTGGCTGGCTTGCGCGCATGCGCCTTGGCTCGGCGTCGCTGGAATGATGTCAAGACCGTCTGGAATACGCGCGGAGAGCGCCAGCTTGGTTGCCCCGATTCCCGACACTTCTTTTATCTCGTATTGGTAGGTCGCAGTCTGGCCCTGCGCGGGAAGTGTCGCCGGTGGCGTTACCGTCACACGCAGATCATTGGTCGTGATCGCGTAGAGTCCGATCCCCGGCTCAGCACCCACGGTCATCAAGTTTCCGCCTTGCGGTGTGAACACGTTGCCGAATACTCCATTGAGTTCGGGCCCAACGTGTTCTTCGATCAGTGTGAGCACACCCGTAATGAGCTGACGGCGAAGTACTACAAGCGAGTTGTTTCCGAGCGTGCCGACGATGAGCTTACTGTCGTCGGGCGACAGCGTGAGCGAGTAAGGATTCACCAGCGCGGTTAGAGCATTGGTGTTATTGGATAGCGTGGTAACGAGGCTCAATGCGCCGGTGGTGATGTCACGCAACAGAGTTGCGATGCTGTTCTTGTCTACCAACGAAATGTAAAGAAATGCCCCATCACGGCTCGCGATCATATTATTGGGTGAGCCGTCGAGCGCAACAGTGGACTTAATTGTAAGCACGCCGGTTATGGAATCACGCGCGTAAATCGCAACCAGATTGGCAGCTCCATCCGTTACGTAAACAAAGCTGCCATCCAACGTTGTATGCACCGCCGATGGTGCGGCCAAACCGTCGGGATTGGTGCCGTGTTTGAAACTTTGTACGAACGCGAGTTGGCCCGTGACTGCGTCAACGCGAAACACAGACAAGGTTTGTTCTGTTTCGCTCACGATGTTGAGATTGCGGCCATCTGCGGACATGCTCATCGCCGTAGGCGCGGCGATTCCCGTTATCCCTCCGATGTTGTTTGCGTAGGCCGTATTAAACGTCAGTGCCCCATTCGCCGGGTTGCGATCAAACAAAGCTAGCGTATTCAAGTCTGTAGAATCGGTGCCGGTGTCGCGGGAAATTACATACAGGTGGCGCTGATCCCTGTCGGAGCTCAGTATGAGCTGCCAGGGACTATTCAATCCGGTGATGGCTTTTCCGCCGATCTTCGCCCCTTCGAAATACACAAGCGCGTCGGTTGCGGGAGCAAATATTTTTTCCTGCTTATCATCCGAAACCCAGACGTAATGCGAGATTGATCTATCCCCGGCTTGCGGCACATACAGATCAGCGCCATTGGCCGACCACACGGCCATGTGCGCCGCTTTACTGTTGCAGATTTCAGGGTATTTACAGCCTTTTTCGAACGTTGATTGATAATTGACAATCGCTGCGTGCGTAACCAAAGGCAACCCAAGCAACGCGAACACCATGCAACCACGCAGACATCGCACAACACAACCCGGCACGCTGCCCCGGCGTAGAATTTTGATCGCCATGTTTCATCCTCTGCGTTCATGCCGCGCACGAATCGCGCCGCCGAAAAAACGAAGTGGAGTGTAAGTAAAGGATATGACGCGCGCATGACAGACCGCCTACACGTCGTGGTGCCGTTAAAAACTGCCCTTTTAGTGTTGATAGTCGAGTTAATAGACTTCACAGTCTTGCCCCGCTATCAGGGATGCGTTTCCCCACAACAGTTCCTTACTGTTCAATATCTCGCTGAATATTAACGGTCACCAGAGTCATTCTCGATGTACGTTTCGGTTGTGAGCCGTTATGCTTTTTGCCGTCGTAAAAATTTAATCAAGGGGACTTGGCATGACAATTAGCATTACCAATAACGTTTCAGTTACCCGGTTCGATATCAGCGCCTGGATTCTTATGGCGGCGTTTTTGATCGGGGTTTTGGTCTTGCATCTGCTTCCGGCGTTAATCAGTGGCTTGGTGGTGTATGAGCTGGTGCATATCCTGGTGCCCACGTTGCGCCTTGAGCGGCTGGCTGGAAAGCGCGCCGCCGTCGTGTCCATCGGGTTGCTGACGGCGGTGGTCATCATGGTGGTTTCACTTGCCGTGTTTGGGTTGATCGCGTTTCTGCGCTCCGACAATGGCGATGTGTCACACCTCATGGAACAGTTGGCGGTCATCATCGACCAGTCAAAGAACGCCCTTCCTCCGTTTATCCAAAACTCGTTACCGCCGGATGCCGACACGTTGCGGTTAACCGTAGTCACCTGGTTGCGAACGCATGCCGAGGAATTAAAAAGTCTCGGCATAAATACGTTGCGCGCGTTGGCCTATATTTTTATTGGAATGATCATCGGCGGCATCATCGCACTACGCGAAACATTATCGGAACGTGATCGCACGCCGTTCATCCAAGCGCTTGGCCAGCGCGCTGAGCTATTGGGAACGTCATTCCGCATGACGATGTTTGCACAAGCCAAAATCTCAGCGATTAACACCACATTCACTGCAATTTACTTGCTGATCGTGTTGCCTGCGGTGGGCGTAAATCTGCCGCTGGCGAAAACTCTGGTGGCCATCACCTTCATCGCCGGATTGATTCCCGTCGTCGGCAATCTCATATCGAACGCAGCAATTGTGCTGGTCAGCTTCGGTTATTCCGTGGGCGTTGCCGCCGCATCGTTGGTGTTTTTGATCGTGATACACAAAGCGGAATATTTTCTCAACGCGCGCATCATCGGCTCGCGCATTCACGCGGCCGCATGGGAATTGCTCATCGCGATGATTACCATGGAAGCGATTTTTGGAATGGCAGGTGTGATCAGTGCGCCGATTTATTACGCGTATCTCAAACAAGAACTAAAGCGCCACAGCTTGATCTGAGTAAAGTTGACTGCAAACTCATCGCTGTGAATACACCGCTGCAAATCCACCGCCAGGAGTTCGAAAATTGGTGGTCTGGCCCTGATACAAACGCGCCGCCACCCACTGCACGGCGCCGCGATAGACATAGTTGCGGATATCAACTTTCATTAAATTGTCAAGTCCATCGACTCGTACGCAGCGTTCACTCGGCGGCACGGTGTGCTGCGCGATGTAATTCCCGGCGCAAATCTCGTCCCATACGCGTTTGGTGAGCTTGTCACCGCGATACGCTGCCTTGCCGCCGTAGCCCGCTGCGGGCTTGAAAAACCAGCGGCGACGTTCGCTCCATAAGGTTGCGGCATTCTGGGCAGTCACGAGCACGGTGCGTGGAATCGACGTGGTCAGCGTTTGCAGCGTGGCCTCGTCCACACCCAAGGTGCGCAACGCGGCGGCATCACTCCACACGCATAAATTACGCTTGTCAGCGTACAGCGCATGCGCGTGCGGATGCGGCGTGAGTACCACGGCGCCATCGCGATATGCGGCGCGCAGGCTGACAGACACTTCGCTGGTCAATCCAAAATCGGTCAGGCGGTTGTACACCAGGTCGACGCGCTCGTTGCCGCAATACAATGCAGTATCGCGATAATTTAACTCACGCGGGTCGGCGATCAGTGCGACCACACCTCGGCGCTGCAACGCGTCGCGAAACAAGACAAATTCCGGATAGAGATATTGCTGTGCGGGAGTCTCGTCGACAATGGCGATACTACGCAGCGGCACGTCACCGCGCACGCTGCGCCACTCTTGAAATAAACTGTCAACAAACGCCGCCTCAAGCGCCTCTGGAGCTAATGGCCCCAACGCCATGCCTTGCATGCGCGTGTCACACGGCTGTTGCGCCTGTGCCAGCAACGCGTTGAGCATCGCCCCGCCCGCGTTGGTATTTGCTTCGATGAGCTGCGGGCCGTGCGGCGTGAGATGAAAATCGTAGCCAAAAAATACACCGCTGTTACCCGGATCAACCTGCGCGATTTCTGACCCGCCTGCCAGCGTCTGCCGCATAAACGCGGGCAGGCCCACCACCCGCTCAATCGCGCTGACAGTGGCTTGCATGCGCGAAATGTCAAGCTTGCCGACAAACACTGGCACTGCGGAAAAAAGATGCGGATGGCTGCCGCGTAAATCGCCCAACGAGCGCTCGCTCAATGCACGCTGCAAGGCGACTTCATCCAGCGTGTGGCAATCGCACTGCTGGTTCAGGTGTTGAAGGGGGTCAGTCATTGTCACTTCGAGTCCATACGTTGCGCGGCTGCCCTGCACGTGAATGGACTGGTTAGGCCGGTGCGGCTGCAAGTACACCTGCGGCCTGTCGCTTTTGTAGCATGAGGTAATACGCCAGCGCCGCCACAACGTAACAGGTTGCTCCCACCCAGTAGGTGGTGGCGATGCCGCTGGCTAACGAAATCAATACCGCGCCCACGGAAGCGAGCACTGACATCGCGCCGTTCATTCCCCACAGCCACGGCGTGAGTGCCGGTGTGGTGGCGTTCGCCACCGTCATGCCGAGCGGGAATGCCATGCCCATCACCAAACCTAACGGAAGTATAAGTGCCAAGGCTATGCTGATTCGTACCGGGGTGGCGGCACCACGAAATTCCTGGATCATCGGATAGGTCAACACCCCGATCAGCGACACGACGGCGAGGATGGCAAGGAATAAATAGACTGTTTTCGCCTGGCCGGTCTTGGCCGCAATGACATGGCTCAGATAGCTGCCGGCCCCGCCGCCTAACAGCAGCGCGAATAAAATTACCGAAAGGCCGTACAGCGGATGTCCGAGAAATACCATCAGACGCTGCATCTGCGCGATTTCGATCATCAAGAAACCCAAACCAATCGCGGCAAAAAATACCAGATGCGTGGAGTTCCGCCGCAGGATGGATTTATCCGCTAACGTGACCCAAGGAATCGCGATACACAGCAAGGTCATAAAGAGCGCGATAAAAAATACCGTGCCCAGCAGCGTTACGGCTTTCATATTGAAGCTATTATTTCCCAGCTCCCAGCGGTTACTGTCCAGGATGTCGTTGAGCCTGAGCATGTTAAAGAAGAACGGATTGTCATCGGTGGGCGCAACGACATTCACTGGCAAAGAACGATAAAAATCCGCATCCGCGCGACCGTCAGCGATGGTGCTGAGCGTGTTGTCTTTGGCGTATTCCGGCATCAGGACAATTTCAAATCCCAACGATGATTTCAGTTTGCGAATCCACACGATGTCTTCGTCGGTGAACGGTGTAGGACTCACCAACATCGTGACCACACCATCAGGACGCAGCCCGAGCGAGGGGTCGAAGCTCGTCAATGAACGCATTGCCACAATGTGGCGGCGTGGGTCGCTCACGCCCATGCCTTTTAAAGTCTCGGTGGCCAGTGATGTCAGACGGTAGGTCTCGGCCGGGTTCTGCTCAAAGTACCAGCGCGACACACTCAACACGCCGGTGGGGTTCAGGCGTGACAGAAATGTCGTCCACGCTTCGCGGGTATAAAGCGTATTTTCAGAAAACACAAAAGCACCGGCAGCCGTGGCGGCCCAGGTATCAATCAGCGAAATTTGAATGATGTCGAAACGATCCTTGAGGCGAGCGATATAGCTGCGCGCTTCGTCGTTGACCAGTTTGACGTTGGGTTCGCGCTGCAAATTCCCGGTGAAATCTGCTACCTGTCGCGTTAGCACATCAAGAATCACGCGGTTCATTTCGATACCCAGAACCGATTTCTGGCCGAACACCAAGGCGGACAGTACATCGCGACCACCGCCGACACCCACCACCAGCACATCGGAGTTTGGGCGCACATAATGCGCGATGTTGGTTACGTCGTAGCGTAAATAGTCGACCGATTTGCGATCACCGTTGAATTGTGTCAACACCGTGCCCGCATTGGCATCCATGCTCAAGTGCAACTGCTGGGGATGGTATTGATTCAGCGGAGCGCGGTGACTGAATCCCCAACCGAACGGAACATTGTCATATTTTTGCACGAAGATGCGTGATAGCGCGGTCCACTTCTCATAGATCGCACCGACCCGTCCGGTGGGATCTTTAACCACTGCGTCGTCGAAATTTTTTACCGTCGTCGCCACCAACGCGACAGCCATTACCGCGCCGACCATCACTGCGTAGTTGCGTTGTCTTGCATGGGCACCTGCCGTCGCAAAAGCGTAGGCTGCCGCGCTGGTCGTGATCGCCACCGCGACGACGCCACCTAACGCTCCGGCCACTTCCATCACCCCAATGACAGCAACGCAACCCAACGCTGCTCCGGCCAAATCTGCCGCGTACAGGCTACCTATTTTGTTGGTGTAACGGGTCAATACCAGGGTGACGCAAATGCCGCTCGCCAGAAACGGTACGATGAACATCGACACCGTAATAATCATCAGAATCGACATCTCAAGCGGAGGATCCAGCTTGAGTAGATACCAGTGAATTGTGGTAGCAATCACCGCAGAAATGCCGGTAATAAGTGCACATTGCGACAACCGTTGCGGCACACGGCCGTCAAACAAACCTGGGCGTAGAAATACAGTGATGGCCCCCGCCGTCATGCCGAACATCGTGATCGAAATTGCCACGAACGCAAAATGGTACATCATCGTGACATTAAAAATGCGCGTCAGCAGAATTTGTAATGTCAACGTGGAAAGCGCGATGAGAAATATGCCGACGTAGATACTACGGGCCGGAGAGTTTGCTTTATCTGTCATAGTCCAAACTTCATCTGATGGATTTAGGCGTGAACAACGCTCGTCGAGTGCCGACGGAGTGTAGCGCATTGCTGCGCCGACCTAAAACCACGGATTTCTCAGACTGTATGAGTGGACGTAACCCCCGGCAAAACCGGGGGTATTCTAAAATTACGGACTCTGGAAAATGTCACCCAACACATTGCCGCTGAATGTGTTTGACGTGCTTACATCACTGTTGATTTGCGGAAGCTTGTCCAACCATAGTCCGTAGGTTGAGCTAAAGCGCAGCGTGCTATTGGTAAGCGTTAACTTAGGCGCAAGCGTTCCCGTACCGTACAAGCTGACATTTCCCTCCCCACTTATTTTCGGGCCTCCGTATTCCACTGTTGTGTAGTTCATAATGTTATTCATGTTTGAGAACGTGAATTGGATTCCTTTCCAATACCCCGGCGATGCTTGTGCTGCAGTAAATAAGATAGGCGAGGTTGCGCTACCGTTGGCAATCAATGTTCCTAATTGACTAACATCGATATAGCCGCCCGCTCGAAATACAAGTTGGGCGCCCGCTGCTATTGTCCATTGCACATTGTCCACAACTGCAAGATTGCCGACCGAATAGCTCACATTGATCGTCGGCCACGTCTGCGTGGAGTCAACATTGCCATCGTCAACTACAACCGTGTTTCTTAAGTTACCAGTGTATGAGCTTGCGGTGTCCAGCACATGGACAACATCAGGCGGCAATTTACCGGCACCAAGAGTATTTCCGGTGAGGGTATTGCTAGCGAAGCTGTCTACAACTGCGCCAAGTGAAAAATCAAACCCGTATCCACTGCTATTACGCAATACGCTGTGACTGAGTTTCAAACGTTGCGGTAGTCCGGTTGTGCCATAGAGGACAACATCACCATTGCCATTTCCTCCTGCGCCGCCCCCATCTTCAACGAGAACATACTCAAGGTCATTGAACACACTATTTGAGAAGGTGTATTGAATGCCTGTCCAATAGCCAGGCGTATGTTGTTGGCCGGTAAATGTGACGATATTGTTCGCTGTACCTACAGCTTTGAGCGAACCATTGGAGCCAACATTGAACCCGCCTCCGGCCCCGAAGCGCAATATTGCACCGGCAGAAATCGTAAGGTCGGCAGAAGGGGTGTTTGGAAGCCCATTGACGCTGTGACTTCCCGTTCCCATCGCATAGGGCGCATTAAGTGACGGCCACGTTTGCGACTCTGTGACATCAGACCCGTCGACCACGATGACTTCGTCGCGAGTATTGCCTCTGTAATTCGAATTTCCATCAAGTCTCCCGACAATATTTGCTGGCAGGAAACCTGGCCCCTTTGCGTTGCGGGTTACAACATTGTTCGTAAACGCACCGACACTAGATCCATCACTGAACTGAAAGCCGTAGCCGGAACTGTCGCTCAACGTGGAGTTACGTATTTTTAATCGCTGCGGAAGCCCAGTAGTGCCATACATTACGACGTTGCCAGTACCATTAGCAGGCGCGCCTCCGAACTCAACTGTCACATGATCGAGTTCGTTCTTGACGTTATTTGAAAATGTGTATTGGATACCCTTCCACCAGCCCTGTGTTTGCTGCTGACCTGTAAATAGAATCGGTTTGACCTGCGTGCCGATGGCCACCAAGGCACCGTCTTGCTGGACATTTAGGCCTGCGTCATTCTGGAATACCAACGTGACACCCGGTAAAATTGTCAACGTCGCGTTTGTTTTTATGTATATTTCTGTAGTTACGAGTGTGCACGAATTTGAAATCGTAGTATCGACCACTATGTCGCTGGATAATTTGGCGCTGCACGCCGAATCACCAATTGTAAGAGTTGCAATGGCATTGGTGCCAAGACTCAACCCCGAAGGATTCGACAACGCCAATTGCACCGTCTCGTTACCTTCCGTGAGTGTGTCGCCCTTCACTTGCACCAGGAACGATTTCGGTGCCACATCGTTCGCGCTCCACGATAAGACGCCGCTGGTTGATACATAATCGGCTCCGGCGGTTGCTGTTCCATCCTGCAAACGATATGCAACGCTGGCCGCTGCGCTTGGATCACCGCTGCGATTTACGGTAATGAGAACCGTCGCATCGGATTCCGCAACCGCGTAAATGTTCGAGGCAAATTCAACACTCGCCGTGCCGGTTGTCGGCTGTGGATTTGCTGCCGCAAGCGTAGTTGCGCAGGCTTCGTTGCTCACATCCGATTTGTTATGTGCCGCATCGACTGCAAACACTGTGTAACAATATTCGGTTGAGCTCAACAGATTGATATTGGTAAAGGTCGTGGTCGTGACAACGGCAATCTTGGTATTTACCAACCCTTTATTACCGCGATAGATCTCGTAGCTGACCGTGTCGGGGCTGCTTGATGCATTCCACGCGAGAGCAACCGTGCTGGCATTGAGCGCTGTCGCCTGTAAATTTTGCGCGGCTATGGGAGCGGTGGTATCAGACGCACTTGCAGCGAGCGTCGTTCCGCACACGGAAGTGGATTTATTCGCGATGTTGTTCTTTGCGTCGAAGGCCTCGATTTGATAACAATATGGCGTGCTTGCACTAAGCCCCGCATCGCTTAATACCGGAAATGGCGTGGTCGTAGGATTCGCCAAATCGCTCCGATAGACACGGTAACCGGCAACACCGACATTGTCGGTGGCCGGATCCCAAAGCACGATTAATTCCTTATCGCTGGCTGGCACCACGCGCACCCCAGCGACTTGCGTGGGTGGCATCGCATCGGTTTGGGTGAAGTTATTGTCAAGTCCCACGTTCGAAATGATATTGGAGCCGATGTTCGTTATTGGGTCATTGACGTTGATCGTGATCGTGTTGTTGATGATCACGATGTTGGTATGATCCAGCAGATTGTCAAAACCAGCTCCGTTTGCGTCAAACGCAGTCGAAAATAAATCAAAGCCCGGAGGCAAGTTATATTTCGACAAGATCAATGCGAACAGCTCCTGGATTGCCGATTTGATCGCATTCACCTGATCTGCGGTAGGAAGTTGAGAAACGGCAAGATCATTCGCAAACTCCGCATTGATGTCGACATTTTTGCCCTTAAACCAATTGCGCACGATCAAGTCTGTAAACGGGTGAATGTTGGTGGTCCCGCCAGCCGATGCAACGCTGTACAGGATATTCCCGTTCGGCAAGTTAACGCGAAGAAGATAGGGGGCGGGGAGACCGGTGACTATTGCCTTGAATTTTCCATCGGTATCCGTGGTCGTGGATTTTTTGGTACCGTTGGCAGCTTTGACCGTCACCGTTGCGTTAGCCAGCGGCAGTCCTAGCGCTGCAGTTCCGCTGATTTCGATGCTGTCAGGCAGCGCGCCGGTTCCGTCAATGCCACCGCTTCCACCGCAACCACTGGTCGCAAGCGCTGCGAATAGCATCAGCCCAACACATTTTTTAAGCGTTGTGATTTCCACGATTAACTCTCCTCTCCATTGTCGTTCCTAAGAAAATAAATACCCACGCCGACGCGACCGCAGGGTTCGTCAGGCGCTGAATTTGTGCTCTGTGTTCTGTCTGCGAGCCACTGATTGAACTCAATCAATAGTGCGAGATTTTTCTCTTGGCTGAATTTTTCAAATTCATCAATGATGCTTTTGGGCACGTCTTGATACGTGACCTGCCGTTGAAATCGAGCATCATCAGGAGTGCTGGTTAAGTTGTGCGAAATAGTATTGAGCAAGTCAGCAACGTGCGTAGTGAAGATCTCAATCTTTTCGGGGTCACTCGCTGCCGGAATGTACCCAAGGGAGTTCAGCTTGACAGTTATTTTACCGGCCTTGCTGACAGCTCCGACGCGTACCAACTCATCTAGGATTGCACGCGCCGTCAAGTCGCCGCTGTAGCGGGCGACCAAAGCTTCAAAACTTCCGGCATCGCCCTTTAGCGGCAACAGCCGGGGCTGACCGTGTTCTGAAAATTCCGCATCACTTAGCCATCCGCCAATCACTTGAGCGGCGCGATTTACAGGACCACGTGGGGGAGAAATTTCTTCGTCGCTGAGGTTGGTAAGTCTTACAACTTCTTTGCGATTCAGCCCAGTTAATACCGATGCGCGCGAATAGGTTTGTTTACGATTGGCAATTGAGTAATACCGATAAACAGCATCGACATACGAGCGCTTTGCAAGCTCACTGAATTCGCTGTGCGAGATGTCATACCGCAGCAAAATCCGAGCGAGCGGTATAAGCATTCGAGTAACGGCTTTGACCAAACGTGTTTTTGTGTCTTCCATGAGATCAATATCCAGTCCCCAATAAACGGGACTGTAACACCGTTTATTTTGATGTCAACAAAAAAAGGGGCATTGATCCCGTTTTTTAAAGGAGCGATAAGGCAGGAGAATAATTCTCGCCTCAATAGGATGCACATCAAGGTGGGTCGGTATTGACATTTAATGATCCCAAACCAAAAAAGGGTTAGCCGTTAAGCTAACCCCTTAATTTTAGATGGCGTCCCCATGGGGATTCGAACCCCAGTTACTGCCGTGAAAGGGCAATGTCCTAGGCCTCTAGACGATGGGGACAAAAACGGTCGACAGTTTCTGTCATTGTTCTGGTGGAGCTAGCCGGGATCGAACCGGCGACCTCCTGCATGCCATGCAGGCGCTCTCCCAGCTGAGCTATAGCCCCGAGCAAAGGAAGCCGCATTCTACGGAGGCGACCCTACCCCGTCAAGCAAACTGCGTGGACGAATTGCCCCATTACAGCGTCTTCAAATATTCAAGCAACGCGTCCTTTTCCGCAGGTTTAAGCGTGGTGCCGTACACGTGACCCTGATTGCCGTTGCCGCGCGTGGCCACGTCGATTTTGCTGCCGACGCGTTGCGCATTTTCGCCTTGCACGACGAAGCCAACGTTGACTGCATCGTACAGATCAAAGCCGCGATAAAAAACCTTGCTGCGTTTTTCGGGCGGCTCCAGCAATTCGCGCAACGTCGGCACCGAACCGTTGTGCAAGTACGGCGCGCGTAGCCAGATGCCGTCGAGGTGCACGGCGATGTAGCCGGTCAAGGTTTCTTCGACCATCGGGTCACGATCAACGCCCATGGACTTGACTTTTTTATTCGCGGCAATCGCGGCCTCGCGATTCCAGGTGTCGAAGCGGCTGCGGTCGGTGCCGATTTCTGCAAGCGGCACCGCAGTGCCGGTGCGCAGCCCATCATGGCATTGCCCGCATTGCGCCTCGAATAACAACCGGCCTTGGGTCGCGAGCACAGTATTCAACGCAAACGGATATTTCGGTGCGGCAAGCGGCCGCAGGTACTCTTCAAGCCACTTCACGTGCTCGAGAAACGGCGGCTTGGGGCTGGCGCCTAAACCCAACGCGGAATCAATAATCACTGAGCGCGGCACGGTGGTCGCTCCGTCCCAGTTCAGCGACATGCCTTTTTGATATTTATTGAGATTCCAGATCGACGGCATATCCGCCGGGCCAAAGGTGTTGTCGTCCGCCAATTGCAGCATAAAATATTTGGTGAGATTCATCGGGTCGTCGCGCCCGCGCGACCAGTCCGGCACGCCCGGCTTGTTCATCCACGCGAAGTTATTGCCCTGCTCGATGATGCGTTGCTTGAGAATCGGAATGATCAAGAACCGGTACAGCGCGCGATCCAGCCACGACAATTCGTAGAGCATTGCAATTTCGCTCAGCAGGTTGTCGGCGTTGAAGCGCGGGTCGTTGGCGCACTGCGTTAAAAAGCGGAAAAAGCCTTGCACGTTGGTGGTGTGACCCGGACCTGCGACCACGAACGTGGGCGACTCGTTCTCCGAACCGCGATAACTCGAGACATGGCACACCGCGCAGTTATTGGTGACGCGTTCGAAGCCGACAATCTTTTTCGAAAACCCCACCGGCAGGTCATGCCCCTCTTCCCAGGCGATACCCAACGATGCGTAGCCTCCTGGTCCAGGCAAGTAGTCCGGGAACAGGCGCGGTAACGCGATGAAGATCCAATACGGAATTCCCGAGCTGTCCTCGCCGCCCAATGATCCGTATTTGAACCGCTCTTCCGCAGTGGCAAATTCCGGTTGCGGCACCACCCGAAAAAATTTGTACCAGGCGGTATAACCCACCACTCCGGCCAGCACGAGTCCCAGAAAAAACAGCAGTTTCAGGATACTTTTTATATTTGTCATGTCATGCCTCCTCAAAACGCTTTCAGATATTCCAATAGTGCCGCCTTTTCCGCAGGCGGCAATTCCGTCCCGAAGCGTTTACCTTCGTGCCCGATATTGGCGTTGCCCACGGTCTGCACATTAAACAGAAAATATGCACGACCATTCTCCTGCGCAACGGTGGAGACGAAGCCGACGTTCTGCGCGTCATAAACGTCGTTGCCGCGATAAAACGTTTTAGGCCGTTTGGCGACCGGCTCGAGCAGGTCGCGCAGCGTCGGCACGGAGCCGTTGTGCAGATACGGCGCGCGCAGCCACACGCCATCGAGCGGCTGATTGGCGTAACCGTTGGTCTTGCGAAAATGTTTGAAGCGCTCATCGGGATAGCCCGCGTAGAGCAGGTTCTGGTTGGCCGAGAG
>JANMQQ010000210.1:0-8260 GCA_031370545.1 Gammaproteobacteria bacterium
TAACGGTGTTAACGCGATCAGTGCCCTAAAGAGGGCGAGGAGAGCGCTCCCGGGAGCGTTGGCCCCGCTTGGGGAAAGATGCATGATGCAGTCTCGTGGAAATCAAGAAAACAGCAGGATAAAACTATATCGACAACAACAGACGCGCCTGCACTCTATTGGGCTAAAAGTTTCGAAGCGCGCTCGGTTGTTTGGTGCCAAAGCAGGGCGTTTCCGTGCGAGGAGTCCGGCAAATATTCCGACGAGATTGCGAGCTGGTAATTTGACGATAAGTGGCACCTATCGAATGACAGCCTCGAAATGCGGGGCAGAACACATGGTGCTTGCTGTGCGCTTCGCGTTCTGAAATCACAATGTAGTTGCATCCGACCATGGCGCGGTGTACGCGTAACGAAAGTACCTTTGCATAAACGGCGAACGGCCACCTCAGTATATTAGTAATTTATGATGGACCTAGGAGCGCTGATTAGAAGCCGATAGCGCCTCTACTCTATACTGAGGCTCGTTTTCATCCGGAAGGTCTCATGTCGAATAACAGTTCTCCGCCTGTGCCCGTTGTCGAAACCAAGAACACCACCTGCTACATGTGCGCCTGCCGTTGCGGCATCCGCGTGACCTTGAGCGACGGCAAAGTGCGTTATATCGAAGGCAACCCGGATCACCCGATCAACCGGGGCGTGCTGTGCGCGAAAGGTTCGTCCGGAATCATGAAGCAATATTCGCCCGCGCGGCTGACCAAACCGTTGCGGCGCAAGTCGGGCAGTGAGCGCGGTGCGAATGAATTTGAAGAGATTTCGTGGGATGAAGCCTTCAGCCTGATGGAAGAGCGGCTGAAAAAAATCCGCGCCACCGATCCCAAAAAATTCGCGCTGTTCACCGGCCGCGATCAGATGCAGGCGCTCACCGGCTTGTTCGCCAAGCAATTCGGCACGCCCAATTACGCGGCGCACGGCGGCTTTTGTTCGGTGAACATGGCGGCCGGGATGATCTACACCATCGGCGGATCGTTCTGGGAATTCGGCGGGCCGGATCTGGATCGCGCCCGTTTGTTCGTGATGTTCGGCACCGCCGAGGATCACCATTCCAACCCGATGAAAATCGCCATTTCCAAATTCAAGCGCGCGGGCGGGCGCTTCATTTCGGTGAATCCGATTCGCACCGGTTATTCGGCGATTGCCGACGAGTGGGTGCCGATCAAACCGGGCACCGATGGCGCGTTGATTCTCGCGATCATCAACGAACTTATTCAAACCGGTTTGTACGACCGCGATTTTCTGGTGCGTTACAGCAACGCCGCGCAACTGGTGAATGTGGACGAACAACACGACGAATTCGGCCTGTTTATCCGCACTTCCGACGTGCCGCCGCCCGGCGTGATTCATCCGCAGGACCAACTGTGGTGGGACCGCTTCACCAACAAAGCGGTGGCGACACACAGCGACGGCGCTGATCCGTATTTACTCGGTAGTTTCACGCTCGATGACGGCACCGCAGTCAAGCCTGCGTTCCAGTTGTTGACTGATCGCGTGAAGGATTACACGCCGGAGTGGGCCGCCGACATCACCGGCATTTCGGCCGCGACCATTCGCAAGCTCGCGCATGAGATGGGTGTGATCGCACGCGATGAAACCATCGAGCTGCCGATTGCGTGGACCGATGTGTGGGGCAAGGAGCACGAAGCCGTCACCGGTAACCCGGTCGCGTTTCACGCGATGCGTGGATTGGCCGCGCACTCCAATGGTTTTCATACCATCCGCGCGCTGTCGATTTTGATGAGCTTGCTCGGCACCATCGACCGCCCCGGTGGATTTCGACACAAGGCCCCTTTCCCGCGTCCGATTCCGCCCTGCGCAAAAACGCCGAATGGCCCGCAAGGCATTCATCCGAACGAACCGCTGGGCGGCATGCCGCTGGGTTGGCCCGCCGATCCGAACGATTTGTTCGTCGACGAGCAGGGCGAGCCGCTGCGTATCGACAAGGGTTTTTCGTGGGAATATCCACTGTCGGTGCATGGTCTGATGCACAACGTCATCACCAATGCGTGGCGCGGCGACCCCTACACCATCGACACCTTGCTGATTTTCATGGCCAACATGGCGTGGAATTCGACCATGAATACGGTCAGCGTGCGCCAGATGCTCAACGACAAAGACGCAAACGGCGAATACAAAATTCCGTTTTTGATCGTGTGCGATGCGTTCCAGTCCGAGATGGTTTCGTTTGCCGATCTGGTGTTACCCGACACGACGTACCTTGAGCGACATGACGTGATGTCGATGCTTGACCGACCGATTTCGGAATTCGATGGGCCGGTGGATTCAGTGCGCATTCCAGTGGTGCCGCCGACGGGTCAGTGCAAGCCATTTCAGGAAGTGCTTATTGAATTGGGCGCGCGCTTGAAATTGCCGGTGTTCATGAACAAGGACGGCTCGCGCAAATACAAAGGCTATCCCGACTTCATCATCAACTACGAAACCGAGCCAGGGTCAGGTATTGGCTTTTTGTCGGGTTGGCGCGGCAAGGGCGGCGAAAAATTCATGACCGGCGAGCCGAATCCGAATCAGTGGGAGATGTACGAGAAGAACAACTGCGTGTATCACCACGAGTTGCCCAAGTCGTACCAGTACATGCGCAACTGGAACAAAGGTTATCTGGAGTGGGCGCGCCATCATCGCCTCACGCGTTACGCCGACCCGATCAACATTCATATTTATTCGGAAGTGCTGCAAAAGTTCCGGCTGTCGGCGCAGGGTAAATATCCCGGCAAAAAACCGCCCGAACGCTATAAAAAACGCATCGTGGAATTTTTCGATCCGCTGCCGTTTTATTACGAGCCGCTCGAAACCCAGTTGTCGGACAAACAGAAATATCCGCTCAACGCGGTGACGCAACGCCCGATGGCGATGTACCACTCGTGGGATTCGCAAAACGCGTGGCTGCGCCAGATTCACGCGCACAATTATTTGTTCGTAAATCCCAAGACCGCGCAGGCGCAAGGCATTGCTGATGACGACTGGTTGTGGGTGGAGTCGATGCACGGCAAAGTGCGCTGTATGTGTCGCTATTCGGAAGCTGTTGAGCCTGGCACCGTGTGGACGTGGAACGCCATCGGCAAACAATCCGGTGCGTGGAATCTGGAGCCGGGCGCAAACGAAGCGAGCAAGGGCTTCTTGTTGAACCACGTGATTTCGGAAGAATTGCCGCCCAACGGCGACGGACAACATTTGTCAAACTCAGACCCGATTACTGGTCAGGCTGCGTGGTACGACGTGCGTGTGCGGATCTACAAGGCGGGAGCGGACGAAGAGAAGGCGACCTTCCCGCAGTTCAATGTGTTGAAGCCGGTGCCAGGGCAAGCGCAGCGACCGAAGTGGCTGGAGTATTTTGTGGGAAGAAATAAATAACTTCTAATCAATGATCCCCTCCCCTTGCAAAGGGGAGGGTTAGGGTGGGGATGATTAAAAACACACCCCCATCCCAGCCTTCCCCCTTGCAGGGGGAAGGGGTCTGAGCAATAACCGTCCGAACACTGGTTATATAACATGACCCAACTTGCACTAGTGATTGATCTCAACGTTTGCGTCGGCTGCCATGCCTGCGTGACCAGTTGTAAACAATGGAATACCTCCGGCAATGCCGGACCCATGACCGACGAACGCCCTTACGGCTTGGAACCCACCGGTACGTTTTTCAACCGGGTGCAGACATTTGAAGTCGGCGAATTCCCCAACACCGACACGATCCATTTTCCGAAGAGTTGCCTGCACTGCGAAGACCCGCCATGTGTTCCGGTGTGTCCAACAGGTGCCAGTTATAAACGTAAATCCGACGGCATCGTGCTGGTCGATTACGACAAATGCATCGGTTGCAAATATTGTTCGTGGGCATGTCCGTACGGCGCGCGTGAAATCGACGAACACCAGAAGGTGATGAAGAAATGCACACTGTGCGTGGATCGCATCTACGATATGAAGCTGCCGGAAAGCGAACGCAAACCGGCGTGTGTGATGGCTTGCCCGACCACCGCGCGTTTGTTCGGCGACGTGCATGATCCGGATTCCGAAGTGTCGATAGCGATCCGCGAAAGCGGCGGCTATGCGTTGATGCCGGAGTGGGGCACGCATCCGGCCAATCATTATTTACCGCGTCGCAAAACCAAAATGCACATCCACGAAGACGAGCTGGTGCGCATTGACAACCCGCTCAAAAAAGAACACTACCCGGCACATGATCCACGCGAACCATCACTGGATGACATCGCGTAGGGGCGCGATTCATCGCGCCCGCTAACAGGGTGCAATAAATTGCACCCCTACAAGGAAATCATAAAAATGCATCCCGCCTTTTCAGTAATTTTTCTGACCACGTTGATCGGTGCCGGTCAGGGTTTGTTTCTCGCATTGTTTCTGGTGCAGGCGCTCGGTGTTGCTGATGCTTTATCGCCGCAAGACGGCGTCACGTTTTATGCGGCGGGTAGTCTGATCGCGTTGGTGTTACTCGGTGGCGGCTTGGTCGCCTCGTTCTTTCACCTTGGTCATCCCGAGCGTGCGTGGCGTTCGGCGGCGATGTGGCGCACCTCATGGTTGTCGCGTGAAGTGATTGTGTTGCCCGCAGTGATGGGCGCGATTTTTGTTTACGGCGTGCTGCATTATTTTGGCAACGAGACCAATATTTTCAGTCTGTCGAATCCCCAACTTGGCGCGCTCACATTTTGGGTGGGCGTCGCGGGTGCGTTGTTGTGCATTGCTTTATTTGTCTGCACCGGCATGATCTACGCGTGCCTGAAATTTATCGAGGAGTGGCACTCGCCGTTGACGTTGATCAACTACACCTTGCTGGGCACCGCGTCTGGATTTGCATTAGCGACCGCGTTCAGTGCCTACGTTGCGCCGAACCTGGTGCAATTTTTTGCGTGGTGTTCGCTGGTCTTGACATTACTCGCGTTTGTGTTTCGCGCAGGAAGTTTAGTGCGCAATAAACACATTCGTCATATGAGCAGCCTGCAAACTGCCATCGGAGTAAAACACACGAAAATCCAGCAGAAGGCGCAAGGTGCGATGGGCGGATCGTTCAACACGCGTGAATTTTTTCACGGCAAAAGCGCTGCGTTCCTCAAATCCATCAAGTGGATTTTTCTCGTGTTGGTATTTTTGGTTCCAGTTGTGTTGCTGCTGATCGCGATGACAGTGCACGCCAGCGCGCTCTTTGTATTAGTGTTCCTGACTCAGTACCTCGGCTTGATTGCCGAGCGCTGGTTTTTTTTCGCGCAGGCTAAACATCCGCAGAATCTTTACTACCAAACTATTTCCTGAGTCACGTCAACGTAAGATTGTTGTTCCGTCGATAGAAAATATTTGCGTCGGCCAAGTAGCTTTAGCTTGTCGTTCGATGATGCGCGCCTTTAGTCTCCTTCCGTCACTGACATGGTAGTGTGCAATCCCGCCGCGCATTTCACTATTAACGTGCGACAACACCGGTTGGTAGGGGAAAACAATAATTTGAGGGTATGCAAAATGAAAAATGACGGAAGCGACAAAAATTCTGGTCGGCGCAGCTTTTTGCGCAATGCCGGCCTGCTCGGCCTTGCGGGTCTTGCTGGAAGCCAAAGCGTAAAAGCAGCGACTCCTGAATTGCGCACGATTACTGTTGATCCCCAGACTGATCCAAAAACCATCACTTTGCCGTTTGAAAATGGCACGCGCCCGATGGTGCAATATCCGCAGAAGCGGCCGCTGATTCGCTTAACCACACGGCCACCACAACTCGAAACTCCGTTCGCGATGTTCAATGACGGCATCATCACGCCTAACGATGCTTTCTTTGTGCGCTACCATAATATGGAAATACCAGGCGTGATTGACGGGTTTGGTATCGATCCTTCAGTGATTAACCCGAAGACCTTCCGCCTAACGGTGAAGAGCCCCGCCGTAGATCCTAACTCGTCGGCTCCGCCAGCGGTCACGATTACCACGGCACTGTCACTTTCGTTGGAAGATCTAATTAATAAGTACGAGCGCGTGACTGTGGTTGCAGTTAATCAATGCGCCGGAAATAGCCGCGCATTTTCCAATCCCCGCATGGCGGGTGGACAGATTGCCAATGGCGCGATGGGCAATGCCCGCTGGACCGGTGTGCGCTTGAAGGACATTTTGGCGCAAGCTGGCGTGCTGCCCAATGCAAAGCAAGTGACGTTCAATGGCTTGGATCTGCCGGACACGGAGCCACCAGATTTTGTGAAGGCGCTTGATCTTACGCGTGCAATGGATGGCGAAGTAATGCTTGCTTACGCGATGAATGGTGAAGACTTGCCCGTGCTCAACGGTTATCCGTTGCGTCTCGTGGTGCCAGGTTGGTACGGCACCTACTGGGTCAAGCACCTGAATGAAATTACTGTTGTCGACACCCCATTCGTTGGGTTCTATATGAGCACCGCCTATCGCATTCCCAACAATGCCTGCGGATGCACCGCCCCAGGTGTGCCCGCACCGTTAGCAGACACGGTTCCTATCACTAAAATGACTGTGCGTTCATTTATCACCAGCTTGGCAGACAATGCCGGTGTTCACGTAAATAAAATAGTCAAGGTCAAAGGCATCGCGTTTGATGGCGGTAGCGGCATCAAAAAAGTCGAGTTCTCTGAAGATGGCGGCACGACCTGGCGCAACACGGAGTTGGGGCCAGATCTTGGTAAATACTCATTCCGTGGTTGGCGTGTTGACTTTAAACCCAGCGCTGCTGGCAAGTATGTGTTGAAGGTGCGTGCGACGAGTGTCGCGGGTGAAACACAAGCGATGACTCCGATCTGGAACCAAAGCGGCTACCTGCGCAACGTCGTCGAAACCGTCAACGTCACTGCGGGTTAAGGAGACAGTCATGACTAATAAAGCAATTAAAAATATTCACTCGGTAAGCGTTCGCAAACCGCTGCTCGGCGTGGTGTCTGCGGCGGTATTATTGATGCCATTTCTTCTTGTCAGTGGCTGCAACGAGCCCGCTTCTGTAGCTAGCACGAATAAAGCTGAGCCACCGACTCAAGTTACCGAAACAACGCCGGTCGATGAGTTCCAGTTGGTCGAAGCGTTTGATCAAAGGAAGCTGAGACTCAGTGATGACGCCATCCAAATCGGGTTGCCGACCGAAATCGCTACGTTCAAGCCCGGTTTAAATTCCGATCTGGCACAAACGGCGTGCGCGGATTGCCACTCGGCGGATTACCCGACTACCCAGCCGGTGATGACGCGTGCCAAATGGAAAGCGACCATCGCTAAAATGGGCGATAAATTTTTCGCGCCGTGGGGCGATATCTTTGGGACCATCGATGCAGCTGGCGTCCCGGTGTCTGCCGATGCAGCAACTGTTGCAGTCAATCTGCAAAAAATCGAAGATTATCTGGTGAAGAATTACGGCACAGAAATTTAGCTGAAAGGTTGTTTTGACTATATCGACCAATGTAGGAGTTGGGCCGTCTGGCGATTGCGCAGCAGTATCTGCTGCGTAATCCAGTTTTTCCTCTTGAGAATTTTAGTTTTATGTCACGAGCACTCACCGACCCGTTTGGCCGCACCATCGAATACGTACGCCTGTCCGTCACGGACCGGTGCGATCTACGTTGTGTTTATTGCCTGCCAAAAGGCTTTAAAGATTTCGAAGAGCCTGAGCATTGGTTGAGCTTTGACGAGATCGAGCGCGTGATCCGCGCGTTCGGCGAGCTTGGTGTGCATCGCGTGCGTATCACCGGCGGTGAGCCGCTGGTGCGCAAAGACATGCCGCAACTTGCTTCGCGTCTGGCGCGCTTGCCCGGCATCGACGATTTGTCCTTGAGTACCAACGCCGTGCAGCTAGCTAAACACGCGCGTGCTTTAAAAGACGCTGGTGTAGCACGTTTAAACGTCAGTCTTGACAGTTTGCAGCCCGAGCGGTTTCACGCCATCACGGGTGGCAAATTGGAAAAAGTATTGGCGGGGTTACAAGCCGCGAAAGACGCGGG
The DNA here is from genome assembly GCA_031370545.1 of Gammaproteobacteria bacterium. GTDB lineage: Bacteria > Pseudomonadota > Gammaproteobacteria > SG8-11 > SG8-11 > UBA6921. The sequence continues at coordinate 7,988 of JANMQQ010000210.1, forward strand.
CTTTCATCCCGTCAAAATCAACATGGTGGTGATGAAAGGCGTCAACGACGACGAAGTGGAAGATTTGGTGGAGTACTGCATCGCCAACGACTTCACCTTGCGCATGATTGAAACCATGCCGATGGGTGAAACCGGCCGCGATGCCACGCGTCAATACATGGACCTGCAAATTGTCAAGCAGCGGCTCGAGCGGCGCTATGAATTGATTCCTACGGTAATGAACGGCGGTGGCCCGGCGCGCTACTTCAAAGTCGGCGGTAGCAATTTACGCAT
>JANMQQ010000254.1:0-2459 GCA_031370545.1 Gammaproteobacteria bacterium
GCGTGCGCCATGCGCACGACTAGCTGTTCTCGCAAACGAACCATCGTGCCCACGGCGCACTACGATTCTAATTGTTGGCGCACCCAGTCTGGCACTGAGCGCAGTGCGCCTTCGAGTTTGGATGGGTCGGTGCCACCCGCCTGTGCCATGTCGGCGAGCCCGCCGCCCTTGCCGCCGATTTGTTGTGCGACCATGTTGACCAGTTCGCCCGCTTTGACTTTGGCATTGAAGTCCGCCGTGACGCCCGCGACTAAACTGACCTTGCCTTCGCTGACTGCGGCCAAAACCACAGCGGCGGAACCGAGCTTGTTTTTCAGTTGATCAACGGTGTCGCGCAATGCTTTCACATCGACGCCATCCAGGCGCGCGGCGAGCACTTTCAGGCCGTTAATTTCGACGGCTTGTCCGGCCAAGTCGCTACCTTGACTACTGGCGGCCTTACCTTTCAATTGTTCGAGTTCTTTGTCCGCTTTGCGCATGCGCTCAAGCAACTGCCGCACTTTTTCTTCGACGGTATCGCGCGTGGCTTTTAATAATTCCGCGACGTTGGCCATTTGTGCCTGACTCTGCGCAATCCACTCCAATGCACGCGCGCCGCTCACCGCCTCGATGCGGCGCACTCCAGCGGCAACACCACCTTCGGACACGATTTTGAACACGCCGATGTCGCCGGTGCGGCCCACATGCGTGCCACCGCAGAGTTCAGTCGAGAACTGGCCCATGCGCAGCACGCGCACTTCGTCGCCGTATTTCTCGCCGAACAAGGCCATCGCACCGCTGGCGATCGCGTCTTTGACGGGCATCACTTGGGTTTCGACGGCGCTGTTAAGTCGAATCTGCTCGTTGACCAGACGTTCAATCTCCGCCAGTTGCTGCGGTTTGATGGGTTCGAAGTGCGCGAAGTCGAAGCGCAAGCGCTCCGGTGATACCTGCGAACCTTTCTGCGCAACGTGCGTGCCCAGCACCTGACGCAGCGCCGCATGCAATAGGTGGGTTGCAGAATGGTGATACGCCGTGTCACGCCGCAGTTGCAAATCCACGCGCGCTTCGAGTTTTTGGCCGACGTGCAATTCGCCAATCCGTACCATGCCAAGGTGCCCGGTCGCGTCAGCCCCCTGCTTTTGCGTGTCGCTGATGACGAACTCGACATTTTCCGCCGTCAGCACGCCGCGATCACCGACCTGCCCGCCGGACTCTGCATAAAACGGCGTGCGCTCCAGCACCACCAGGCCGGTTTCACCTTTGCGTAGCGTAGTAACCGTCTGGCCATCTTTATATAGTGCCAGCACCACCGAACGATCAGCGAGATTGTCATAGCCGGTGAACACGGTGCGCCCTTCCACCGTCACAGATTGCGAATACGCGACACCGAATTGGCTGGCCGAACGCGCCCGCTCACGCTGTTCGTTCATCGCACGCTCGTAGCCTTCGAGATCCACTTTCAAACCGCGCGCGAACGCGATGTCAGCCGTGAGATCAACCGGAAATCCGTAGGTGTCGTACAACTTGAACAAGGTCGCGCCGGAAATTATTTTGCCCTTCAGCTTGGCGATATCCTCGTCGAGAATTTTCATGCCGTGCGCGAGCGTCTCGCCGAAGCGTTCTTCTTCCTGCTTGAGCGCGCGCTCCACCTGCGCCTGGGCTTGCGCAAGCTCGGGATACGCAGCGCCCATTTCTTTCACCAGCGGCGCGACCATTTTGTAAAAAAACGGTTCACGCAGATTCAACTCGTAACCATGCCGCGCGGCGCGACGAATGATGCGGCGCAATACATAACCGCGCCCTTCGTTGGACGGCAACACGCCGTCGACAATTAAAAATGCGCAGGCGCGAATGTGATCGGCGATCACGCGCAACGACGCGTTGCTGAAATCTTTCACCTCGGCGAGTTGGGCAATCACCTTGATGAGATTGCGAAACAGGTCGATTTCATAATTGTTGTGCATGTGTTGCAGCACGGCGGCGAGACGCTCCAGGCCCATGCCGGTGTCGACCGACGGCCGGGGCAGCGGTTTCATGCTGCCGTCGGCGGCGCGATCAAACTGCATGAACACCAAGTTCCAGATCTCGATATAACGATCACCGTCCGCGTCCGGCGAACCGGGCGGGCCACCGGCAATCGCCGGGCCATGATCGTAAAAAATTTCTGAACATGGGCCGCAGGGGCCGGTGTCGCCCATCGACCAGAAATTATCTTTCGCACCAATGCGTGAAAAGCGCGTGGGATCGACGTGCATCTCCTTGAGCCAGATGTCGGCAGTTTCTTCGTCCTGCTCGTAAACCGTGATCCACAATTTCTCTGGCGGCAGCTTCAACACATCGGTGAGAAATCCCCATGCGTATTGAATCGCCTCGCGTTTGAAGTAATCGCCGAAGCTGAAATTACCCAGCATTTCGAAGAAGGTGTGGTGACGCGCGGTGTAGCCAACGTTTTCAAGATCATTGTGTTTGCCGCCCGC
>JANMQQ010000417.1:0-4932 GCA_031370545.1 Gammaproteobacteria bacterium
CGACGTGACCCCATTGATGAACATCGTGCCGACCATCGGCAAGCTGCTGAACGTGTTCCGACGTTTGAATCTTCCGGTGATTCATACGCGTGAAGCGCATCGGCCTGATCTCTCGGACTGTCCATTGTCAAAACGCTTGCGCGGTAATTCCAGTTTACGCATCGGCGACATCGGCCCGATGGGGCGGCTATTGATCGACGGCGAGCCAGGTAATGACATCGTGGCGGCGCTCAAACCGCGTGCAGGGGAATACGATATCGCCAAACCCGGCAAGGGCGCGTTCTACGCAACGCCGCTGCATGAAATTCTGCAAAAGCTCGGCGTCACGCATCTGTTCATCGTCGGCGTTACCACCGAAGTGTGCGTGCAAACCACCATGCGCGAAGCCAATGATCGCGGTTATGAATGTCTACTGGTTGAAGACGCCACTGAGAGTTACTTTCTGCAATTCAAACGCAGCACGCTCGACATGATCACTGCGCAAGGGGGCATCATCGGTTGGACGGCGATGTCAGCGGATGTGATCGCCGCGCTGGAACAGACTTATGGTTGATGGCCCAGATGCACGTATCCTGCTCAACATATTTTCGGCTGCGTATTCTGCGCATGAGTATGAATGGCAACCGCTCCGGGCGGGTGTCGATATCGCGATGCTTTACGGCGGCGGCGAAGACGAACCCGCCGCCGCGCTGCTGCGCTACGCGCCGGGTGCACAGGTGCCGGAGCATGAACATCGTGGTTATGAACACATTCTCATTCTGCGCGGTTTGCAAAGCGACGCACACGGTGAATACGGCGCGGGTGAATTGATCATCAGCCCCCCCGGAACGCGCCATAGCGTGACAAGCAAGGACGGCTGTCTGGTGCTGGCCATCTGGCAAAAGCCGGTTAGATTTATTTGAAGTGTAGTGCGACTATTCGGATATCCAACCGCTACCCGCCGGACGGAACATGCAGCGGTACAAAATAGTGCACCGCACTTATTATAATTTTTCTGCGCCGGTGCAGCTCGGGCCGCACGTCTTGCGCCTGCGTCCGCGCGAAAGTTACGACCTGCACATCGAGTCGTCGACGCTAAACATCACACCTCCCGCCACGCTGTGTTGGTACCTCGATGTGGAAAACAATTCAGTCGCGACCGCAACCTTTGAGCTGCCTGCACAGCAGTTGTTGATAGAAAGCGAAATCGTCGTTCAGCAATTCAATCTGACACCGTTGGATTTTCTGGTGGCTGACTACGCGATGAACTACCCGTTTGACTACGCGCCTGACGAGCTCGTGATGCTGTCGCCGTATCTCAAGACGCCAGAGCGCTCAGTGCTAGGTCTTTTGCTTGAGTGGGTTGCAAAGGTGTGGCACTCCGGCGAGCGCGTTCAGACGTATACCTTGTTGCAGCAACTTAACTTACATATCCACCAAACCATGTCGTATCAGCTGCGCGAGGCGCCGGGTGTGCAAAGCGCGGTTGAAACCCTTGCGCTGGGTACCGGGGCGTGCCGTGACTTTGCATATTTATTAATGGAGGCCGCGCGCTGCCTGGGTCTTGCGGCACGCTTTGTCAGCGGTTACTTGCATGCAGCGCCATCCGCAGTAAATTTCGGTGCAACCCATGCGTGGGTTGAGGTGTATCTGCCGGGTGCGGGCTGGAAGGGATTCGATCCCACCAGCGGAGAAATCGTCGGTCCCAGTCACGTTGCAGTCGCGGTTGCACAGCTGCCTGAATTAGTGCCGCCGATTGCCGGCTCGTTTGTTGGAACTGCCGAGTCGAAGCTGGATGTCGGTGTTTGGGTCACGCTGTTGTAAACCATTCTGGAGGCTTTAATCAGCCTGATTCTTAATATTTACTGAATCGAATCACGACAGTGCATTGCAATACCAATCCCCAAGTACGCGTTTATTTGGCTCGCGTTGACGCGCGCCAAATAAACGCGTTGCGTCAATCAACGCCGTTTTGTCCGGTGTTTTAGCCTATGCGGCGCAATGGCATGCGCGGGTGCAGCGTAGGTTGCCGAAGGCCCGCGTCATCCTCATTCATTTTCTCAGGGAGAGTCATGCGTGACATTCAAGACAATTCAGACGTCGTATTTCGGCAAGTACAAAGAGATCGTCTGGGCGGTTGCGTTGTTCCTATTGTTTGATCTTGCTGTTTTGATGCTCAACTTTTACATCTCGTTTCAAATTTCCTCCGACGCACTCGCCGCCAATCTCGCCGGACGCCAACAGCATGCTGTCGCAGCGTATGACCAAGGAACTGCTCATTGCAACGCAGGATTCAGCACAAGGCGAAACCAACCTGCCCAGTATTATTGATCTGCGTAAAACCGTCACGCTGTTTGACGGCACACTGACCGCCTTTGAGCACGGCGGTTCGGTGCCAGGGGGTGACAGTAAATCGGTGATATTGAACGCCGTGACAGCACCCGAGAGTGTTGCCTCATTGATGGAGGCAAAAGCGCTGTGGCAGCCGCTGAAAAACGCGATAGCGCCGTTCATGTCTGACGACACGCAAGCGTCGATTCCTGTTCCGTCCATCGCACTTGAGCATGCGATGCGCAGTGCGCGCGAACGTAATACGCGGTTATTGACATTAATGAACGAGCTGACGTCACAACTCGATAATACCGCTCGCGCCAAGGCCAACCGACTTCGATTGGCGCAAACTGTCGGCTCGGCATCGCGGGGGAAATTACGCCGGGCGGTAATTTTCGCGAATTGCTTAGGCAAATGCTGCATCCCGACGTGTATCCATCGGCGGTCGACTATCTCGAGCTGCTGTTCGGTGATCGCGTAAAGGAATCGCTGGTCCTTGAACTTAATCCGCTCACCGCCATACAGGTCATGGTGCCACGTCCTGACGGATCGTCCGAGCGGCGCTTTCTGACCTTACAGTTCAATCGCGTCACGCATGAGAAGCAGGTTGCCTATCTGTTAGTCACGGTTTCGGATGTGACTGACCAGGTGCAGTTGGAGCGCGAATTAGCGGCGGAAAAAAAGAAGGGCAAAGCCGAGATCGCCGTGCTGTTGGATCTGTTGAAAGTGGACGCATCGACACTGAATCAATTCCTCAACACCACCGAGAAGGTGTTGCTTGATATTAATGAACAGCTGCGCAGCGTTAAGGGTGGCGAACAGGATTCTCGCTTTTTAATCGCAAGCGTATTTCGCCAGATTCATACGTTAAAAGGTGACGCTGCGATGTTGGGTTTGAGTCCCTTCGAAGAACTCGCGCATCAGTTCGAAACCTTGCTGGCACGATTGCGCGACAAAGGCACAGTCAAGGGCGACGACCTGCTCGCGGTGCCTCTGCCGCTGGATGAGCTCTTCGAACGTGTTGCGGTGGTGCGCGATCTTTCCAGCCGACTCGCCGGTTATCACGATGCGTTTGCGATGAAATCCAGCCGCGCAAATATGACTGATGATTTAACGCTGCTCGCGCAGGGTATTGCGGCGGATCACGGCAAAGAGGTGCAGGTGTCGGCTGATCTTGGCTTGCTCGAAAATTTTCCGCCTCCCGCGCAGGCCGACATTAAAAGTGTCGTGGTGCAGTTACTACGCAATGCCATCGTGCATGGAATCGAGCCCGCCGATGAGCGCGTGATCCAGGAAAAATCTCCGAATGAAAATTTTTGACCCGGGATTCAGCACCGCAGGGCAGGCGGATCGCGATGCGGGCCACGGTGTCGGCATGGATGTCGTGAAACAAAAACTACTGCGGCTCGGCGCGCACTTGCGGATCAGAACGCGTGAGAACCAACACACTCAATTCAGCGTTCGGTTCGCGGTTCAAACATGAAGCCCATGAAGCTGATGATCGTCGACGACTCGAACATTATTCGCTCGCGTATTGCGCGGGCGTGTCTTCAGTCGCCGCTGAACAGACTTGAGATCATTGGCCTGGCACGCAATGGCAACGAGGCAGTTAACGTCTGTCTGCGCAAAGCGCCAGATATTGTCACAATGGATCTTACGATGCCGGGAATGAATGGGCTGGAATGCATCACCGCTCTGCTAGCACTTGCGCCGAACTTGCGCATTCTGGTGATCTCCGCGTTGAGTGATAAGGCGACGGCGATAGAAGCATTGAAGCGCGGTGCGCATGGCTTTCTGCATAAACCGTTCTCGGATGAACGGCTTTCAAGCGCGCTGCTGGAATTAATGGACTAACTGGAGGCTACCCCATGGCCAATTTGACTGACAGCGACTTAAAAGTTTTCATCGGCGCCGTTACGCACTACTTTGAGCAAGTGACCCGTGAGCCCGCGACGATTCGTGCGGCGTACCTCGTCAACGGCGCCAGCCCACACTACGAATATACCGGCTTGATCACCGTGTTAGGCCGCTATCGCGGCTGCGTTTATTTTTCCACGTCGGGCGACGCGCTGCGCGCCTTGCTTGCCGAATTCAGTGAGCCTGATCGTCAGGAATCCAACCTGCTCGATGCCGTCGGAGAAATCGCCAACACCATCGCGGGAAATGCGCGCAAGCATTTTGGCAAAGAACTGGAAATTTCGGCGCCGGTGACAATTTGCGGCATACCAGAGCAAATAAAATCCGCAGTCAGCGCACGTCCCTTCGCCATTCAACTCGCGTGGTCGACCTACGACGCGGTCGTGGTCGTGGACCTCGCGTTAACGGATTAACCCATCCTTCATCCACAAAGGAGCACAAGCATGACACGCACTGAAGTGACTGAAATGATCATCGCCGCCAAGCGAAACAAAAAATTGAGCTACGCGGAGATTGCGTCTTGATAATTGGAACGGTTACCGGATGAGGGTATTCAATTAACGTAGCGTGGGGCCGGGGCCCCAAGTGGGAAATAACAAAGCAACAAAACCCGCCAGGGGCCCCCGACAAAAGTTTTAAAAACACGAAACCCCAGTGCCGCTAAAAATTAGGGGAGCGGCGCCCGCGGTAAAGCGAGACAAAAAA
>JANMQQ010000259.1:0-5761 GCA_031370545.1 Gammaproteobacteria bacterium
CGTCTTTGTCGAGATACACCGGCTTGGGAACCGCCGTCGCCGTGAGCGGGATCAATTGGTACGGGCGTTTCAAATAGTGGTACTGCAACACCGGCTCGTAAATCTGCGCAGTGAACTCCGATTCAGGACCACTAAACGACCGCGCGGGATCAAGATGCTTGGGGCGTTCGGAAAACGGTTTGTACAGGATATTGGCGTGGCTGTCGCGGGCCGGATACGGATTGTTCAGCGTGTCGCCGCTGCAGGCCGCAAGCGCTGCGAGCAAGACCATGCCAAGGAGGTGTCGCAACGAGAGTTGTGCCATACCTAAACTGGAGCCCGGAAAAGTGCGTATACGCTGCCATCGTTTGCAGCAAGATGCAATCGAGCGCGCAATGTGTTGAATGCTACTTGGAATGACAACACCCGCGCGTTTCTTTAAGAGCCGGTCACGTTCGGGGCGCGCTGCCGAGCAGTTGGCGCACCAGTGCCAGCAGTTGTTCGCGTTTGTACTCCGCCTTGGTGAGCACGTGCGCCATGCCGTGTTTGAGGCGCTGCTTGTCGGCCGCCGTGAGATCCTTGCCGGTCATGACCAGCACCGGCAAGGTGGCGGTGCGTGGATCGAGACGCAGGCGGTCGAGCACCTCGAAGCCGTCCACATTCGGCATCAACAGATCGAGCACAATCAGCCCCGGGTGGACGCGGGCAATCTGGTCGAGCGCCTCGCGCCCGTCGGCCGCCTCTTCCACGGCACAGTCGAACTCGATACGCAGTGCCTCGGCGACGGCATGGCGAAACGTCGCGTCGTCGTCCGCAACCAGCGCCGCACCACCCTCCGGGCGCGGCAGGTAGCGCCTCACCAGGGCGAGCAGGGATGCCATCGGAAACGGCTTCACCAGATAGTCCGAGGCACCGAGCGCCAGTCCATGCGGCCGCTCCTCGGTGATGGTGGTCACGATGATCGGAATCGGCGCGAGCCGGGGGTCGGACTTGACCGCCGTCAAAAAATCCCAGCCGTCCAGGGTCCCGGCGAGGTGGATGTCGAGCAGGATGAGTCGGGGCAGCGTGGTGCGCAATGCTGCGAGCGCGCCTTCGGCGGTGGGCTCGATGCGCACCCGCAGCCCGAACTCGCCGAGGTGTTCGCGCACCAGGATTGCGAACGCGATGTCGTCCTCGATCACCAGCGCGTCGAAGGGCCCCAGCACGTTGGCGGGCGGCAACACGGATTCGGCCACCGGTAACGTGAAGCGGAAGGTACTGCCTTGGCGCAAAACCGACTCGACCCATATTTTGCCGCCGTGCGCCGTGACAATCTCCTTGCACAAGGCCAGCCCCAGGCCGGTGCCGCCGATCTCGCGCCGGTCGGTGCTGTCCACGCGAAAAAATTTACCAAACAGATTCGGCATTTCCTCGGCGGGGATGCCCAGGCCGCGATCCTGTATCGCGAATTCGATGCTGCCCGCGCCGGTGGCGCGCGCCGCGAGCACGATCTCGCCGCCTTGCGGCGAGAACTTGATGGCGTTCGACAGCAGGTTGTTGAGCACCTGTTTCAAGCGATCGTGATCGGCGTACACCGGCGGCAGATCGTCAGGCAGCTCCGACCGCAACGGGTGCTGCGGGTGGTTGGAAAACAGCATCGCCGCATCGCGCAGCAGGCTGGCAACATCGAGGGGTGCGCGCTCGAAACGGACGCGCCCGGACTCCAGGCGTTGTAAATCGAGAAAATCGTTGATGAGCGTGTTGAGTCGCTGGGATTCCGCGTGGATGACCTCGACGAAATGGCGGCGCTTCTCCTCCGGCAACGTGCGCGTGAGCATCAGTTCGGAGAAGCCCAGCAGCGAGGCGAGCGGGGTGCGTAATTCGTGCGACACGGTATCGAGGAACTCGGACTTGACACGGTCCGCCGCCTGGGCTTTTTCGGTGGCCAGGCGCAATTCCTGGTTGAGCTTCAGTAGCGCTTCCTCCGCCTGCTTGCGCGCGGTGACATCGCGCGCGGTGGCGAACATGAAGCCGCCCGCATAGGGCACGGATTTCCACGACAGCACGCGCCAGGAGCCGTCTTTATGCAGGTAGCGGTTCTCGAAATTCAGGACACTCTCGCCGCCGACGACCTGCCGTTCGACCTCGCGCAGCGTGGCGGCGCGGTCGTCGGGGTGCACGAAGTCGAGGAACGGCCGCGCCAGAATTTCCTCGGTACTCCAGCCCAGCGTCTCCGTAAATGCGGGGCTGATGCGCTTGAAGTAACCATCCGCGCTGGCGATACACAGCAGGTCGAGCGAGAGCGTGAAGAAGCGGTTGAGCTGATCTTCAGCTTGCTTGCGTTTGGTGATATCCACCAGGGTCGCCAGCACGGCGGCGCCTTCACGCATAACGATTGGGCTCAGGCCGACCTCCAGCGGAAACTCGCTGCCGTCCTTACGCCGGCCGAACAGATCGCGCCCGGCTCCCATGGCGCGAGTCTTGCTGTCCGCGAAGAAACTGCGGCGGTGCGCCGGATGCGCCGCGCGGAACCGTTCGGGCACCAGCACCTCGACGGGCTGGCCGATGAGTTCCGCGCGCGCATAGCCGAATAACTTCTCCGTCTGCGCATTGACCAAGGTGATGATGCCGGCTTCGTTGGCCGTCACGATGCCGTTGGGTGTGGCCTCGACCACCCTGCTGAAGCGCTCTTCCTGGTGCCGGCGCGCGGCGAAGTCGCGATGAATGATGACCAGCATCGCGCCGACCAGCAGGAGCATCCCCACCCCGCCGGTAACAATTATCACCAAAGCGAGGTGGGCGGCGTCGCGGGCCTGTGCGTCGCGCTGCACCAGCAACTGGTTTTCCTCCTGATTCGCGTCGGCGATCACCTGCCGGATGGCGTCATGGATTTGTTTGCCTCTGCCGGTGGCTGTCACGCGTTGCGCCTCCGTGAAGCCACGGGTCTGCCGCAATTCGATCGTTTCCTGTATATGCGCCAGGCGCATCGTCAGTAACGGCGCCAATGTGTCCAGTCGCTGTTGCTGGTGCGGATTATCGGCCGTGAACTGACGCAATTGCTGGAATTCCGAGTTGATACGTGCCACGGCCGCCTGATACGGATCGAGATGCAGCGTGTCGCCGGTGATTACATAGCCACGTGCTCCTGACTCAGCATCAGTGATGGTGGCGAGTAGCGCGGCAAGCTGAGTCAGAACCTCTTGTGTATGTTGGCTCCCGTCCATGTCCTCGGTCAGCTGCACGGTGCTGCGGAAGGAAACGACGGCGACGGCGAGCAGCAAGGCGAGTGCGAAGCCGAGACCGCCCATGATGATGGTTTGCAGTGTCGGTTTCATGGGAGGTCGTACGCGTCCAGCCGCAGATGAATCGGCCACGCCAGCGACACCCGCGACGGGCGGGTATCACGACGCGGAAATATCGGAACCAATGAAATGGATGGTTTTTTTCGAGCGGCGAGGCGCAGACCCGCTGCAATACGGTACGTCATGTTTCGATATTTCTGCGTCGTGATACCAGGTGCGCGCGCCAAGTCAGTGATCACTCAGATCGTTAAATATCACGTCGAAGCGGTTCGACAGGCGCTCGAAAGCGGCAAGCAGGCACGGGTCGAAGTGTTCGGGCCGGGTGCTCCCCCCGTCACCGTGGAGAATAATCTCGCAGCTCAGCGCGTGATCCAACGCGGGTTTGTATGGGCGCTTGCTGCGCAGCGCGTCGTAGATGTCGCACAGCATGACAATGCGCGCCGCTTCCGGAACCGCTTCGCCCCGGAGCCCGCGCGGGTAGCCGCTGCCGTCCCAGTGCTCGTGGTGACCGGCCGCGATTTCGGTGGCCATGCGCAGCAATGGCGAGATCGATCCGGCGAGAATGTCGGCACCGATGCTCGGGTGGCGCCGCATGACCGCCCATTCTGCAGCGCTGAGCGGGCCTTGTTTAAGCAGGATGACGTCCGGCACGCCGATCTTGCCGATGTCGTGCATCGGCGCGGCATCGAAGATCAACTGCGCGCGCTCCTCAGTCCAGCCAAGTTCGAGCGCAACGGTTCTGGCGTAGTGGCTGATGCGCTGGATGTGGTTCGCGGTCTCTTTGTCTTTATACTCGGCGGCGTGGGTCAGGCGCTGGATGGTTTCGACGTAGGATGCGTGCAGCTCCTGCGCGCGTTGTTTTTCGGCGTTGTAGGTTTTTCGCAAGTCGCGCGCGTAGCGCAGCAGTTGTTGTTGCGCCGCGTCAAGTTCGCCGCTCTTGTGCCGCTCCGACTCCGCCAGCGTCTTGATTTCCGCCGCGTACCGCAATAGTTGCGCGTGCAGTTGCCGGAACTGCGCGTGCGTGGGCGCGCGATTCTGAGCATCTGCGCCGTCGCGCCGGGCGCGTTGTGCTGGTGCACGTGGCGCGGCGTGGGTCATGGCGTCAGTGGCTCGCGTTGTCCAACACCTGCTCGACCACCGCCATCAACTGCAGCGGCGAAAACGGTTTGCGCAGAAACACCTCGACGCCCAGCTTGCGGGCATGCTCTTCCTCGTTCACCTTGGCGGACAGGACGATGATCAAAGGTGGATGCGCAGGCGGATTCCGGTTCAAGGATTCGAGCACGTCGAGACCGGAGACGCGCGGCATCATGAGGTCAAGGATGACGAGATCCGGCATCTGTGTGCGAATGTTTTCGAGCGTCTCCGCGCCGTCCGTGGCTTCGGCGATCTCGTAACGTTGCGTGTCTTCAAGCGTATAGCGCACCAGCAAACGGATGTTGGTATCGTCGTCGGCGATCAATATTTTCCTTAGCAGTGACGTGGCTTTTGTAATCATGAGGTACCTGCTGGTGTCGGGTCATCGACACGCGGAGATCAAAGTCTAGACTACGTACACTCCAGCGGAGATTTATATTTCATGCCAGGGACATGCCAGGGAAATAGAACATACAGGTTTGACGTTTTGCAAGGTGGCGGAAACGGACGTTTTGCTCACGCCCTTCTTGTCAAGCATAGGCTCCGGCACGAGTCGATCGTCTGCGAGGCTGTCGGGGGCTCAGCTCTTCACCTGCAACAAAATCGAGCTGTAGTTGTTCTGTTTGAGTTTGGCGCGCGTGCGATTGGCGCGCTCCAGATCGTCGAACGGCCCGACGCGTACGCGATGAAAACTGTCGCTGTCACCAATGCGTACCACTTGCACTGTGGACTCGACTCCCAGCAACGCCAGCGCGGCGCGCAGGCGATCCGCTTCTTCGGCTTTTTTGAACGCGCCGACTTGCACGATGTAGTTGCCTTTTTTTCCGGTTGCAGAAGGCAAGCTGGCAATTACAGCGGGTGTCGGTGTGCTCGTGGGTGAAGTTTGCTTATTGGTGTCACGTTTTGACTTGGTTGGTTTTGATTCCTTGATCTCCTGATCGGGAATAATAACTTCCTGTTCAGGCAAGATCGTATAAAAGTCAAAACGTGGCGGCGGCGCGGTCGTATCTTTCGTGTTAGCCGATGTTGTTGCGGTCGATACAGTAGCCGTGTTCATCCGCTGCTCGTTATCGCTTTGCTGCTTCAAATACAATAAAAATGCAGCAGACAACCCAATCGCCAGCCCGGCAAAAAAAGTCAGCCAACCGGGGATCCTGGTCTTGGGTTTGTAGGCTGCGTTGCGTTTATAGTCGTGTGCCAATTTACATCACCTCGGGGGCCGAAACGCCCAATAGCTGCAAGCCGTTGCTTACCACACGCTGCGCCGCCAGCGTCAATGACAGACGCGCATTGCGCAGCGCGGCGTCGTCCACCAGAAATTGATGCGAGTTGTAGTAAGCGTGAAAATCATTGGCCAGATCGCG
>JANMQQ010000309.1:0-8430 GCA_031370545.1 Gammaproteobacteria bacterium
GAATGCTGCCAATTTGCGCCACGTAATCTTGAATCTGCTGTTTGACCGAATCTTGTGCGATGGCGCCGTTGTTGACCGCGGCGTTCTGCCCGATGGTCATGAACGTGACCCCGAGAATCATTAGTACGCACCCTGAAGCGAAATTCATCAAACGCGATTCGCGAGTCCGATTTCGATCGGTTGAGACGATGAAAAAAACCGGCTCGGCTAGTTGGAAAAATAGGCCCAGGACAATCGCAATGAATCGCGAGTGTTCATCGCCGGCTATTCTCAGGTTGCCGTCGACCATGCTTAACGCGCCCATCGCCAATACGGCAATGCCCATTAAGAATAGGACTGATCGAAGTGCAATCTCGCTCGGTGAGCGTCTCGCGGGCAGTTGAATTGTGGTCATTATTTCGCGCCCATAAATTGTTTGTGTTACGCAGCGACAACGCTGCACAGTTGAATCGATACTGACCTGCAGCACGCACACCCGCGGTAGTGCTGTGCAAAAATTCCAGGCGCACAATTGCGCTCACGGAACGGCCGATATTCAGCTGCATAACATGGCAGAAAAGCGCAGCAGCTCGTTTGCTCGATAAAAACTTGGGATTAAATTCGAAGCGTGAAAATTCAGTTCGAATTACTCAGGGACAATTCCTGTGAACAACTCAGAAGTACTTCTAACTACCAAGGTGGCCGGGGAGGCCAGCACTCTCATTTTTACTTCACAAGGTGAAGATCTTCTCACCGGTGCAAATGCCACGGGTGGTACGCAATACTCTAGCGACAAGTTCAGCAGGGTGCAATTGTTGAAAAGTTGATGCTGGTCGGTCTCTGGGTCGCCAGGTGGTCGCCGGGATTAATTACCGACTAATTACTGAGTGGCAGTAGTCGGCCATAAAGCACGCACTCAGAACTGTTGCGGGCCCTTGACTGGAATGTCTGAATTCTGGAAAGAAGCGGACGCTTCGGCATTCAAAACAAAGGCGGGCGCACTACGCGGCGCTGCGACAGCCCAGCAGCCCGAATTGATTTTTGGGGGGGATGGCGTCCTTCTTGTTGGACGACCACTTTCTTCATCAACATATCATCACATTGTCATATCTCAGCCGTCTTCCTGGGTAACATTCACGCCCACAGTTTATTTCGCTTGCGCGGCCCCGCAGGGTAAATGTTAACATTCGGCCCGCATGCAAGGGCGGGTTTCAGAGTTGCTGATGCAACTGTAAGTGTCCATCGTCGAACCGCGTGCACAGGACAACAACGCATACCAACAGGGGGAGTCGATGAAACACCGTACAACGAATTTTCTGAGCACCATCTGCCTCGCACTTTTTGTTAGCATCTTGAGCGCCTGCTCGGGTGGTGGCGGTGGGACACCCAACCCTGACCAAGCCCCGGTGAATCCTACAACGCCCACCGGAATTGTCTCGGGCATCGTGAGATCAGCGATCACCGGCCTGGCCATTCCAGGCGTCACCTTGACGGTGGGCGGGACCGTCGTAACCTCGGCGGCGGATGGAAGTTACACCGTTACCATGGAAGCGATTGAGCGCGCCATCATTCGCGCCGAAGCGGCGGGCTTCGCCGAAAACTTTCAGATTTCACGTGTGACCAACGGCTAGACGGCGGCGCTGGATGTACAACTGCTGCCCGTTGGCGTCACGCAATCCCTCCTCGCCGCCGTCGGCGGCACCGTCACCGTACCGGGCACCCTAGCCCAGGTCAGCATTCCGGCAGGCAGTCTGGTGCCGACGGCGGGCGCCGCAGCAGCCAGCGTGAATGTGTCCGTGACACCGATCAATCCGGCGCTGGATGTCAGCGTAATGCCGGGGGATTACACCGCCGTGCTCGCCGGTGGCGGAGCTGCGGTTCCCATCGAAAGTTTCGGTGCGTTACTGATCGACGTGCGCGACGACAGCGGCACGCGCTACACCCTGGGCACGGGAAAAACGGCCAGTGTGCGCATTCCGGTTGGCACGCTCTCGGCTGCGCCCCCAGCGAGCATCCCGATGTTGATCTTTGATGCAAGCACCGGTCGTTGGACCGAGGACGGCGTCGCCGTGCTGGAAGGCACTGCGCCCAACCAAGCGTACGTCGGCACGGTCGCCCGCTTCGGTAACTGGAACGCCGATCAGAAAATGAACACCGTGGTGGTCAGCAGCTGTGTGAGGGATACCACCAATCAGCCGGTGGTCAACGCAATAGTAAAATCCGAGGGCATCAATTATTCCGGCACGGCCACCACATATACCGATGCCGCCGGGAACTTCGGCGTAGCCGTCCGCCGCGATGCGTTGGCAACACTCAGCGTGACGTTTTTAGACCGGGACAGTAAGCCGGTTACCAAAACCGTCAACGTCGGACCCTACGCCGCCGATTTCACACTGTCACCTTGCATCGATACCGTGCCCGCGCTGCTGCAGATCAGCGCGCGACCACTTCCACGCGGCGTCGTCGGCACGCCCTACAGCGCGCGACTGGTCGCAAGCAATGGCACGAAACCCTATGCATGGAGCTTCTCCGGCGCGCTGCCCACGGGTTTGACCCTCGACAACACCACCGGCCAGATCAGTGGCACGCCCATCACCGGTGGCACCTTCAGCGGCAGGTTCCAGGTGCAAAACAGTTCCGCACCGGCGCAGACGGCAAGCACGCCCTTCAGCATCACGGTGATAACGCCACCGTCGTTTGCTATTAGCACGCCCGCGCTTCCGTCTGGCGTGGTCAACACGGCCTACACTGCAAGTCTGTCCGCCGCCAACGGCACCACGCCGTACACGTGGAGCGTCCTCACGGGCAACGTGCCCACGGGTCTGATCCTCGACAGCGCGACCGGCCAGATCAGCGGTATGCCGTCCGTGGCGGGCACCTTTACCTTCACCATCCAGGCGCAGGACAGTTCGGCAACGGTGAAGACCGCAAGCAGGCCGTTCACGGTGGTCATCGCGGCCCCCGCGTCGCTGCCAGTGGCACCCACGGGAGTTGCTGCCGCACCCGGCAACACGCTGGTGAACATTTCCTGGAGTCCGGTGTCGGGCGCGACCAGTTATAACCTCTACATGGCCTCGGTCGCTGGCGTGACCAAGAGCAACTACGCGACCCTGACGGGTGGCATGAAGCACACCGGCGTCACCAGCGCCTACATCCACACCGGGCTGACCAACGGCACGACCTACTATTTTGTTGTGACCGCGTTGAATGCCAACGGCGAGAGCGTGGAATCGAGCGAGGTGTCGGCCAAGCCGACGGTAGTTATCACTCCGCCTCCTTCGGGCGGGACGGTTGCAACCGGGAGTCAGCACGCCTGCGCCCTGATGAGTAAGGGTACGGTTTGGTGCTGGGGGAGTAACAGCATCGGCCAGTTCGGGAATGGGAACACCACCAGCTCTTCCACCCCGGTGGTGGTAAGCGGCATCACCTCCGCCACGGCAATTGCTGCCGGGGGCGGCCACACCTGCGCCATCCTGAGCAACGGCACGGTGCAGTGCTGGGGCTATAACGGCATCGGCCAGCTTGGGAATGGGACTACGACCAATTCTTCCACCCCGGTGACCGTGAGTGGCATTACCACTGCCGCTGCCCTAGCAGCCGGGAGTCAGCACACCTGCGCCCTGATGAGCAACGGCACGGTGCAGTGCTGGGGAGATAACGGCCAGGGGCAGCTTGGGAATGGCACCTCCACCAGCTCTTTCACCCCGGTTACGGTGAGCGGCATCACCACCGCCACCGATATTTCAGCTGGGATCAATCACACCTGTGCGGTCTTGGGCAACGGCACGGTGCAGTGCTGGGGGAATAACGGCTCCGGCAAGCTTGGGAATGGGACCGCCACCAGTTCAAATGGGATCATCACCAGCTCTTCCACCCCGGTGACGGTGAGCGGCATCACCACGGCTACCGATATTTCAGCCGGGATCAATCACACCTGTGCAGTCCTGGGTAACGGCACGGTGCAGTGCTGGGGGAGTAACTACTCCGGCCAGCTTGGGAATGGGACCACCACCGACTCTTCCACCCCGGTGACGGTGAGCAGCATCACTACCGCCACGGCTATTGCCGCTGGGGGCTATCTCGTTGAGCACAGCTGTGCCGTCCTGAGCAACGGCACCGTGCAGTGCTGGGGGGCTAACGCCTTCGGCCAGCTTGGGAATGGGACTACGACCAATTCTTCCATCCCGGTGACGGTGAGCGGCACCGCCATCGCCTCTGCCATAGCGACCGGGGGCGCAGTCACCTGTATCGTTCTGAGCAATGGCACGGTCCAGTGCTGGGGATATAACGCCTACGGCCAGCTTGGGAATGGGACTACGACCAACTCCTCCATCCCCGTACCGGTTATCGGCCTGCCGTCGCCGTAAGTCCGACCCTAACCTCCCGCCGGATCGGAAACACGCGATCCGGTGGAGAGGCAGGGCCATCGCGCTCTGTGGGTGTGTACAACCATTCGGCGCGGGGCGCCTTCACAGCATTTGCCCGAAAGACCGCAAACCAACACGAACCGGACATTGTGTTGCTGAGGTGTTGAACGGCAGATTTGAGTCGTGAACACGCCGTTCGCGTGGACTTTGGAAACGCAATAATTCACGAACTGACGCTTACAGTCAAAACATGACACTATTGAAAAGTCGGCATGATTCGTTTCATGAAGCCATCGAATAGCGGAACTGTAAATGCCGTATCACCGTGAGAAGGACTAAATACCATCCCCTTCTCGATCAATCTACTGCGAATCGGCGCCACTGCTGAGATCTTCTTAGTAAGAATTTCGGCAATATCCCCTGATCGATGCAGCCCTGGTCCCAGTTCTGCCATTGCACGCATGTAGCGTTTCTCCGCCGGGGTGAGGCGATCAAAGCGGACCCGAAAAAAACTCGCGTCGAGTTCTGCTAGGGCAACTGAAGTTGCCCTGACAGCATTATCGCGAGTGATCGGGGACGTGTCGGCTTCACTCCAGGCGTGTTTACCCCACTCCTGTAAAAAGTACGGATACCCTTCCGTACATTTGAGAATTTCTTCAATTGCAGCTTCGTCAAACTTCACGCCTTCATTTTCCGCTGGGATGCAGATTGCTTTACGTGCCGCGTCCGGATCAAGTGGCCCAATCGGGACGAACTCGAAGAGGCGTTCAGCGTAAGATTTTGCTCGACCCATTTGCCCAAGGAGCTGGGGCAATCCTGCCGCCACCAAAGTCACTGGAAGTTGTTTCTGGTTCGCTCGATGTAGTGCACTAATTAATGCTGCTAGCTGCTCTTCGGGGATATATTGCAGCTCATCGATAAACAACACGGCCACCGTTTTACGCTCTGCAGCAGCCTCACCTACAGTTGCAAGAACATCTGTCAAATCGGCTTCTAAATCGCCGCTATCCGCCAACCCACGTTCATTGGCAAAGTCGACGTTGAATTCAACATCTTGGTATTTGACCTTTACCGCGCCTGCAAAACTTGCGAGTGCGCCTAGCGCCTTCTTCAAGGCATTGATTGCAGCTTCTCCTCGACTCATCTTGATGAGCGCCGCTCGTAGCACGGGGCCCAGGATTGCGGGAAGAGAACGTCCTTCTGGTGCTTCAATTACAATCGGTATGAGCCCTTCTGCTTCGGCGGATTGGCGAATGCGTTGCAACAACACCGTTTTGCCGACCCCCCGCAGCCCATAAAGCACTACACTTCGAGCAGCACGCCCGGTGCGTATTCTGAAAAGCGCGATGGATGCTCGTTCAATAATATCGTCGCGGCCGGCAAGTTCGGGGGGCGGTGTTCCTGCTCCGGGAGCATAGGGATTGCGTCTAGGGTCCATATTTATAATTTTGTTATCTCTGTTATCAGAAGATGATAATATGTATTAACTTCGTTATATGCAACAGAGAAAATTTCGGGGCGGAATCAATTCGTAGGCCGTAGTGCGGCATCAAAAACAGGGGAATCAAGCCAGAGGTGTGCGAGGTGCCAACATCAGCTAACAACACGAACCGGACGTTGATATTTTGGTGTGTTGACGGTCCGCTTTGGGTCGAAAGCGCCAGTT
Organism: Gammaproteobacteria bacterium; assembly: GCA_031370545.1. Lineage (GTDB taxonomy): Bacteria > Pseudomonadota > Gammaproteobacteria > SG8-11 > SG8-11 > UBA6921. The sequence goes on from JANMQQ010000309.1 coordinate 6,013, forward strand.
CGCGACGCTGATCAAGATACGATTATCGTGCTCAAGATATTCAGGCTTAGAAGGAACTGGGAAGCTGCTTTCCAGCGCTGACAACGACTAATGTTTCTGCTTGTTGTGCGGAACTTTTTCGGTTCACTAACGCCCAAATCGTATCAATTAAAGATTGCGCTCACTTCTATTTTTGTTCTTTACGTTGTCTCGATAACCGCATCCATTTGGTTCACTGCTGTCCTTAAGTCGCCGCCGACGTGCGCCCAATCCTGACGCAGCGCGCTTTCTTCGGATAGATGGGGATAAGCATTCAACCTCCTGCTGGACTGCGGGGCAATATCGATTATTCTGCTTGCGCCTCGCATGATATTGAAATTTGGTCACATCGACTTCCTGTGAAAATGGGCTGATCTTTATCGGCTCATTATTTGGACAACATCGACGTATTTCAATTCTGTGGAGCTCGCGCGCCTATCGCATCAACTGCAGCAGAAAATTCATCGTTTTTAAAATATAACACCTGACGACTCCCGTCGATATCGGGTCCCGATACGGGTCGAATCCCATTCCGTGACAATGTTTGAATAAGTGATCGCGACGAGGTGCGGAGCGCGTGCGCAATGCTCCTTGCAAATGCGTAGGTACTATTGAATCGATCGAGTTCCTCCGAGCCAACGTTCGCGGCACTTTTTCCGTGGCTCCTCGAAACCACAGTGTTCAAGAATCCGTTGCGCACAAGAAAATAAGCAACTTCCTGCTTAATACCCAAACACTTCGCTGCCTCCGGAATAGTCATCAACGATGTTTCTGGTTTCGGCCTCTGGGCGTACCAATTACGTAGCGTACTCGTCTCAAATATCCATGCTCCAATACCCGCGCCACGCACGTTGACTCGGCTCGGCCGAATCGCGCCGTTGATAGCTGAACGTAAGAGAGTCACAACGTCATCATCTGTCCAGGCCCAAAATTGCAACACATGCACCATCGATACTTCCGAGCTTGACCATTGCGTTGCTTGCGGCAGCGCGTGTCCGACCGAAAGAATTTCGTCAACGTAGGCTTTTGAAATCGCCCATGGGCAACTAGCCTCACCCGTTTTGCGAGCGCTCGGAAATAACAAAGTCAACACATGCTGCATCCGGCGTTTACTCAGTCCTAATAGATGTGACGCAGCTTTCAGGTCAATCTCATTGTCAACGTCGGGTCGTACGAGATCAACATCGGTTCGGCGCACGACCAAATAGCGCCGGCCCGCTAAGCTGATGCGCTCCTTTCCGGCGATGCACCCGTTTTTTATTAAATCGATTAATCGTCGGCGAGAAACTCCGAGAGTGGCACATGCGTGGCTTGCCGGCACCCAGGCCATGCGCGGTAACACTGAGGTAATAAGTCGACGGTTCCGTCGAGCGAATGCACCGCTCCAGTTCTCGGCAATAAAGTCTTCGAAAACCGCACGCAGCGACTCGAATTCCGGTTCAGTAAACGCGCGATACAGCAGGGCATAAAAATATCCAAACGTCCCGGGCAATCGGCCAGCCGCATCGGGCGCGCCTTGCTGTTGCAGCTGTTTTAAAACCACTAAATAGTTGGTCGGCCAATTCGACAACACTTCGGCGGCAAGACTCGACAGCCGCCATGAGGTACTTAGTGCGCCCACGTCGACTATTTTCTGAGGTCGTGGCCCGGCGAGCGGATCCGTGTACGCGCCGAGAAACCGGATCAAGCGCTGTATTTGCTTGACGGTCATATTTCCAATAACACTGGAAGAGTCTCCGGCGTAGTTGCCAGCTGCTTTTTCCTCGAGCAGTTTAGACAACATGTTCACCGCAAATGGGCTAGGCTTCGTGGGTTGGGCTCTTAGTGGTGCGCCGCAATCGCATTGCAAAAGGCGCGCGCGGTTCCATGTGAGTTGCGCGCCACACGCGTTACAAGTGTCGACGAGCCAAACACCGTGCGTCACACAAGAGTCGACAAACAGTAACTCCCAAGCAAGTTTCCAATAAGGTTGTTCAGCAATACACAGCGGACAATAACGTGCGTTCCGCGTATTTAAAACATGCTCGCAGTTAAGTTCCAATATACGTGCGATCTGCTCATCAATTCGGGTATCCGTGCCGGTGGGGGATATACATCCCCAGTCCAGCAACACCACGTGATCAAACTCAAACCCAAGTTTGTTCAACGTTAGGCGGGAGTGGCCATTGGCTTGCGCGAATCGCAGAGCAAATCCCAATGGCCCTTCGCCAACGATCAACTCTGTACGGACAGGAAATCGCATGAGTCGCGAAACATGGAGGACAATGCGTCAATTGGTAGTCCCTCCTGCAACGCAAACTCTGGCAGAATCTGCGTTACGATTTCCGACACGCGTTGGTCGTTTTTAGTGGTGCTACGCAAGTACGAAAATTCCCGCGCACCTTGATCAGCACGAATAAA
>JANMQQ010000319.1:0-18982 GCA_031370545.1 Gammaproteobacteria bacterium
GCGGGCGCAATGAATTGCGCCCCTACGCTACCATCAGCAAACCAGGCGCAGCAAGCAGCGCCCCTACCGCCCGCTGCCGCCCAACAACTCACTGACTACCTCACCGCCGGTGCCGCCGCGCTCGGCACGGTGCCAAGTCTCTACACCATTGTGCTGGAGCGTTTCTTCGACGAAGCCGGTGACATGCACATGGTAGTGCACTCGTGCTACGGCAGCCGTATCAATCGCGCCTGGGGTTTGGCATTGCGCAAACGCTTCTGCCGCAAATTCAATTTTGAATTACAAGCGGCGGCCACCGAAGATGCGATCATTTTGTCGCTGGGCGCCACCCACAGCTTTCCGCTCGAAGAAGCTGCGCACTATTTGCACGCCGCCACGGTGCGACCAATTTTGATTCAGGCGCTACTCGACGCACCCATGTTCAAAGTCCGCTGGCGCTGGAATGCCAGCACCGCACTAGCGGTGCCACGTTTTCGCGGTGGCAAAAAACTCCCGGCACAATTGCAACGCATGGACGCGGAAGATTTTGTCGCCGTGGTATTCCCCGACCAACTCGCCTGTTTTGAAAATATTCAGGGCGAGCGCGAAGTGCCCGATCATCCGCTGGTCAATCAAACCATCCACGACTGCCTGCACGAAGCGATGGACATCGACGGCTTGGAAAAGCTGCTCGCAGGCATTGAATGCGGCGACATCAAAATCGTCGCACGCGACTTGCTGGAACCCTCGCCATTCGCGCAGGAAATCCTCGGCGCACGCCCCTACGCTTTTCTCGACGACGCACCGCTGGAAGAACGCCGCACCCGCGCCGTGCAAAGCCGCCGCTGGATCGACCCGCAGCAAGCGGCGGATTTAGGCCGCCTCGATCCCGCCGCCATCGCCCGCGTACGCGAGGAAGCGTGGCCAAGCGTGACAAATTCGGACGAGCTGCACGATGCGCTGATGTTGTTGGGGTATATGGCGGAGGTAGAGTTGGGTGTTGTCATTAATGGTGAAGCGTTGTTCGAACAGCTCAGGGAACAAAAAAGGGTCACTACAGTTACCCCCTCCCCCTGCAAGGGGGAGGGCTGGGGTGGGGGTGATCAAAATAGATGCGAGCCTAATTTCCCAGCCGACGAAGGAATCACACACCCCCACCCTAACCCTCCCCCTTACAGGGGGAGGGGATCGAATTTGTCGACACTATCTGCCGACAGCGAAGAGAAGCTGTTAGTTGCCGCCGAACGCCTGCCGCAACTACTTGCGGTATTTCCCGATGCGCAACTCGACCCACCCATCACCGCCCCCGCCGAGTACGCGCGCACTTGGGAGCGTGCCGACGCGATGCGCGAACTGGTGCGTTGCCGCGTCGAAGGACTCGGCCCGGTCACCGCGCAGCAACTCGCGATGTCGCTGGGCGTGACATTATCCGACATTGACCTCGCCCTGCTCGCACTTGAAGCCGAAGGCTTTGTAATGCGCGGGCAGTTCACCACCGAAGCCGCCACCGTGGAGTGGTGCGAGCGCCGTCTGCTGGCGCGCATTCATCGCTACACGCTCAATCGCCTGCGCGCCGAGATCGAACCGGTCAGTGCACAGGACTTCATGCGTTTTCTGCTGTATTGGCAGCGCGTGGTACCTGAGCAACATGGCGAAGGCCCGCAGGCGCTGGCAGGCGTGATTGAACAACTGGAGGGTTATAGCGCGGCAGCCGGTGCATGGGAAAGCGAAGTGTTACCCGCGCGCATGAGTGATTACTTACCAGACGATCTGGATTCGCTGTGTTTGGCCGGACGCGTGGTATGGATCCGTCTGAATTCGCCTGCCGCCGCCAGTGCACCGGTAAAGTCGACACCCGTCGCCTTGCTGCCGCGCAAACATGTCGACGTGTGGATGCAGCGGACCACAGCAAACCCGTTGAACCTGTCGCCCCGCGCTCAAAAAATCGCCGACGTGCTTGCGCAACGTGGTGCCTGCTTCTTTGACGATTTGCTGCGTGCCAGCGGTTTGCTACGCACGCAGCTGGAAGAAGCGCTGGCGGAACTGGTCGCGCAGGGCGCGGTGAATTCAGACAGCTTTAACGGCTTGCGGGCGCTGCTGACTCCTCAAGAAAAGCGCCGCTCGGCGCACAGCGGACGACGCGCACGCCGTGGCGTGAGCACCGATATTGAAGATGCGGGGCGCTGGAGCTTGACGTCAACTAAAAGTGAGCCTGATCAAAGCACTCCTTCCCCCTACAAGGGGGAAGGTAGGGATGGGGGTGCTCTAGATCACATCGCCCGCGCCCTACTCCGCCGCTATGGCGTGGTGTTCCGAATGTTATTGGAACGCGAATCGGAATTACCACCGTGGCGTGATCTGCTGATGGTGTACCGCCGCATGGAAGCGCGCGGCGAAGTGCGTGGCGGTCGGTTCGTGGCAGGATTTTCCGGCGAACAATACGCGTTGAGCGAAGCCGTCGGCGCACTGCGCGAAGTGCGCCGTAAAGCGCTGACGGGCCAGACCTTGTCAATTAGCGCCGCTGATCCGCTGAACCTGGTCGGTATCATCACGCCGGGCGCGCGTGTGCCCGCCCTGACCACCAATCGGGTGTTGTATCGCGATGGCATTCCCATCGCCGTTCAGGTCGGTGGTGAAACAGTATTTCTGCAAGCGGTCGATCCGCAGGCGGAGTGGGATGCACGGACTGCGTTGTTGCGCCGCCGGATTCCGCCGAACTTGCGCCCGACTCCGGGGCGGATATAACTTTGAGCGTTTGTCAGGCAGGGTCGAAGCCTGACATTTTCTGAAATTATGTGAACATGACCCAATGGCACTACCTCAACGCTCCACGAGCTGACACAACGCTGTAGGGGCGCTGCTTGCTGCGCCCTGGTTGGCCGCTCTTGCCAGGTCGCGACGAGGCGCAGCAATCAGCGCCTCTACAGCACATCGCTGCAGAAGCAGGACGAAAGCGGATGTTCAGCCTTCTGGATTCCCGCCTACGCGGGAATGACGACGCTGAAGTTGCCATCGTCTTTGGTAAGTCTTAATAACTGCTGCCGGGCTTCTGCACGGTCTCGATTTTCTTCAATAACAACGCTTCCCACGGGGTACGCGCGTACAAGTCATAAACGTGTTCCCATGCACGCAGTTCGTCACGATTATGCACGATATTAAAACGCAGAACCTTAGTGAGCTTGATAGTACCTGCCGCATCCAATGCCTGGTCGTTCTGCGGCATGATTTCGATGTAGCCCAGATAGCGCAGCTCCCCTGCGCCAATTGTAAAGCTCAGCACCGGTTCGGCCAGACCGGCTTGCGGCAACCGGTAGGTCGCATCACCGCGTTCGTCGTTCAGACGAATATCCTTCACGCGATAGGTACCGGGCTCGATATCCGAGAACCAGGTCAGGCCGGATTGATTTCTACCGCGTACGGTTTGTGTTGGACGCTCGACGGATTGCAGCGTCACTTCCTGAATTGCCGAAAGCCGCACGCTGGGCCCGAGCTCGTGTTTTTGTTTGGTAACCGCCGCTTCACCTTCAACAATCACAAAGCCATGTTTGCCTGGGTCGCCGACAAAAGCCGGTGGAATTGTCGTGCAGCCCAGGATTGCAGCCAGTAACAACGCCAGCGTTCCCACAAAATAATTTCGTCGCATTCGTTCACTCCCTGATCATTTCGCGGTTGACGATAAATAACTTTCTGCGCAGCAACTGCGTGTCCCATCACATCCTGTCGTTCCATAACCAGGCTGCGCCGCGCACGCCGCTGGCAGCACCGAATTTCGGCGCGGCCAGACGCGTGTCGACGCGCTCGGAAAATACATACTGCCCCCACAAACGCGGGATGTTTTCGTACAGCCGCGCGATATTGCCGAGGCCGCCGCCGAGCACAATGACATGCGGGTCAAGCATGTTGATCACGTGAGCCAGCGCGCGCGCCATGCGATCTTCGTAACGTCGCAAGGTGGCTTCACACGCAGCATCGCCGTGCGCGGCGCGCAACGCAATCTCCGGCGCTTCACTGCGCATGCCGGTCACGTGCTCGTGATCACGCGTGATGCCGGGGCCGGACAAGAAAGTTTCGATGCAGCCGTGTTGGCCGCAGTAACACGCTGCGCCGGGGCGTTCGGCATCGTTGGGCCAAGGTAGCGGGTTGTGACCCCATTCCCCGGCAATCGAATTCGGCCCTTCCAGCACGTGGCCGCGCACCACAATCCCCGCGCCGGTGCCGGTACCCACAATCACACCGAACACCACATCGGCTCCGGCGGCCGCGCCATCGGTGGCTTCCGACAGGGCAAAGCAATTTGCATCGTTACTTATGCGCACCGGACGACCCAGTAGCATTGTCAAGTCCTGCACCAATGGCTGGCCGTTCAAACAAACGGAGTTGGAATTTTTGAGTCGACCGGTCGCAGATGAAACCGCGCCCGGCGTGCCGATGCCGACACTGCCGCGCGCGTTCAGTTGTTGTTCGGCGCTGGTGATCAGTTCGGCGATGGCGTTGAGCGTGGCGCGGTAGTCGCCTTGAGGGGTTGCGACCCGCTTTCTGTAAAGCTCAGCGCCCCTTGCATCGAGCGCGATGATTTCAATTTTGGTGCCGCCGAGATCAACGCCGAAACGCAGCACGGGCGACGTTCTTTCCAAGATTTTAAACAGTAGAACAACACTTGCGGCGGCGCATGGCTACCCACGGCAGCAACATCAGCAACCACGCGAAATCAACTAAGCCACCGCCCCTTTTTCCGGTTGGTGGCGAGGTGACTCCAGACCCTGGGTCACCGTTACCCTGAACTGCGCTCGTAATGGTCGCAACGAAGCTGTCTTTGTTATTGTCAGCATCGCTGTCGCTATCAGCAAACCCGTCTGCGCCTAACACGGCATTACCCACCGCATTGGCGGTCAAGACCATCGAAACTTGGTCCTTGCCGCTGCCTGCCAGATCACCCAGATTGCATGCAAATCGCGTGTCGTTACCTGCCGCAGCACAGCGCGCATCCAGCGCGTTGATCGTAAATAGTGCCGGAATGGTCAGCTTGAGCACAACCGCACGTGCCGGAACTCGACCATTATTTTTGACCGTGACTTGATATGTTACAGTCTCGCCGACTTTTACATTCGTCGAAGGCATGCTGGACCATATCGCTTCCACATCGGGCGCATTTACGTGCAACGTCACCTGCGCCTGACTTTCAGCCGGGTTGGTATACGGATTAAAATCAATCGGGCGAACCGTCACGGTACTCACCGCATCGGCGGAACCCGTGGCGGTCACCTGCACCGGGATAAGAATGTCTTCACTCTTCTCATTCGGATTAAGCGCTGCGTGAGTGCAGGTCACCACCGGCTCCGTTGCCGACAACGCAGACAATGTGCAGATCTTAGGCAAACCGTGATTGGTCAAGCCCGGATCATTGTAATAAGACAACCCCGAACCAATCGTGTGCGTGACGATGAATGCTTTGTCACCGACACTCGGCCCGGAGTTGGTCACGGTGATATGGAAATACACTAAATCGCCTTGTTTTTGATGTTTTGCAGGATCAGCCACCACCTTGATTGCTCTGCTGGGCAAGGCATACCAACTCTCGTGCCCCCGGGTTTGATTTTCATTCACCGGAGTTGAGGCGTCATCATTCGCCGCAACATAATCGAGGTCATAGGCGCTCACCGCGATGAAGCCGTTGGCGCCGGGCAGATCGCGCAGGATTTCGTAATTTGTCCTGATCAGTACATCTCTCGGTACATCCTCGGCATGCTCATAATCGGGAAACGGTTTATTACCCCAATACACCCGATAACCCTGGATATCGCTCTCGGGATTTGCGTTCCACTGCAACTTGATCGACGTGGCTGTGGGTATCACAGTCAGGCCGCTGGGCGGACTGATCGGGGCGTTGGTATACGGGACGGTGTATAGCGGAGTGGTGTCCACTTTCGCCCCTAAAGCAACCAAAGCCTGGCGGGCGGCAATAGCCGTTGCGTCCGTGGTGCCCCACCAATTGGAAGGTGCGTTGATCGCGCCAGCGAAATTGGTATAGACCTCATACGCTGTCGCGTTGCGAAAAATGTTATTTTCCGTCATCACCAGGGAAGCATCGGGATCCGTCGGATTAAATGCAATGCTGCTGGCCGAGTATCGAGGCGACTCTGCCGAGTTATAGGCGATGGTATTCCACTGCAACTCGGATATCTTAAAAATACCGATGGTATTGGCCGATTCGTTTGCAACGATAGAGCTGTTAAATATTGTGCCAAAACCCTCAGTCATCGAAACACCTGCACCGTAGTCTTTGGCTTTATTATTGGCGACGACACTGTGATCAAGCGTCACTTGAGGTGAGCCGTGCATGTCAATGCCGCCGCCGTGGGTTCCTGACGTGTTGAGCGCCAAGACGTTATCAGTAAACGTATACTTCCCAGCATTCAAAAAAATTCCCCCGCCCATCGCTGCTGATTGATTGCGCAAAATCAGGCTTTTAGACACGGCGGCTTGCGACTCATGTAGATATAAACCTCCGCCCTCTTTCGACTCGGCGCTATTGTCGCGTATGGTTTCGCCCATCATCGCCAAGGTCACCGCCAATGTAGAAACACCTCCCCCGGTTGCCGCGCGGTTATCTCGTATGACGTTCCCCGACAATACGAAAGAATGTGTACCTAAACCATTGAGCGCCATACCACCACCGCTAAACGACGCCTGATTATTGTGAACAATATTGGACGTAATATTCGCCGTAGCACCTTGAGCAGTTACAAATGCTCCACCGCCGCTGCTTCCTGAGTCCCCCGACACGGCGTTGTTGCGTATCGTGTTACCGCGAATTGTCACTATAGCTTTTGGTTGTGTGAGGACAAACAATCCGCCCCCGTGTATCGCGCTGTTATTTTCAATGACGTTGTCCTCAAGACGCAAATTGCCAGTAATGAGGTATGCGTAAATGCCACTCGCATTATTACTGCGTATCACGCAGTTGCGGATGTAGGGACTGGTGCCACTTAACATGACCGCACCGAAAGTTGCGGGCCCGCCAATTTTTTCGACTACGGTGTAGTCGAGAATGGAGCCACTTTTATAGACGCCGTCGGCTTGAAATACTGCATCATCGCCAGTGAACATGAGTCGGGCTGCAACACCGTTATTGTCCTGCGCAGTAAACACGATGTTATTTTGCGCGGTGCCGCTCGCGATAAGCGTGCCGATAATGTTGAGGGTGTATGCACCGGCAAACTGAACTTGCACACCGGGTTTGATGGTTAACGTTGCGCCCCTCTCCACCGCAACATTGGCCTGAATTACGTACGGCTCCGCCACAGAAGACCACGTCGTATCAACGTTGATAGGCGCATCGACTACAACGGCAAATGCCGCCGCCGGAAACATCAACACACTGTACGCACAGAATGCACGTAACCAGGTCAACTGAAGTGTCATGCGTCCCTCGGCCAAGCTACTTTGAATTTGCGTCGAAATCTGCGTTAAAAACCTGCGCAGATAAGCAAAGATGAAACGAAGATCAGACGATCAATTTACGTGAACCGGCTCACAAAAGGCAACTTACCAATTGCAAACTAGCTCACACTCGCTGGTGCTTGACTGTTTTTAAACATCTTCGTCGTCAGGTTCATTTAAGGCAGATGCGATAGCCTGGCTGCGCTCAAGCTGAAGCGCCTGTGCAATAGCCGGACCCTTCAAACCGCGTTCCAGCAGCGGCTTTACGTCCACAGTCGCTGCGGCGTGTTGGGCGTTTCTAAAAATGTCAGCCTGCGGCACCGGACGCTGTTCGTAACCGGTGCGACCGCGCGAGTCGGCAATGCAGGCGAGCAGAAAATGTTCGAAACGCTCGGGGCGGCGAAACGCATCCAGCGCTTCCAGGGTTTTAAGTAACGTCGTGGCACGTAGCTCGGCAGCGCGATGAAAGTGCAAATGATAACGGCACACCAGCACACCCAATTCACGATAGTCGTTGGGCACCGCGAAACGTCGACACAGTTCCTGCACCAAACTCACTCCGCGCGCTTCATGGTCGATGTGGCGCGGCCATTGCTCGCGCGGCGTCGTGCCCTTACCCAGATCGTGGACCAGCGCGGCAAACCGCACGCGCGTGTCGCTGCTCAACAACGCCGCTTGCTGCAACACCATCATCACGTGCACACCGGTGTCGATTTCGGGATGGTGTTTTTCCGGCTGCGGCACGCCCCACAGGCAGTCGATTTCCGGGAATAATTTTTTCAATGCGCCGCAGTCGCGCAGCACTTCGAAAAAACTCGGCGGCTGCTCCTCGCCCAACGCACGTTCCAATTCCTGCCAGACGCGCTCGGGCACCAACGCATCAACTTCGCCGTTGTCGACCATGCTGCGCATTAGCGCTTGCGTGTCGTCGGCGACACGAAATCCACGCGCCGAAAAACGTGCGGCAAAGCGCGCGACGCGCAAAATCCGCACCGGATCTTCGACGAATGCGGGCGACACGTGCCGCAGCATGCCATTTTTCAAATCGGTTAATCCGCCGAACGGATCAATCAATTCGCCACTTGCAGATTCGGCCATCGCATTGACGGTAAGATCGCGTCGGCGCAGATCATCTTCGAGCGTGACATCGGGTGCAGCGTGAAAGGCGAAGCCCGCGTAACCGGGTGCGGTCTTGCGCTCAGTGCGCGCCAGCGCATATTCCTCTTTGGTCTGCGGGTGCAAAAATACCGGGAAATCTTTACCCACGCGCAGGTAGCCTTGCGCTTCCATTTCTTGAGCGGTAGCGCCGACCACGACCCAATCGCGGTCTTGCACCGGGAGCCCCAAATGTTTATCGCGCACCGCGCCGCCGACCAGATAGACTTGCATACGATCCATCTTAGCATTCTGATATGCGCCCTCGACACCTAAGCATCAGCCTGTTCATTCTCGCCTGCATCGGGCTGAACGGCGGCTGTTCTAATCTCGGCTACTACACGCAGTCGATACGCGGCCAGCTCGACTTGTTGTGGAAACGCGAAGCCATCACGAAAGTCATCGAACGCCCGGATACGCCCGCTGACCTCAAAGACAAACTCACGCGTGTGCTGCGGCTGCGCGAATTCGCCAGCAAAACTCTCATGCTGCCCGACAACGGCAGTTACCGCGGCTACGCAGATTTGCAGCGCGAGCATGTGGTGTGGACGGTGTACGCCACGCCGGAATTTTCGCTGGAGTTGCGCAAGTGGTGCTTTCCATTCGCGGGCTGCGTAAGTTATCGCGGGCATTTTTCGCCCGAAGGGGCAGAAGAGTTCGCCGGGCCATTGCGCGCGCAAAACGATGATGTCTACATCGGCGGTGTGGATGCGTATTCGACCTTGGGCTGGTTTGACGATCCGGTGCTTAATACCTTTATTCGTCGCTCCGAACCCGCGCTCGCCGGACTTATTTTCCATGAGCTTGCGCACCAGCAACTTTATGTCAAGAACGACACCACGTTTAACGAGAGCTTCGCTCGCACTGTCGAGCTGGAAGGTGTGCGCCTGTGGCTGCAAAGTCATGGCACGTCGGCGCAGTTCGAAGATTACCTGCGCAACGAAACTCGCCGCGATGAATTCGTGGCGGTGATCAATCGTGCCCGAGACCGGCTCAGTGAGTTGTATGCCGCTCATCTCGACGTGGACGCCATGCGCGCACAGAAACAACAACGCTTTGAATTGATCCAAGCCGACTACGCGGAATTAAAACAACGTTGGGGCGGTTACAGCGGGTATGACGCGTGGTTTGCGACGCAATTGAATAATGCCAAGCTCGCGTCCGTGACCACCTACGCTGACAACGTGCCCGCGTTTCAAGCGTTGCTCAAACAGAAGAACTATGACTTTGCGGCGTTCTATGCGGCGGCGAAAGTTTTAGGCGAGTTGCCGGAGGCGGAGCGACAAGCCAGCCTGAAAAAATTGGTACTTAATTGTAGGGCCCCTGCCCTGCAAGGGCCATTTTCATTCAATAATCGAGCGTGTTAGCGTTCGCTGTAATTGTTTTTCATGGAGCAGGTTATGGCGGTGGGATTAGAAAAACTTGACACTTTAGACCCGGCTTTCGCGGCTAAAGCGCGCCATGTCGTCAATGAAATGGAAAAGTTGGGTTGGAATATTCGAATCGTTTGGGGAGTGCGTAGCTACGAAGAGAATAGAGTGTTAGCGGATGCAGGCTTGGCAAGTAAGAACAGCAAACATCTCACGGGACGGGCGCTTGACTTAATCGACCAGCGCCTCCTGTATAACTTCACGCCCGGCCACAAGTATGCTCAGGATCTCGGCAGGATTGCGAAAAGCGTTGGACTCATTTGGGGTGGAGACTTTATAAGCCGATGGGATCCATGTCATATCGAACTGCCATGAAGCGGATCACTAACGTGTGGGTCGGCGTGCTGTTATTGGCAAGCACGGCATGTGCCGCGCTACCTCCTCTCTCACCCCCCACCAGCCCCCCGTGGTCGATGTTATGGCTGGCAAAATCGGCCGGAACCTGGGAAAAAGGGGGGGACTACGGTTATTACAAGACCCTGGTGTTCAGGCAAATTGCAGAACATTCCCGCGACTACGTTCTGGTTCAAATCACGCGTATCGTCGCTACCAAAAATGAGAACGATAACTCAACCCAACAGGAAGTCATCCATAGCTTCTGGCTCGAAACCCCAGGCATTAAAGGATACATCGACGACATCCATTTCAAAAAGATTGATGAACAACGCATGGCCTTGATGCTGGATATTAATATGAACGGCATGGACGGAGTCGTCCTGCGCGAGCTGTATGTGCTGCATCCGGACGGTACTTATAAGCTGCTTCAGCCAGCCAATGGCATCGACCTTTACGAATAATCCACCGATCACCGGACACAGTCTGGTAGAAGAACCGTCTGGCCTCGCAATTCTTTGCGGATCGCGCGGCCCTTGAGGCAGGGGGGGCGACCTTGCCCGCTTACCCAACTGAAAATCGTCTATCCCCGGCCCGCCCGCTCCCGATACCCGAGATATTTTTTGCGTGTGTTGTGACTCGCTAAATACACCGGCACGACCGCTTCAATCGATGCGGGCGTGAGCCCGAACACTGCCGGGAATTCGCCCTTGCACACGCTGTCCTGACGTAGCGAAGCCAGATTGTCACGCGACATCGGCTTGCCAGGAACCATCTCCAGTAATGTGGCGAACAGGCTCGACATGCCTTTGCCCAAGCCAATAACGTAGCGCTTCACACCGGTCTGCTGTGCGGTAAATTCCACCAGCTGCTTTAGGCTATAGCTGGTCGGGCCGCATAAATCGTAGCGTTGTCCGAAGGTCGCACGATTATTCAACGCGCGCGCAAATGCTTCCACCACATCACCCACGTACACCGGTGCCAGCCTGGCCTGCGGGCAGGCCAATGGGAAAAAATACGGTGCGATTTTCAGCAACCGCGCAAAACGGTTAAAAAAGTCATCCTCCGGCCCGAAAATCACTGATGGGCGAAAGCTGGTTACCGCAATACCGGACTCGGCGTGCGTTGCGTTCTCGCCCTCGCCCTTGGTGCGCAGGTATTGACTCGCGCCACGTCCGGCGTCGGCACCCAATGCGCTCATATGCAACAACCGTTTGATATTGGTCTTGCGGCACGCAACCATGATGCGACGCGGCAGCTCCACGTGGATGTCGCGAAAGCGCGCGCGGCCGGACTCGTTGAGAATGCCAACCAAATTGATCACCACATCCATGCTGCGAAATTCACGCAGCAGTGTCGCCTCGTCGCGCACATCGGCTTCGACCACATGCACGGTCGGCAACACCAGCAGGTCGCGATGCCGTTCGCGGTGCCGGGCCAAGACTTTTACGTAGTGCCCTTCGTCAGCCAGCCTTGCGACCAGTTGCCGCCCGACGAAACCGGTGCCGCCCACCATACAAATCCGGCGCTTACTGGTCATATCCGCTCCCATCTAAATTATTTTTTGCCCGCTGCTGGGTGCGAGAGTGTACCAGAACGTTTTACAGCCGTTGAATGACTACACAGCCCGCCGGATGTAGCGCCCAGCGGCCACAGTCGAGGGTAAATTTTCGGGTGCATCACTTGACCGGTGGCATGCGCGCCGACAAACGCGTAATTTGCCCGCCCAGTCGCTGGTCAAAAATCGTCGTGTAGGTCAACACGCGCTTGATGTACTCACGCGTTTCACGATACGGCACGGTTTCGATCCACACGTCGGCGGCTTGCGGCGCGGCAGGCAACCACATATTCACGCGCTGCGGCCCCGCGTTATATGCAGCGGTTGCCAATACCGGATTGCCCGCGTACTGCTCTACCAGATGCTTTAAATAAGCACTGCCCAATTCGATATTGCGATTGATGTCGAGCAACTCGGAGTTGCCCTTGAACGGCGACTTGATCAACTTCGCGGTGAAGCTCGCGGTGGCGGGCATCAGTTGCATCAACCCCAGCGCACCGACCCCCGAGCGCGAGTCGAGCATGAATGCGCTTTCCTGACGAATGATGCCATACACCCACGCCGGATCGAGCTGGTAGCGACTGGACACCGCCGTCACCTGATCCTGATAGGCCATTGGAAAACGCAGATCCATGTCGTCGTTTCCCGAACTCTGTGCGAGCGTGAGGATGGCGCGATCATGCCATCCCCACTGGTGCGCGAGCACTGCCGCAACTTGCAGTTGGCGACTGTTGAAATGAGCGGTTGCCAGCAACCACTCTTTGCGCGCATCCAGGGTGCGATCCAGCAGCAACAATTCATGGGCGCGTTGCAACCCGGGGAGCTGCGCGATTTGCGCGAGGTCAGCATCGGTGAACTGCACGCTGGCATGTTTAAAATCGTATTCGCGCGATAAGCGATCCGCAGCGAGAAAGCCGTAATAACTGCGCCGCCCGACCAGGCTGTCGAGCAAGTCGAACACCACGCCGTCATAGGCGGCCTCTCTTTGTGCCGCACCGATTTCCGCCAGGGCGCGCGCTTTCCAGTACAACCATTGATCTTGCAGCGCATCGGTCGGTGACAGCGCCGTGATCACCGCGCGCAGTGCTTCCCAATTGCCTTGTGCCAGCGCGGCGCGCGCCCGCCACTGCACCACTTGCTCATCGGCTACGGTTAGTGCGTTCAACCACTCCATGGCGCGCGGGTGTTGACGATAGGCCGCTTGCAACGCGATCTCGCGTTCGATAAACGCGATTTGCTCAGGTGTGAATGCAAACAGTGGCTTGAGCGCGTTCCAGCGGTCATTGGCAACATCAACGTCAAACTTAAGCAAGCGCAGGATGCCGTGACGCACAATCTCGCGCGCGATGGGCGTGTCTTGACGTAATCCCGGCTGCTCCAACTCTTTAGCTGGTGTTTGGTGCACACGCACCCAGCGCTCAACCCACGCGCGACCATCCGGTTTTAAATTCGCGCCCAGCGATTGCGCCAACGACAGCTTGCCGCCCTCCATTGCCAAACGGATGCGCTGCCACAGCAAGTCCTCAGTCATGCCACCCGCGCGCTGCCACGCGTAAAATACCGGATCACAAACCGTCGGCTGTTCGTGCCCCACCAACCACATGCGCCGGGTGTCATCCATTAACTCTTTGATCTTGCCGGTGGCCAGGCGCGCGCGCAAAAAGTAGCAGCGCAATTCATCGCTTTCTTGCGGCTCATACACCTCTATGAACAGCTTCCAACGCTGCTGTTGCGCCAGTTGTGCGAGCCATAGGTTACGCAGCCGCGCATTGATCGGGCTGTCGGCGGTGCGAACCAGAAACGCACGTAGCTCGGCTTCACTGGCATTCGGCAAGCGGCGACTTAGGTCTTCGAACAACAGATAACCGTACAGCGGATAACTGTCGAGCTTGGGTAGCAAGCTTTTAAAAATTGCGTTTTTCCCAGTCGTTATCGCGGCCTGTGCGCTCTGGAAGAGTTTGCGTTGCGCGCTCAGATCCGGCACGGTAGCGTCGCCATAACCCGGCACAACTGTGCACCATGCCACAATAAGCGCGAGAGCCTGCGGATATCCTGTGCGCATTCGCATTCGTTGTTTATGCATACTTACAGTTAAAGGTTATGGACACCATGGTGTTGTTATCGGTCACCCATGTTTACCGTCAAGCTGACGACGAATTGATCACACCTGAGCCCTCGCAGCTCGACGGCGGGCCGCACAATAACTGCGTTGCGCCGTTTACATCAAAAAAACACGGACTATTATTGATCGTGTTTTATTCAACATCTGCTTGCGTCACCGGTTACGGAGCACGCATCTGAACACGAACAGCCTTGCCGCACCGTTCAGTCCGCTCATTGCGGGAAACCAGTTCGCGCGACAATTTCGCCTGCTGCTATTCCTCGCCTGGGTACTGCCGCCCACGCTCGGCATCGCATTTTCGGTATCCTTCGAAATATTTTCGTTCGAGCAAATGATGAATGTGTTGCTCAGCCTGCCGATGGTGCTGTTTCTGGTGGGCAGCCTGATTTTTGTCGAATGGTATTTCAGCCGCTACGTTCATCCCGTCCTCGCTTACCTGACGCGCCGCACACCGGCGGGCGCCGCCGCCGAACGCAGGTTAAGACGGTTTCCGTTGGCGTTCTGGGCTATTTTTCTTTGCTACATTCTGCTTGCGCCCACACTGGTCATCACCAGTGCGCAAATGCATGCAGGGTTTGAACCACAGCTGTTTGACTGGTTCCGCATTCATGCGATCGCGCTCATCGTCACCATCATTGTCGGCCTGCCGGTTTTCATCCGCTTTCTGGATTTATTTGGGCGCGCGTTAAGTACAACGCGGCTGATCACACCACACGTTACGGTACGCACCAAGGTTTTTCTGATCGGTGCGCTGATCCCGCTGCTGATCGACACGCTGCTGGTGCAGTATTACTGGAGCCGCACCGGTTTCTTTAATGTGGAAACCTTTGCGCTGTGGCTAGGACTTGAGCTGCTCGCCGTCATCGGCACCTTGATGTTGATGCGCAGTTTTGGTCAAGCACTGCAACCCTTGCAAAGCATTCTGCAAGCCCGGTTAACCGACACCTCGGGCGCCCTGGCTCTGCATCCACAATCCACCGACGACATAGGCGTCATTGCTGGACATTTTCAAGTGCTGCTCGACGAACTGCGCGTGCATCAGCATGTGCTCACGGTCAGCAATCGCGTCATGCACAACATCAGCTCTTTGAAACCCAGCGAATGCTTCTCGGTGCTGGGTGATGTCTGCGCAGCCGCAGTCGACGACGACAAGTGTTTCCTGTTCTTGTATGACGAGGTGCAAAAAGAACTCCTGTGCGTCGCATACACTGGCGAGACATTTAATCCCACCGGGCATTTCCGCGTGTCGTTGAGTACGCCGACACTGGTC
Source organism: Gammaproteobacteria bacterium (assembly GCA_031370545.1). Taxonomy (GTDB): domain Bacteria; phylum Pseudomonadota; class Gammaproteobacteria; order SG8-11; family SG8-11; genus UBA6921. The sequence continues at coordinate 15,288 of JANMQQ010000319.1, forward strand.
GCGGAATGTTTTAACAAACGCAAAACTGCCCTGTATCGCGCCACACCCGAGCGCACCGATGCGCCCGATCTGGTGCCCGACGTCGTGATCGAAGCGGCGCTGCTGGTGCCGCTGCTGGCCGAAAGTGAAATGCTGGGCGTTTTGATGTCGGTCAATACTAAAACTCGGCGTAACTACAGCGCAGGAGACGTGTCTCTCATCGAAGGCGTCGCGCGTGAAGCCGCCTTGATTATTAAAACCCGGCTCCTGTCGATGCAGCGCGCGAATACCGAAGAACGCTTCAAACAGCTGAATGAATTGTCGCAGGTCACGCTGGAGTCCATCGGTGAAGGCGTGATCACCACGGACACCTTCGGCGCGGTTATTTACATGAACCAAATGGCTTCCAAACTCAGCGGCTGGAGTCACGCTGATGCGCGCGGCATAGCGCTGCAAACCATTCTTCAGTTGCGTGACGAAACGACGCGGCAGGATGAAGCTGCCGAATACTACGATCGACTGACACGCGCCATCCAATCGCAGTACAACGTGCTGGTGAATCGCGATGGCAGCAAAGAGTTTTTCGTGGAAATTAATTCAACTCCACTACGCAACGCGAGGCGGCAAATCATCGGCGCGGTGTTGGTGTTGCGCGACGTCACTGAGATCCGCCGTCTGGTACACAAAATGTCGTACCAGACTTCACACGACGCACTCACCGGCCTGATCAACCGCCGCGAATTCGAGCACTGCCTTGATACCGCGCTTAAAAGTGTGCGACTCACCAACGCGTCTTATGTCGTGTGCTACATCGACCTCGATCAATTTAAAGTCGTGAATGACACCTGCGGTCACGCCGCAGGTGATGAGCTGGTAAAACAGCTCAGCACGAAACTGGCCGCGACACTCGGCGAGCATGATATTTTAGCGCGCCTGGGCGGCGATGAATTCGGCGTGTTGCTGTTCAACTGCGAACCGGCGCGCGGCGTCGATGTCGCCGCCTATTTGCTTGAGAGCGTAAAAGCGCTGCGTTTTACCTGGGAAGATAAAACTTTCAACCTCGCGGCCAGTATCGGCGTGGTCCCGCTCAACAAAGAGTTCGCTGCGATTACCGACGTGCTGCGTGCCGCAGATTCGGCCTGCTACGTTGCCAAAGAGCTGGGTCGCAATCGCATCCACATCTTCCATCAAAATGATCTGACCATGGCGAAGCATCACGGGCAGATGCAATGGATGCAACGCATCCAGCGCGCCCTGGATGAAGACCAGCTGCTGTTATATTTTCAGCCGATTGTCGATCTGCATGACAACGCCCAGCCACAACAAGGTGAGGTGCTGGTGCGCATGCTGGACTCCGCCGGACAAATTGTCGCGCCCGGGCGCTTCCTGCCTGCGGCAGAGCGTTATCACTTGATGCCGCGCATTGATCGCTGGGTGGTGCGTAAATTTCTGAGCTGGTTAAAACTTCAAACTGCCAATGAGCAGCAAACGCCCTACTTCATCAATCTGTCGGGGCAAACGTTGAGCGATGGGCAGTTCCTTGATTTTGTCACCGACGAATTGAAAGCCAGCGGCGTATCTGCGCACCGCATTGGTTTTGAAATCACCGAAACTGCGGCGATTCAAAATGTTGCCAAGGCGACGCATTTCATCACCTCACTCAAATCCCTGGGCTGCCGCTTCTCACTCGACGATTTCGGCAGCGGCGTCAGCTCGTTTACGTACCTGAAAAATCTGCCGGTCGATTATTTAAAAATCGACGGTAGTTTCGTGGTCGATATGGCGGGCGACCGCATCAATACCGCTATGGTCGAGTCGATCAACCAGATCGGCCACCTGATGGGCATCAAGACCATTGCAGAAAGTGTCGAGAACGACCAAACCTTGCTGGCGTTACGTAGTTTAGGCGTCGATTACGTGCAGGGGTATCACTTGGGAAGACCGCGACCGTTACATTGACGGAGCGTTATAAAAACAAACGGTGGATCGGACAGAAATATGTCTCGACCCACCGCTTGAGATCACTTAGAACGTAGCGACTAACTCTAACTGCACCTGATTACCGTCGCGAACAAAGTTGCCGTCTTGATTGGTATTCGCAGGAATATTATCCGTGCTGCTGGATCGGAATTCCGCGTTGACCATCAGATTTTTTTCCAACATGTAGCTCGCGGCGATGGTGATCGAACGGCTATCGTCCACGCCATTCACGTCGTAACTCACGTTATCAAAGCGCAGCGTTCCCATCACCTGTTCTGAAAATTTGTACGTTCCCGTCACTCCTAATGCCATGTCGATGTAGTCACTGGGCAACATGATTTCACCACCCACCATGAACAAACCCTGAGTGTAGGTTGCGTTGATATCGACGATGGTTTTTAAGTAGGTATCCTGCGTCGTGAAGCCGACTTTCAAATCCATGTGGGCGTCAGGTTTGATCGCCACCATGCCCAGGAAAGAATTTTTCTCGTTGATTTGCCGCAAGTCATTGAGTACCGCACCGGTCAAAGTAACCACGCCGGTTTTGCCGGATACCAACACACCCATTAGATTGTTCCCACTCAACTTCGTGGTTTCGTTCCAGATTCCATACAGCTGCCCGTGGCTGATCTGATACAAGTCAGGAGCATCTTCTGCTTCCCAGCTGAGTGGGTTGTTGAACTGACCGCCTTTAAGCTGAAGGCCATTTTGCGATTCCCACGCGACGAATGCCTGCTCGAAACGACCGGAATCACCACCTGATAATGAATGTCCCAAATCAAAATCAATGCGCGATGTAACTTTATTCCCCAGATTTGCATTCAAATCCAATTCGCCATTGATATCGAACTTGCTTTGCGTCGGACTCTTCCCGGTAGCGGTATCGTCAACCGCCATGTAAGTGAAATCTAAAAAGCCATCCCACTTCAAATCGGCTGCGTTTGCGTGCAGCGGAAACATGGCTGCTATCACTAGTGCCGGAACCCTACGCCGAATTGGTTTCATCATCGTCTCTCCAAGCTTAACGTTCGTTAAGAAACAAAGCGCTTGCGCGCGAAGAGCGACATTAATTCAAAACCAAAGCAACATTGCAAGCAGTGATCTTCGGTAATGATACTCAGTCATCCAGGCTCACGGAGACGCGCACGCGCGCGCCAGGATGACGATCCGTCTGCGTCTCGTAGATACGGCCGGAATAGCGGTATTGCACGCGGTAACCGATGACTTGCTCGACTTCGTCGTAGTCGTTTGCCGTCTCGCAGTGCGTGCGCGTCACCGGGGCGCCCGCACCTGCATGTCCCAGGTCATGACCAATAGTTGCGCCCAGCAAGGTACCCGCCAGTACTGCCACATCGCGGTCTCGACCGTGGGCGACATTGTGTCCGAGCACGCCACCGAGTACGCCACCTAATACCAAACCGGTCGCGCTGTCACCACCGCTGCTGTATGACTCGGTGGATGACCAGCATTCGCGACGCGGTCGTGCGCGCTGCACTACCTGGTACATGGGCTCGACAAATATGACCGGCGCGTAAACGATTTCTGTATCTGTATAGGAGTAACCGTGCTCATGATGCCGCTGATGATGGCCGTAGCCGCGCTCCCCGCGCCGGGATTCATGGTCGTCATCCCTGGCTAGAACGGAGCCGCTCATCATTACGCCCAATAAAGCCACCGCGACCATTGGTAAGCGAGTAGTCATTGCCCTCTCCTTCATCTTTTTGCGTTTTACCCTA
>JANMQQ010000429.1:0-3382 GCA_031370545.1 Gammaproteobacteria bacterium
TAGCCTGCGGCAGCATAAAGGACACGCAGACCCTCGACTCGCTTTGGAGCAAAACAGACATTTTAATGACTGCTTGCAGGAAGGATTCGAAACTTTTTTTGGATCGCCAAGGACCGGTTAGGGTCGACAGCACGCCTTCGCGCGAACGTAAACGTATTGGAAACCGCAGCGCAATATCACTACGTTACCGACGGCGGACTATATGGCTTATTGTCGTTTCTAACGAATTTAATGTCGCCCGCATTGCTTGTTCAGTACAGCGGCACTTCAAATCCCAATTCATTCTGCGCGCCAAACCAACCCGCGCGCTGCACTTTGACCTGCACTTTGTCTCCGACATTTTTATCCAGTAACGCAATCTTGAGATCGGCCATTTGCGTCATCGGCTGACCGTCGATACTTACAACGCGGTCGCCCTTTTTGAGTCCAACAGCAATGGCCGGACTGTCATCCGCAAATCCGTTAATACTCAACTGCCCGATTTTGCTGGTGTCAAGAATCACGCCCATACGCACTTCTTTCGGCAAGCGCAGCGGCGCGGGCAGCAACATATAATCCGCAACGAGGTTGTCGTATTGCTTGATCGAGTCATTCAACACCACGACGCTGGGCGCATCAATGCGGCGCGTAAGCCGACTGGGGATACCGAAGCGATACACCATGTGGCCGCCACCGGCGAGAATCACCATGCGCGCCTGCGGGTGCTGCAGTAAATACGTGGCGGCGGTCTGCGCCATGGCCTCGTCGCGCGATAATTGCGTTTCGACAAAGCGTTCGAAGTCGGCGGAATTCGGATGCATCGCAAAAATGCTTTGCAGCATATCGCGGTAATCGTTGTTGGAACGGTCGATCTCTTTTGGCAACTGCGCAGCTTCGCCCGCACTCAGGTTGCCCATCTCGTTGTGTGAGATTTTGTTACGCAACTCTTCCGACAAGTCCAGCGCCAGTAGCGGTATGCCTTTCTCCTTCGCAAAGCGGATGATGGGGCGATAATTACGGTAGTCGATACGCCAGCGCTGAAAGTACTCTGACTTGCGCAAGAATTCTTTCTCGTCGATTTTTCCGGCGATGTAGTCGTCAAGAACCGGCTGGAACGGCTGCTGAAAATACTCCATGCCAATCGCCATTTCTTTGCTGTTTTCGTAAGTGCGACGAATAATGTCAAGCTGGTTAAGATGGTGATCGAAGCGGTCATGCGTCTCGCCGACAAAAATCACGCGCTTTTCGAGCAGCTTGGGCATGATCTTGTCGAGCGGCTGAATGGCACTTAAGTCCAACGCCTGCGGCGGCTCGATTGGATCACCCACCTTGTATTCCTGTACCTCGGTGTAACCATATCCACCGTTCATGCTCATGTGCGCATGCGGGCTCCCCGCCGTTTGACAGGCGCTTAGCGCCACTGTGCAACAGAGTGCGAACGCACCGAGCTTGGTCGTCGAATAGGAATGGTTGTTCACGTGGTTAGATTCCTTTGGCTTTGATCTGATGACCGAAAATTTTCACGGGCTGGTCGCCACTCACGTGAATAAAGAATGTGATCGTCTCCCAGGATTTTTCGTTCGCATACACCACGCTGTATTCGTAAATAAAAAAAGTTCCGGTGTAGCGCACATCAACTTGCTTGCGACGCAAGTCAAAACTCTGCAAATCGCCAAGCTTTTGCTGGATCGTCTGCAAATGCGCCTTCCATTCTTCACGCGGACGTCCATTAAAAAAATCCGGTGAATAATAGTCCAGCGCGCGCTCGAAATCTTTCGCTTTGAGCGCAGAGTAAAACTCCGTGCCGAGTTGCTGTACTGCGCTATCGCTAGGCACGGAATTTTCGCAGGCGGTCAGCGCCAAGATGATCAGCGCGGTCAATACTGCGTGCCCGTTTCGAACTAAATGCATGGGTGGCTTCCTCGTTACGGGGTTGGCTCTGGCATGATGTCAATACCGAACACCGCATCTGCAAAATCTTTGTTAAGTTGTGCGCAGTCAAAATGAGTGTCCCACGGCACCAGCACCGCAACATCGGCAATTTTCAATTGCTTCAATTGGTCCGGCACACCGTAGCGGTTCACGATGTGCCCGCTGCCCAGGATACCGATCATTAACGGAGCGTTTGCCAAGCGCGCAACTTTAGCCAGGCCGTCTGCCATCGCGCGGTCCCACAGCAACTGACCCTGCACGAAGCGCAAAAATTTTTCGCCGTTTTGCGGCGCTGATGATTCGGCTTCAGAAGGTGCTGGTGGATTATGACCCAAGAAACTGGCGGCGAGAAATCGCAAATAATCTTTGCTGGCGGGTGCCGGTGCTGTCACCCCTTCACGTTTGTTTTGCGGGACGGCGTCCCATCCCTCACGCGTGACTCGATTAAACAACTCCCGTTCGACATTCAATGCGTGCAACGGAATACGCTGCATGCGCGCAAGATGAAACAGCGGCAGGTAATACCGGATGTCGAACGACCAGAACGCATCCCAATTTAGTTGTTTTACAAACTGCTCTTCGCTGAGCTGGCCCTTGGTCCACCGGTCCAGCACCGGTTGCAAACGTCGCGGTACCATTTCCAGACCCAACGCAATCCTGGGTCTGAGTGCGGCCAATGCCGCGACAGTATGGAGTTGCCAGCGATGATGTTCAGCGTTGTCGTGATGCTCACCCAGTAACACGACCTGATGTTTTGACGCACGCAGCAAGGTTTCAGCGATGGACACCGCTTGCTGCGCCGCCGGGTTGTAATAGCGCCCCGGCGGCACGCATGATTCTTGAGCGTGTGCCCGCGTTTCGCTGAGTAACAGCAGCACCGCCATGCCGACGATGAGGCAAGGCGGCATCATTCTGACCCGACCTTGAATTTGATTCCCTGCGCCAATGGCAACTCCTTTCCCCAATTAATGGTGTTGGTCTGGCGCCGCATATAGGCTTTCCATGCATCGGAGCCCGCTTCGCGGCCGCCGCCGGTTTCCTTTTCGCCACCGAAGGCACCACCGATTTCGGCCCCCGAGGTGCCAATATTGACATTTGCGATGCCGCAGTCGCTGCCGGTGGCCGCCAGAAACTGCTCGGCATGACGCACGTCATTGGTGAAAATCGACGACGACAAGCCTTGTGGTACTGCGTTGTTTATCATGATCGCTTCGTCCAGCGTCTTGAACGACATCACATACAAAATCGGCGCAAAGGTTTCCTGCTGCACCACGTCCCATTCCGGTTGCGCGGCAATGATGGTCGGTTGTACAAAATGGCCACGGCCTGCGCCTACCTTTCCGCCTGCAAGTAGTTTTCCGCCCAACTGCTGCGCGCGCTGCACCGCGCTTTTAAAATTCTCAACCGCGCGGGTGTCGATCAAAGGCCCCATCAAGACATTTTTTTTAAGCGGATTTCCGCTGCGCACTTG
>JANMQQ010000391.1:0-4188 GCA_031370545.1 Gammaproteobacteria bacterium
GTGCGGTAGCTTTCGTCAACGGTGGAACATTTCGAGTAAAAACAGAAGCCGAGCAGCAAATTTGGAACGAATGCTCCCGGCTCATCACCAATGCGGTCATCTACTACAATACCGTGTTGCTCTCCCGGGTCTATGAGCAAAAACAGGCTGCGAACGACCAACAGGCGCTGGCAATCATCAAAGGAATTTCTCCGGTGGCCTGGCAGCATGTGAATCTGTTCGGGACGTTCGAATTCAGCTCGGCAGGATCAAAAGTGGACATCAATGCATTGGCAGCCCTATATGCCGATCCTGCGTACTGGAATAAAGCGATGCAGGAGGAGCAAGAACCCCCGTTGGGCTAAACTTACATTTTTGGCGCGATGGGCAAAAATAGCCACTCTGGATTATTCCATCGGCGGTGGCCATGTGGTGGAACGGGGCGGCCAATGGATCGGCAACACGCAAACCGAAATACTGGCGCTGGCCGAGGAGTTGGGTGTTGATAATTTTCCAAGTTACACCCATGGCAAGACCGTGTTGTATATGAACGGCACACGTTTTTTCCGGGATGACATCCAGAACAACCCCGCCGCAAGCGCGGCCAAATACCAGCTTGATCAAATGGCGCTGACGGTTCCCCTTAACGCACCATGGACTGCCGCCCAAGCGGCCGAGTGGGATGCCCTGAGCGTAGCGGATTGGCTGACCGGCAATGTGCGTGAGGTCGATGCGCGGCAAAGCATCGAAGCGGAAATTCAAAGTTTCTTGCCTGCGCCAACCCAAGATATTTCTCTGTTGTACTTTCTTTTCTATGTGCATTCCGCCGGGGGGTTGCAGGCGCTCAACAGCGGTGCCCAGGAATTGCGTTTCAAGGGTGGGCCGCAAGCGCTGTCACAAAAAATGGCTCAGCTATTGGAAGATGATTTGGTGCTGGGTTCGCCGGTCAGCAAAATTATCCAGACCGCCGCGGCAGTCAAGGTCGTCTCCCGGCGCGCCTGTATCACTGCCAAGCACGTGGTCGTGGCCATGATGCCGGCCGATATCCAGCGGATTCGTTTTTCCCCGGCATTGCCTCAGCAGCGGCGTCTACTGAATGCTCAATGGCAGGGTGTAGCGGGGTTTAAGGTCAATGTGGTTTATGCAAAGCCCTTCTGGCGCGCCCAGGGTTTAAGCGGGTTTGCGGTGAGCGATGACGGCCCGGTTCCCACCACCTTTGACAATTCGCCGCCGGATGCTTCACGCGGTGTTCTCCTCGGGTTTGTAGAACAACAAGCCGCGCCCGCAGATGCAGCAATGCGACGTCAGAGCATCTTAAATGCCTGGTCCGTCAAGGGGTCAGACTCGTTGATTTTTCATCATAAAACTCCTTCGATTTCCGATCTCCGCCGAGAATCAACGAGTCTGACCCCTTGTTGCAATCGTAGAATTCCTCGCGGTCGCAGCCCCAGGCCCGATAGGACGAGTAGTAACAATTCTTCGCCCAGTGCTCCTCAATCATCTGAACGTCATGCTTGTCGCAACGTAGGTCTCACTGCGCAAGCGAGGACACATGGCCCAGCGGCGAGCAGCCGCCAGAGGCGATCAATAGTAGCGCCCAAAACAACATCATTGCAGAGGCACGTAGGATGTTCATAGGCTTCCTTTTCTGGAGCTGACCCGGTCCGGCAGCCTCTTACCGGTGACGACACGCCTGTGATGGACCACCACCCGGTGGAGCTTGAGCTGCCCGCGATGCCGGACGTTGATGCATGGCGGCGGTTGGAGCTGATCCTATCGGAGCTGAAACGTCGCGGCAAGGCAGTGCTGGCCATCACCCATGACGATCGCTATTTCACCGCTGCCGATCGCGTGCTGCGTATGGACTACGGCAAACTCGCCTGATCAACTTTCCCCATTTCAGGAATTTGCCAAGGAGAGGCACCGATTAACACATGGTTACGTTTGGATACATTTCGATACAGACCCCCACGCCGCCTTTATCTAGGCTATGTCGTCGTCAGGCAAAAGGGGGCATTACAGTGTTTGAAATACTCAAAGCGGGTGGATGGCTCATCGTGCCGATCATGTTGTGCTCGGTATTGTCAATTTCCATTGTGGTGGAACGTTTCTGGTCTCTACAGAAAAACAAGATCATGCCCCGGCATCTGGTGGCACAGATTTTTAACTGGCATAAAAACAACGCACTGACGCTGGAAAATATTCGTGCCTTGCGCGCCGGTTCACCGCTGGGACGCATGCTTGCTGCGGGATTGACGAGTCGAACCCCTAATCACGCCTTCATGAAACAAAGTATCGAAGATGCCGGGCGCCATGAAGTGCATGAGCTGGAACGCTACCTGAATAGCCTGGGCACCATCGCCGCGATCACGCCGTTGCTCGGCTTGCTCGGTTCGGTCGTAGGCTTGATGGAGGTGTTTACCTCCATGACGAGTCAGGGGATCGGTAATCCGCAAGCCCTGGGCGCGGGCATCTCGCAAATCATGATCGCCACCGCCGCCGGTCTGTTGGTCGCGATCCCGAGCTTGACGTTTTACCGCTACTTTCAAGGCCGCGTGGACGAACTGGCGGTCGGCATGGAGCAGCAAGCGCAAAATCTGCTGGGGCTGATACTCGTCGAGCGCGATCTTAAGTTTGGCGTCTTAAATTCTTAACATAGAGAGGTATGCATTATGAGAATGACATCTAAAATTTTTACGTTGTTCGTACCGGGCTTAGTGCTGGTTCTGGCAATGATGGGGAGCAAGTCCTTCGCATCCGCCCCTCCAGACCCCTCATACCCGCGCGAGCGCGATCATCAGGTTCACGACTACGATGCACCAGCAGAGCACCCGCTCCGCACCCGTATTGATACCCATCAGCACTCGCCCCATGAGCGCATCCAGAAAAAATCTCTGGAGCAACATCGGAGCAAGCACGAGCATGAAAAATCCCCATTACCCAAGGAGGAGCCGCCCGAAATCGATGCGGCCGAGGCGGCTGCGTCGCGTGCGGTCGATCAAGGGCTGGTTGGCGCAGTGTTTGGGCAAGTGAGCATCACGGAAGGCGACACTGAACGCGAGTCCGGGTTTGCCGGTCTGCGCCGGATCGGCAGCACCGATGCGCTGAACGGCCAGGAATCGTTCATCATCGGCTCCAACACCAAGGCGATGACGGCCGTGGTGGCCGCGCGCCTGATCGAACGCGGCGTATTGCGCTGGGACAGCACAATCGGCGAGGTCGTGCCCGAGTTGCAACAAAGCATGCGCGCCGACTATCGCGAGGTAACCTTGGAGCAGTTGCTGGCGCATCGCGGTGGCGTGCTGGCGATGACCGGAGATGAGGACATCCATAACTTCTCGATCTTTCTCGAAAACTACACCGATGCCTTGCCGCAGACCCTGGTGGAAATGCGGCGCTTCTTCGCCCACTGGTTGCTGACGCAGCTACCGCCGAGCGGCGTGACACCCCGCCAGGATTTTTACTATTCAAACGCCGGATATACGCTGGTCGCCGCGATGCTCGAAGCAGTGACCGGCAAGCCTTATGAAACCCTGTTCGATGAGGAGCTGACCCAGCCGCTGGGCGTCGTGGGCAGTTGGGTCCGGCCGGAATTGATGGCGTCCAATCAGCCGCTGGGTCATGAAGGCGCGCGCGGCCAATTACAGGTGGCGCCGCCGCTGTCCTCCGAGGAGCAACAGTGGGCCGATGCTATCTTCGCCCCGGCCGGTTTATTCAGCACGACGGCAATGGCCTACTCAACCTGGCTGCATTGGCATCTACTCGCGCTGCAAGGCCAGACCACGCCGCTGCCGGCCGCTTATGTGCAACGCCTGCAGCAGCTGACGGACGGAGACTACGCTGTCGGCTGGGCTGCCATCCCCACCCCCGCAGGACGGCTGCTGTTTCACACGGGCTCCTGGATGGGGTTCATGACCATTGCGGTCGTCGATCTTGCAGGGCAGAACGCCAGCTTCGGCCTGACCAACACCAGCGACGTCGCGCCCGACGGCAGCAGTTGGGTGCTGGATGTATTGGTCGTGCAACTGTTCGAGATGATCCGACGCACTTGGTCGGATGAGTAGCCGCGTAGCGTGCGCCATGCGAACGAAACGGCAAAACGTGCGCTGGGCGCACGCTACGAACTACTTGGTCAGAGGAGTAGCCGATTGTTGAAAAAACTTAGGAGATAAATAGCCATGTCAGAAAACTCCCCATTACTCTCACGCC
>JANMQQ010000408.1:0-19758 GCA_031370545.1 Gammaproteobacteria bacterium
ATGGTTCATGTCTCAAATAGAGATATTTTTCGGTCCGGCCAGTGACTTTGACGATGCTCGTGATTCAGCCATTCCAGAAGACTACAACCAATGCGTACAACATTTCTTGATGGAAAAAGGGGTTACATCTTCTATCGCTTGGGACGAACACATTCGACGAATGCAGAGCCGTTGGCTAGTATCTTGTTGGACCGAAATTAGCGACCCTGATGACGATCATCTTCTTTGGCACAGATACGCAGGTGGAGAACACGGCGTTGGTATAACGCTGCGATACGGCTTATTGCGAGACCTATTTCAGCATGTGCAAAAGGATGACCCAGACACCGAGGGGTTCTTTTCAGGTTACGTTTCCTATAAACATCCCCTTAAGATTGCACCATTCAACAAACGCCGAATATTTCGTAATGAGAAAGAAATCCGGTTCGTTTTGCGATCAGCCATTCTGCCTTACAGGAGAATTGGAATCGCTGATCTCAAATCTGAAATCGGAATTCGCATCTCCCCCGAAGCATCCCTATCCCACCACGATGCGATAAAAGACGCATGGTTACGCTTTGGTGGGGAGAATCGGATACACATAGCAGGCGAGTAACAACCGGGACGCGATAAAGTAGTCCGTTCCCGCGTACATAGAACATCACGCCCGCTCAACCGGAAACGCCATCACTTCCCCAACACCACGCACTCCCACCGCCAGCATCACCAATCTGTCAAAACCCAGCGCCACACCCGCGCACGGCGGCAGGCCCGCTTCCAATGCGGCGAGTAAAAGCTCGTCCACCGGCACATCACGCAGGCCGAGTTGTTGACGACGCGCGCGATCAGTTTCAAAACGTCGACGTTGTTCGACGACGTCAGTCAGTTCGTGGAAGCCGTTCGCCAGTTCAATGCCGTTAATGAATAGTTCAAAGCGTTCGGCCACATCCGGAGGGCCGACGCGCACACGCGCCAATGCGGCCTGGCTGGCGGGGTAGTCGTACACCAGCGAGGGGCCGTGCTGCCCGAGCAGCGGTTGCACGACGTGCGACATCAGCAAGTCCAGCCAGGCGTCGCGCTCTTCGCCAAGACCGGGCACGTCGGAAATACCACGCTCACGTGCGCAGGTGCGTAAACGGGCAACGTCGGCGGTGTGCACGTTGTCGACACCTGCAAAACGTTTGAAGGCTTCGGCGTAGGTCAGGCGTTCGGTGGGCGCGAGTGTGATGTGTTCGCCGAGCACGGTGGCTACGTACTCTTCCACTTCGTCCATCAATGCGGTGGCGTCGTAGTGCGGGCGGTACCACTCGAGCATGGTGAATTCGGGATTGTGGTGTGTTCCGGACTCGCCTTGTCGAAAGGTTTTGCAGATTTGATAAATCGCGCCGCTGTCAGAGGCCAGCAAGCGCTTCATCGCGAATTCGGGCGAGGTGTGTAAATACAACACCCGGCCCTTAGGCGCACCTGGACCACGATACACCGTTGCGAAACTTTCCAGATGCACGTCGGTGTTCGCGGCGGCCGATAACACCGGGGTGTCGACTTCCAGCACGTCGCGCGTCGAAAAAAAAGCGCGGGTGCTTTGCAGCATCCGCGCTCGGGTTCGTAGTGTTTCGATTTTGGCAGCGGGGTACCAATCAACCATTATTCTTTTACCCTGCCGATGTATTCACCGGTGCGGGTGTCGACTTTAAGCAGCTCGCCGTTTTCGATGAACAGCGGCACGCGCACAACGGCGCCGGTTTCGAGCTTGGCGGGTTTGCCACCACCACCGGCGGTGTCGCCACGCAGGCCGGGATCGGTCTCGACCACGCGCAGAACGACGGTGTTGGGCGGCGTTACGGCCATCGGCACGCCGTTGTACAACGTCATGATGCACATGTCCTGCTCTTTGAGCCACTTGGCGGAGTCGCCCACCGCTTGTGCATCCGCACCCATTTGTTCAAACGTTTCGGGATGCATGAAGTTCCACACTTCGCCGTCGCTGTAGAGATATTGCATATCGGTGTCGACAACATCCGCGCCTTCCAGCGAATCATTGGCCTTGAAGGTTTTTTCCAGCACCCGTCCGGTTTTCAGATTGCGCATTTTCACGCGGTTGAAAGCCTGGCCTTTGCCGGGCTTGACCATTTCATTTTCGATGATGGTGCAGGGATAGCCGTCGTGCATTACTTTCAATCCGGGCTTCCAATCGTTGGTGCCGTATGTAGCCATGTGTGCCTCGTTCTGGGAAGATTCGCACTGCTGTGAATGTGTCGATGCCACCGATGTTTCGGCGGGTCAAAATTGGAGTGGAAGTTTACATGAAGCCTCTGACCGCGTCATCCTGGCGCCCCGCGCCGTGGCAAGCCGAGCTTGCGCGCGCCGTGAAAGACCCGGCCGAATTGCTGCGCATGTTGGAGCTCGGCGACGATTTGCTCCCGCAGGCGCGTCGCGCCGCCGAGCTATTTCCGCTGCGGGTACCGCGCAGTTTTGTCGCACGCATGCGCAAGGGCGATGCACTTGATCCGCTGCTGCTCCAGGTTTTACCGTTGGGCCGTGAGCTCGAAGATATTCCAAATTTCTCCACTGATCCGGTCGGTGATCTGGCGGCGATGACCGTGCCCGGCGTGCTACACAAATATCACGGTCGCGTGTTGTTGGTGCTCACCGGCGCGTGCGCGGTGCACTGCCGCTATTGTTTCCGGCGTCATTTTCCTTACAGCGAAGCGAACCCCGCAACCGATCATTGGAATGCAGCGTTGGATTACATTCGTGCCGACGATTCGATCAGCGAAGTGATTCTTTCTGGCGGCGACCCGCTCGCACTCAGCGACGCACGTCTCTCCGCACTGGTAGCGCAGCTCGACACTATTCCGCACCTGCAACGGTTACGCATTCATACGCGGGTGCCGGTGGTGTTACCGCAGCGCGTCGATGACGCATTGCTGCACTGGATGTCGGCCACACGACTCGCCGTCGTCGTCGTGCTGCACATTAATCACGCCAATGAACTGGACGATGCAACGCGTGCTGCGTTCATCCAACTTGAACTCACGGGCGCACGTTTATACAACCAGGCGGTGTTACTGCGCGGCATTAACGATCACGCCCAGACCTTGCAGGAATTAAGTGAAGCTTTGTTCACCGCGCGCGTGATGCCTTATTACTTGCACCTGCTCGACCGCGTGTCGGGTGCTGCGCATTTTGATGTTGCCGAGCTACGTGCCCAACAACTCATGGATGAAGTTCACACCCGGCTCCCAGGTTATCTGGTGCCACGGTTAGTTCGCGAGCAGGCGACGGCTCCGTACAAAACTCCTGTGCCGACGATCCCAATCTCGACATGATGCGTGTTTCTGTTTTTCTTCATGAACATTTAAGCTTCATCCCCGGGTAGTCGATATACGACCGTGCGTGCCAAATAAAATTTCCGCGGCGGTGCGGTGTGGCCCAGCTTATATAGAGAGAGCAACGGGTGTCCCAAAGCGAGTTACCTATCGGAATATTGCGTACTCCGGAACAACAAGACGCCGGGCTGACCGGCTTCGATCCGCGACCAAGCCATATTGAAAAATGGATTAACGGACTGCCACGCGCCGACATCGGCGAGATGGCCCGTCTGGTGTACAAGGGCCTGCACGAACTCAATCGCGTTAAAGTGCCAGATTCTGACCGTTTGCTGATTGCCGAGATGTTCCGCGAGCCGGTGCATCATCTGGCGATGACATTGAAAAAACATTACATCGGCCTGCCCTTTCCGCTTGCGCGCAAGAAGCAGCGCGTTGCATTGCTAGCACGCGAACTGCAAGGCGAGATGGCCATCGCCTACAAGATCATCATCAACAGCAAACTTGCAGACGGCGTGTCGCGTCTCGACAATAAAACCGTGAGCCAGTCTGTGCATCGCGCCATGTTTTATTTGAGCCAGGTATTGTTGCGCTGTTACCAGATTTATATTCCGCCGCCAAACAACGTGTGGTGCGAAATCCACCGCCTTTACCTTTATGCGCAGGAAACTAATCTGCACACTATTGTGGTGAAAAATCAGATTGGGGAGCACAGCTTCGATTCCACCATTACCAGTCTTTACAAGCAGGTGGTGCTGCTGTCACTGGCGGGCCCCTATCGGCTGCGGCAAAGTGAAATCGAAACCATCAACACCATGCTGGTCGATTGGGAGCATTTCGCCACCATCAATGTGATCACCGATCCGGAACAGCAAACTGGTATGTGCTCACTCAATCTCAACGGCGATGATCCGCCGGGCTACCTCACGCTGTGCAGTGACCTGAACATCAACTTGTGTCGAGTGCTCGACACAGCGCCATTGGTCGAAACTGTCGGTCAGCACATCATGGCGGGCATTCCAGTGCATGCACCGGGTGCCTTGGGCCGCGCAAACAAACTCAGTGTTGAGCTGTTGCGTCGTCTGGTGCTCACCTGGGGCGGCATGGCGAAACGTAATTTTTCGCGCGCGGTGAAAAGCAGTAATATTCTGGTGACGCTGGGCTTGAGCGCAACGCACTATTTCATCCACGGCGCGCTGCAACAAGAAGCGCAAAATCTCGTCGACGCAGTCGATAACGCTCCGCCCGACACACCCACAGCGCCAGCGCCAGCGATCAGTCTCGATCTACTCCCGCTGGACAGCCCGCTAGGCGACGGCACGGTAGGCAAACATGTTTACGCCAAGGCGCGCTTCACCGGAAAACCGGTTTACAGCGTGTCAAATCCAGACACCTCCAATAAGGATGTATGGAACCGGCTGTCGAAATTACCGGTGTCATGTTACGACCCCAACAGCGGTGTCGATATCCCGCCTCCCACCGATATCGACGCAGGCGGAACCCACGCACGCTATGATTTTCATGTGTGCAGCACGGTCAACGAAAGTGCGGGCGGCTTTTGCCTGGTGTGGTTGCCGATGGAAGGTTCGGTCAACGCAGGCTTGAGCGCGCTGGTGGGCGAGCTGATCGGCATGCAGGAAATGGATGAGCCAAACAAAAGTCGCTGGAGTGTTGGCGTAGTACGTTGGATGAAAAGCCGCGACGGCAAACAACTGGAATTGGGAATTCAAAAACTGGCACCTTATGCCATCGCCGCTGCGGTGCGTCAGGAACGCACGGCGAAGGCGCGCGAATTTCAGCGCGCGCTGGTGTTACCCGAAATTAAAACCGCTGATCAGCCGGTGACACTCATCGCGCCCAACTTGTATAACACCGGTGACACGCTGGCGCTGGGTATCGACAGCGACAAGAAAAGTATTCAGATCACTAAAGTGCTGGAAACCACCGGCGCATTTGCACATTTTCAATTTAAAGACTCAAAGAAGCCAGAACGCGCACGCGACGCGGGGAATGAAGACGAATCGAAGTGGAATTTCGATAATGTTTGGTCGTCTCTTTAATAAGCCTATCTCAATAGGGCAGACCGAGTCGGGCGGTCGAGGCACCCGACCGGCAAGGCGCGCGGAGGCGACATAGCCTAAGCTATGGCAACGACGCGCAACGCCGCCGGACGGGATACATCGGCCGTCCGGCGACCGATGTCCTATTGAGATAGGCGCTAAGCTAAACTAACCATGCAACCGAAATTACGTTGATCAACCGCATTCCGAATTAACGATTGCCAGGCGACCGGTCGCGCATCGCGAGTGTGAGGGAAAACAGATGACAAAAAACGAAAAAGTCATTCGACTGCTGACCATCAAAGAGTCTTCCAACGAAGCGGAAGCGATCTCCAGCATGATGCGCAATGCGGGTTATGCGATTCGTTCGTCGAACGTGGAAGACAGCGAAGATTTACAGGAAGCGCTGGCGCAGCAAAACTGGGATCTGGTCATCGCCTCGCAAGATTTGCCTGCATTTAGCGCGACCGATGTGCTGGACGTTATCAAGCAGGCGGGTAAAGACGTGCCGGTTATCATCACCGCTGCACAATATGACGATGCCATTGCAACCGAACTGCTGCGCGCTGGCGCACGCGATTTGATTCCCGAGACAAACTCCGAATTATTATTGCTGGTGATCGCACGCGAGTTGAATGATCTGGAAGAACGCCGCGGCCACCGCAGCGCCAAAACCATGTACCGCGAAAGCGAACGCCGCAATCGTTCGTTGATGGACAGCTCGCGTGACGCCATCGCGTACATCCACGAAGGCATGCACATTTATACCAATGCAACCTATCTTGAAATGTTTGGCTATGCCGAAGCCGACGACGTGGAAGGCATTCCGATCATGGACTTGATCGCGCCGGACAATCACCAGCAGTTCAAAGGCATCTTGCGCCAGTTAAACGCGGGCGAAACGCCGGAAGGCGATGTCGACATGACGCTGGTGCGCAGCGACGGCAAAAAATTTCCCGGCGTGCTGGTGTTCGCACCCGCCAGCATCGAAGGCGAGCCTTGCACCCAAGTGCTGATCCGTGGCAAGTCGGATAACAAAGAACTCGAAAAAGAACTCGACACCTTGCGTCGTCAAGATCTGCTCACCGGCTTGTTCAACCGCAATCACTTTTTGGAGCAACTGGAAGCCGCCATCAAAACCGCGACCAACGAAAACGCCAGCAAAAGCAGCGCGTTGATTTATCTGGAACCGGACGAATTCAAGCAGATTACCGAATCCATCGGCATTGCGGCCGGCGATCTGGTGCTGAGCGACATGGCCGGGGTGATTAAAAATAATATCGGCCCGACCGACGTGGCGGCACGTTTTGCGGGTGAGATTTTTACGATTCTGGTTAACGAAGCCGATGTCAGCAAGGTGAAAAAGCTTGCCGAAAAGCTGCTCAAAGCCATCGAAGGAAATATTTTCGAACTGGAAAACCAGTCGATCACCACCACGTGCAGCATTGGCGTTGCGCAGATTACTGAAACCTCCAGCGATGCAAAAAAAGTATTGGCGCATGCCGACATGGCCTGCAAGCAAGTCAAGTCCGGTGGCGGTAACCAGATTCACATTCACACTGTGGCGGATGAGAAAGCCAGCAACGAGCGTGACCTGGGCTGGATTCAACGCATCAAAACCGCGCTGGAAAAAGATCGCTTCCGACTGGTTTACCAACCCATCGTCAGCCTGCATGCCGAACCCGGCGAACGTTACGAAGTGTTGTTGCGCATGCTCGACGAGCAGAACAAAGACATCCCACCCGGGGAATTTCTGGCACTGGCCGAACGCGCCGGGTTAATGCCCGACATCGACCGCTGGGTCACCAAGCAGTCCGTAAAAATGTTGACCACCAAGCGCAATACCAGTGCTCAACAAACACAACTGTTCATCAAGCTGTCGCACGATTCGATCAAAGACCAGACGTTCCTGGTCTGGGTCAGCAAGTTATTGAAAGCCGCGCGTCTGCACGGCGCCAGCCTGATTTTTGAATCCAGCGAGTCGTCGGTGTTGAGCGCACTGAAAGAAACCAAGCTGTTCATCAACGGGCTGAAACAACTGCACTGCGAGTTCGCTATTGATCACGTCGGCAGCGAAACCCAGTCATTCAGCTATCTCAAACATTTAGACGTTAAATATCTAAAGATCGACGGTTCGCACATTGCCACACTTGCGACCAATGAAAAGAGCCGCGACATCCTCAAAATGGTCACCGACATCGCACGCGCGGAAAACAAGCAGACCATCGCCGAGCATGTGCAGGATGCAAACAGTCTGGCGGTGTTGTGGCAAAGCGGTGTGAATTTTATTCAAGGCTATTACCTGCAAAAGCCTGACAACGCGATGTCGTACGATTTCACAGGCGGGTAGATTTCGGCGCTCCGGCCGCTTCACGATATAGTCAAGACTAACTCCTACCGACCTTCCCTTCCGCGCGGATTTTTCTGCGTTGAACCGCATGAGCCCAACGAATTCCCTTTTTAAGGCAACGTAGCGTGCGCCATGCGCACGACGTTCGCGCGGGGGAATAGCATCGTGCGCGCAGCGCACGCTACGCGCTGCAGCTACCAAGCTCACTCCATTGCTGACTATCAGAAAACGCCCAATAAAAAGGCCGCATTGAATTTTCAATGCGGCCTTTTTGTTGGTGATGCACCTACTTACTGAGCGGCGCGCAAACGTGCAATGCGTTCATCCAGCGGCGGATGTGTCATGAACAGGCGCTTTAAACCATGCGCCAGACCGCCGGTAATTCCAAACGCCGCCATCTGGTCAGGCAGTTGCGCCGGGTGCATTTGCGCTTTTAAGCGCTCCAGCGCCGCGATCATTTTGCTCGTCTGACTCAGGCGCGCACCGCCAGCATCGGCACGAAACTCACGTTGGCGGCTGAACCACATCACGATGGTGCTGGCTAAAATACCCAACACCAATTCGGCAACAATCGATGTAATCCAGAACGCCGGGCCGTTCTCGCGGTCGGATTTGAACACCACGCGGTCCACAAAGTAGCCGATAACCCGCGCCAGGAAAATCACGAAGGTATTCACGACGCCTTGAATCAACGCGAGCGTTACCATGTCGCCGTTGGCCACGTGGGTAATTTCGTGCCCCACCACGGCTTCGGCTTCATCGCGCGTCATGCTGCGCAGCAAGCCGCTGCTCACCGCAACCAGGGCACTGTTGCGATTCGCCCCGGTGGCAAACGCGTTCACATCTGGGCTGTCAAAAATTGCTACTTCTGGCATGCCGATACCGGCCTGCTGCGACTGGCGGCGCACAGTCTCGACTAACCAATGTTCGATTTCAGTACGCGGCTCGCTGATGACCTGGGCTCCGGTCGAGCGCTTGGCGATCCACTTCGACATCAGCAACGAGATGAACGAGCCGCCGAAGCCGAAGATCGCTGCAAACACCAACAGGGAAGTCAGATTCAACCCCTGCTGCGTTAAAAACTGATCTGCGCCCAGCAGGCGCACGGTCACACTCAATACCAGCATGATCGCCAGATTGGTCATCAGGAACAAAAATATGCGCTTCATAACTACTCCTCGTTTTGTCGCTATTACCTGGTACCACTCACGTGACCACACCCCACTTCTAGAACTGCCTTCCTGTAATGGGGATGGATGGATTCATTTCAAGCGTGGCTGTAGAGCTATAGACGCCGCACCGATGTAACGGTTCCGGGACCGGATTATATTACATCGGTGGGGAAACCAATGCAGATTAACTGGGCTCGAACCCAATCATGTCGAATAACACAAACTCAGGCTGATAGAGGTACATGCGCCCCAGTTGCAAACTGCGACTTTGGCCGACGGAGCTCAAAAACAGTTTCGACAGCGCGTACGAGCCGTGCTTGCTGTGCAGTAAAAAACGCCACTTACCATCGAGGCAATGCAGTAAAAACCCCGGCAGTGCTTTCTTGTCAGCCTGCATGTGGGGGTCTTGCACACCAACGCATTCCGCTTCGAAGGCGAGCTTCTGCACTGCAACTTCAACTTCGCCGCTGCGGCTGCGCTGCACCCGGCTGACATAGGCAACTTGCGGCACGCTACGACGCGGGTCATCGGCATCACGCGTATATGCGATTAACTGGCCAACGAAAGCTGCCTTACTGGCAGGCGTTTCCTGATATTTGAATTGCATGCCGCTAGCACTTTCGTTGATCAGAAAAAACGCAGACACGGATTGCTCGGCGGCGGTAGGTTCAGTTTGGAACGCACTGGGTTTTGTCAGTTGCGGCGCAACCGGGAAGTCCTCGAAGCGCCACTGCTCATCACCGTTGGATTTGTCGCGGACAATCTCAAACGCTTCCGCAAAACCCCAGTGTAGCCGTAGCTCGACATATTGATTGGCGTAGCTGCGTTCGGCACGCTCCGCGTGATAGCGCAATTTGCGCAACATGTGTTCCAGAAGTTGCGCCTGGTCCAGCAAGCTAACTCCAGCCACCCCCGCCAGGCGTTTGAACAGCGTATCTTTTTGTCCGGCATTCAGCCGCTCCAGATCACGCTCCACCCGCCGCAGCAGCGGGCCCACATCGAGCAGCAGCGCAGGCTCCTTTGGCTTGCTGCGCATTTTGAATGTGGGTGAACGATGGTGTGCGCGGGTGATGATGACACTGGCGTCGTTGAGTGCCAGCTCGGAATACGGGCGCAATTTCAGCCGTGGCAGGGTGCGCCGCAAATAAACCAGCATCCAGAAAAATTGTTGTGGTGGCCAAGTGCCGGAATCCATCATCCCCGTCACCTGGAGCGCGATGTAGAGTTGCTGCACGCTCGCAGAAGTAGGTGCCGGGTCACGTTCTTTTGGCTGCCAGGCGGCACGGTTGGGTTCCGCAAGGTAACCAGCCAGTGGCATTTCACGCTGCACGTTCTCGCATTCGTTCAACGCAAAATAAAGCTGATTGCAGTTGCGCCAAGACCGCTCTGGTAACTTCATCCGCAGTATTGCGCACAAGTGCTGCTCAGCATGAATCAGCTCAAGCATACGGTGCCCGACGCGCAGAGCCTTATCGTGACATATCGCGTAAGCACGATTCGGAAAGCGACGCAGCGCGTTAAATATCAGCGCATAACAGGTGGTTAGCTGTTGCGCGGCTTCAATCGCCAACTGCATCTGTTGCTTGGGTTCTTCGACATTGGATTGCGCATCCCCTGCCTGCGTCGGAGTTACTTGGGAAGAGGCAATACTCGCATGATGAGCGTTATCCCGCTTGCTGTAAGCAGTGTAAACCGCGCCCACCGCCGGTCGCAGATAGCGATCTGCCACTAGTGCATGTAATGCTCGTGTGAATGCCGAAACCGGATAACGATTGAGTGCAGCGAAGTGCTCACCGACCTGTTGCATCACCAGCACACGACGACCGCGCGTGGCGTGGCAAGCACGAATAAAACTGAACAGAGAGTGCCGGGGCTTGGCAGATTCGAATGTTGGAGCTGCCACATCGAGTTCAAGCGCGTGAGAACGCGCAGGCAACTCACCGCGTAACCAGCGATGAACGCCCTCGCCCCACGGCTTCAATCCGGAGAACAACATGCCACAACAGCCCACACGATACGTTTGTCTTACTTTGTATCGTCTTGATTCCTTAAACGTTTAGCAAAAGTCGTGAAGTCGATTGCATTGCGCGCTTGGTCACAAACACGCTGTGAACAGCGCGTCTATTTTTCGCCTGCATTCGATGGCGGCAGGAGCGCAACCCGATCAACCTTTTGATATCCACGCGGGAGCTTCTTGCCGCGTCGTCCACGTTCGCCTTGGTACTCGTTTAATTCGCTGGCGCTGAGCGTGGTGTGTTGTTTACCGGCAAAAATAGTGAGGCTGCCGCCTTTCGGAATTGAAAGCAGCGCAAATAAAGCTTCGTGATCTTTGGGTGATACACCAATAATTTTGTTGCCACGGCCCTTTGCCAGCATAGGCAAGTCTTTCACCGCAAATACCAGCATGTGACCGTCGTTGGTCACGGCGGCAAGACGATCGGTGTCGACGTTGACAATTGGGGCAGGCGCCACGACGCGACTGTTCTGGGCTACGCTAAGCACGGCCTTGCCGTTTTTGTTTTTGGTCGACATGTCTTCGAGCTTAGCGACGAAACCGTAACCCGCGTCGCTGCCGACCAGATACAACTGTTCCGGCGCACCCAGCATGACACCCGCAAAAGTTGCACCCGGCGGCGGATTCAACCAACCGGTCAGCGGTTCGCCGTGGCCGCGCGCGGACGGCAATTGGTGCGCAGGCAAAGTGTAGGCGCGGCCGGTCGAGTCGAGGAACACGGCAAACTGATTGCTCTTGCCAATCGCGGCGGCGCGAAAGCTGTCGCCCGCTTTGTATTGCAGTACGAACCCATCAATGTCGTGACCTTTCGCAGAACGGACCCAGCCTTTCTCGGACAGAATCACGGTCACCGGCTCGGCACCGACCAGCGTTGATTCGTCGATAACCTTGGCGGCGGCACGCTTGACCAATGGCGAACGGCGTTCGTCGCCGTAGGTTTTCATGTCGTCCTGAATTTCTTTTTTCACCAGCGTACGCAGCCGCTTACCCGAATCCAGAATTTTTTGCAGTTCGTCGCGTTCTTCGGCCAGCTCGTTTTGCTCGGTGCGAATCTGCATTTCTTCGAGCTTGGCGAGGTGCCGCAGCTTGAGTTCGAGAATCGCCTCGGCCTGCGTGTCGCTCAGCTTGAAGCGCGCCATCAACACCGGTTTGGGTTCGTCGTTGGTGCGGATGATGCGGATCACTTCGTCGATGTTCAGATACGCGATCAACAACCCGTCGAGGATGTGCAGGCGCGCATTGACCTTATCGAGCCGCCACTGCAAGCGGCGTCGAACAGTCAACATGCGGAACTCCAGCCACTCGCTCAACAGGTCGCGCAGATTTTTCACTTGCGGGCGACCGTTCAAGCCGATCATGTTCATGTTGATGCGGTAGCTGCGCTCAAGGTCCGTGGTCGCGAATAAGTGCCCCATCAATTCGTCAAGATCCACACGATTGGAGCGCGGCACGATCACCAGGCGCGTCGGATTCTCGTGGTCGGACTCGTCGCGCAAGTCTTCCACCATCGGCAACTTCTTTGCGTTCATTTGCTGCGCGATCTGTTCCAGAATCTTCGCGCCCGAAGTCTGGTGCGGCAGCGATGTCAGCACCACATAGCCATCTTCGATTTCGTAACGCGCGCGCATGCGCACCGAACCGTTACCGGTTTCGTACATCGCCTGCAATTCAGCGCGCGGCGTGATAATTTCCGCGTCGGTGGGGAAATCCGGACCTAATACAAACTCACACAGCTCGCTGACCGTCGCTTTGGGATTTTCGATCAAGTGAATACACGCTGCTGCAACTTCACGCAGATTGTGCGGCGGAATGTCGGTGGCCATGCCGACCGCGATGCCGGTGGTCCCGTTCAACAGCACGTTAGGCAAGCGCGCTGGCAACAGCGATGGCTCGTCCATCGTGCCGTCGAAATTCGGCACCCAATCGACCGTGCCCTGACCTAATTCTGACAACAACACCTCGGCGTATTTCGCCAGGCGCGATTCGGTGTAACGCATCGCCGCAAACGACTTCGGATCATCCGGCGAACCCCAGTTGCCCTGCCCGTCAACCAGCGGATAACGATACGAAAACGGCTGCGCCATCAGCACCATCGCTTCATAACACGCCGAATCGCCATGCGGATGAAACTTGCCGAGCACATCACCGACTGTGCGCGCGGACTTTTTGTATTTGTTTCCGGCCTTCAAGCCCAGCTCGCTCATCGCATAAATAATGCGCCGCTGCACCGGCTTCAAGCCGTCGCCGATATGCGGCAACGCGCGATCCAGAATCACATACATCGAATAGTCAAGATACGCCTTCTCGCTGAATACACGCAGCGGCTGACGCTCGATGCCGTCGGGGTTGGTTTTTGTTTCTTCGGTCATGGTCTTTCCTTACAGACAGATAGAGAGCACGTCGGCATCGTGCGTTTCGTTACACATTTCGTTTCTTGATCACGCCAATTTTATTTTTAGCGCATGCAAGTGCAGGAGCAAGGCGGGGATATCGCCGCAGATAAGCTCCACAGCGTGTCGTTGTCGATGCCGAGATAGCCGTGAATCAAGCGATTGCGTGTGGCTATGATGAGCCGCCACGGAATCTGTGGGTTAGCGGCACGTATTACGTCCGGAACATGCGTCGCCGCCGCCCCGATCAGTTCCAGATTACGCACTGCGGCGTCGTAATTCAGACCGCTGGCGATGAAACCCGCCTGATCAAGGCAGTCAGTGTAGGCGACGACCTTCTCCGCGAAACCAATCATGTCGTCCAAATAAAATCGCCATTCGCGCTGCGCGGAATCAGACATGCACCGCCTCCTTTTCAATGAATGGACGCAACTCCGCGCGCAGTGCTTTGTCGGTAACCAGATCGACCGGACAACCAAACAAGTCTTCGAGATAGAACTGGACACCGAAGTAGCGCTCCGATGTGGCCGGTCCGTCAAAGGCGACTACAACGTCAACGTCACTGTCGCTGCGCGCCGCATCGCGCACAGTGGAACCGAACAGCGCAAGATCCGTGACTCCATAGCGGGCAGCCAGCACGGGCTTGCTCTGGGCGAGTAATTCAAGTGCACGGGTGCGGTTCATTACAGCCTCTAATCACGAATCAGAAATGATCGTACGGCAACCTGCCGGTGTGGTTGATTTTGCAGTTCATCGATTCGTTTGTCGCGCATGATACGGCAGTGATCGAAAATCTCGCTCTCTACCATCCGCTGCGCCGCGTGATACGACCTCGCCGCATTCCCCAACAAAACCCGCAGCTCCAACTTTGGCCGGTTCTCCTTACCGATCCAAGTGAGTTCTGAGTTTTTGTTTTTTGCTCATCGCAAACAATCGTATCAATGCTGTCTGAGCCAATCACGCACCTGTTCGATAAAATCGCGCAGCGCATGATCGGCAACGCCCGCCGCATACAAGTCCATTGTTTGCGCGACGAGCGGTCCATATTCGGCGCCACCTAACGGCGGAAACAGGTTGTGTTGAGCGAATGCGTCCTTAAGCAGTTTTTTGTAGTGACCCTTATCGCACTTTGCATTCGGAGCAATCGCCTGCACTGGCACCCCGGCCGCGCCAGCCAATGCCTGGCTGTCGAGCAAATACCAGCGTTCGACGTGCGGATCGGGAATCGCCGTGATAACGGTGGGATAGGGCACATCTTTCGCCGCATCGTTCAATTGAGTTCGGCGTTTGGCGAAACCGTTGCAATTTCCGTCAGAACCAACAATCAAAACGTCCGCCACAGGAGTCTTCTTCCGTCTCTCTACATCCTTAATGAATTCCTTGTAGGCGCGGATCGACCCACCGCCTCGTGCACTTAGGACGTGCAATTCATAGTCTGACGGACTCTTGCCTTCATCGGCAATCAGACGTCTGACGAGATTAGGAATCAATGCTTCCTGCGCGCTGTCTTCCAGGAAAAAAGCGATTGTGTATTTAGCCACCAAAATCTCCCCGCAAGATTTCCTCTTCGAGGTGCCGGTCGATTTCGTTGCGGCGGAATAATTCGCCAATAGTAGAGAACGGAATAAATTCCGTGCCGGGGCCGATCCGACGGCATACCAATAACTCGGAATCGGTGAAATAGGTCGGAAGTACGGGCGAGTGGGTGTTAATGAGAATCTGCCGTTCAGCGGTCGCGGCGTTTTTTAACAGTTCGGCAATATGCCTCAATCGCCGGGGATGTACGCCGTTCTCAGGTTCTTCATAGCCTATCGTGGTCGAGCCGCTCATGGGAGAAAGCGCTGCCAGCAAGCCAAGCACGCGCAACGTGCCTTCGGAAATCAGGCGATTCGAATAGTAGGCATCATCCTCGCACACGCGCAGGAACAATTCGGCCTTGTCCGTGCGCTCGATTTGAAGGTCTTTCAGGCGCGGCAACACTTGTGCAGCAGCAAGTTTAAGAGCACTGAACTGAGGTTTGTTTCTCTCAGAAAGCGTGTAGTAAAAGGCGGCCATGTCTTCGCCGCGCGGTCCGATACTGGTCACGTCGGCGATGGCGTTACCTTGGCGCATCAACTCCCTGGGCTCGAAGTAGTAGAAATGGCAGCGCGCGAGCTCCTCACGCAACGCCGTGATGTGCGGGTAATGCGGCGCGTACAAAGCGGTTGAGGCGATGGTGTAGTCCAATCCGACGTCATGGAAAGTGGGATGTGCCTGTCCCTCCATGCGCAGACTGATCTTGCTGCCGGATCTTTCGATGAACGGTGTGCGCGATTTTTCATTGCCATTTTGCTTCAACGCCGCAAGCCGTTCGTTGACTACGCGCACTTGTCCCGAGCGCGAAGCCACTTGAAGCTCGACGTCGTAACGTAAATATTTATGCGTAATGATGCCCTTTTCCGTCGCCGCCGACTCCGTGTCGTCAATGCCGCGCCGCAACTCCCGCACGCGTGTTTCCACTTCGCGAATCACGACATCGCTGAGTTCGACGTCCGCGCTGAAAGAAATCACGTGGTACTCCTGAGAGGATAAACTTGCGATCCCCCCCGCAGTGTAGTGAACCGCTTCAAGTGGAACGCCGCGATGTCCCTCAAAGGCTTCCTTCAGATTTTTTTTCGTGACCAGCCGCGAAAATAGATTGAGCGCGTCGAAAAGATTACTCTTACCTGCCGCGTTTGGACCGAAGACGACGACTAAATTCGGCAAGGTGACGTCAACGTCCTTTAGCGATTTGTAATTTGTAACCTTGAATCTTCTAATCATGTTTCGACTCCTGCGGCGCGCTTGCCCTGGAAGAGATCACTCTGTTGTGTTTGAGCAAGTATACCGTTCGTACGTATACTGACACTCGACCGTCCGCATTGCGTTTAGTCAG
Source organism: Gammaproteobacteria bacterium (assembly GCA_031370545.1). Lineage (GTDB taxonomy): Bacteria > Pseudomonadota > Gammaproteobacteria > SG8-11 > SG8-11 > UBA6921. Next base: position 16,209 of record JANMQQ010000408.1, read on the forward strand.
AACAACATGCCCTACGATGCTCCATTGGCCAATGCCGGAGACTCAGTCCCTCAATCTCCTGCAACGTCTTCCCCGCAAGCCCTGCAAGTCGCCGTAGATGCCGACGGTGGATTGCATCACGCGCAAGTTCGTTGAGTTCGTGCGGCACTGATCCGAGACTGGTTTAGAGGCTAACTACCGCCGAAGCTATCCAATATTTCATTTTTTGCGATGACCCAATAACTATTGGTTCATGAACCAACAACCTATTGTTTATACACTTGCTAAACAGACGTTTCCGTTTTCGAGTGAAGTAAGGCTATGCCTTGTGATGAGCTCTCTCTGCTTCATCAATCGAGGCGCATGGGCGTTACCTTCGTCGGGTGGTTTTCTCGTAGAGCACGCACGACTTTCCAACTACACCGTCGCCAAATCTCCCTTCTGCTCCAACCATGCCTTGCGGTCGGACGCGCGTTTTTTACCCAGTAGCATGTCCATCAATTGGTTGGTGTCGTCGCCGGGTTCGATGGTGAGCTGCACCAGGCGGCGCGTGTCGGGCGAGATGGTGGTTTCGCGCAGTTGCGGCGGATTCATTTCGCCCAGACCTTTGAAACGCACTACGTTGACTTTACCGCGCAGTTTCTCCGCCGCGATGCGATCGAGCACGCCTTGTTTTTCGGCGTCGTCGAGCGCGTAGAACACGTGGTTGCCGACGTCGATGCGGAACAGCGGCGGCATGGCAACGTACACGTGACCGGCAGCGACCAGCGGACGAAAGTGCCGCACGAACAGCGCGCACAATAATGTCGCGATGTGCGCCCCGTCGGAATCGGCATCGGCGAGGATGCACACTTTGCCGTAGCGCAGTCCTTTCAAATCGTCCGAGCCGGGGTCGACACCTACCGCCACGGAAATATCGTGCACTTCCTGCGAGCCCAGCACTTCGTTGGCGTCGACTTCCCAGGTGTTCAATATTTTTCCGCGCAGCGGCATGATGGCCTGGAACTCGCGGTCGCGCGCCTGTTTGGCCGAGCCGCCCGCTGAATCGCCTTCCACCAAGAACAATTCAGTGCGGGATAAATCCTGCGACGAACAATCCGCCAACTTGCCGGGCAAGGCGGGTCCGCTGGTGACTTTTTTGCGCACGACTTTCTTTTCGGCGCGCAACCGGTTTTGCGCGCTATTGATCGCCAACTCGGCGATGCGTTCGCCCTGATCGAGATTTTGATTGAGCCAGATGCCGAGTGTGTCTTTCACCACGCCGGATACAAACGCGGCGGTCTCGCGCGAAGTAAGGCGTTCCTTGGTCTGCCCGGAAAATTGCGGGTCGCTCATCTTGACAGATAAAACGTAACTGACTTTTTCCCATACATCTTCCGGCGCAAGCTTAATACCGCGCGGCAGCAGACTGCGCGTCTCGCAGAATTCGCGCAGCGCTTCGGTCAAGCCGGTGCGCAAACCATTCGAGTGGGTTCCGCCTTGCGTAGTCGGAATCAGATTCACGTAGCTTTCGGCAATCGGTTCGCCGCCTTCCGGCAACCACACCAGCGCCCAATCGACGGCTTCGTTGGTCGCGGCGAAACTGCCCACGAAAGGTTCGTCGGGCAACACGGGCAGATTGTGCAGTTCGCTGAGCAAATAATCCTTCAAGCCATATTCATAAAACCACTCGTCTTTCTCGCCGGTGTTTTCGTCAACAAACGACACCTTAAGTCCCGGGCACAACACCGCCTTGGCGCGCAGCACATGCTTCAATTTCGGCGCGGCGATTTTCGGCGAGTCAAAATATTTTGGATCAGGCCAGAAGCGCAGCGTGGTACCGGTGTTGCGCTTGCCGACTTCGCCGACCACTTTGAGTTCGGATTTTTTCGCACCGTCGGCAAACGTCATGTGGTATTCGTTGCCGTTGCGCTTGATCCACACTTCCAGATGCTTCGACAACGCATTGACCACCGACACGCCCACGCCGTGCAAGCCGCCGGAAAACTGATAATTGGAATTGGAAAATTTGCCGCCCGCGTGCAGCCGCGTGAGGATCACTTCCACGCCGGAAATTTTTTCAACCGGATGCAGATCCACCGGCATGCCGCGCCCGTCGTCGGCAACTTGCAGCGAGCCGTCTTTGTACAACACCACGTCGATATTTTTGGCGTGCCCCGCCATCGCCTCATCCACGCTATTGTCGATGACTTCTTGCGCCAGATGGTTGGGCCGCTCGGTCTGCGTGTACATGCCGGGGCGCTTGCGCACCGGTTCCAGACCCACCAGTACTTCAATCGCTGCGGCGTCGTAGGTTTTGCTCATGAGCTCAAATTTTCAATAGGGAATGGCGCGGGAGATTGTGCACACAAGCGCGGGATGGATCAACGCAATAAAAATTCGGGCGCCCGCAGGCGCCCGTTAAATTTCCCTAACCGCTTGATCAGGAAAAATCTTTCATCAACGCAGCGCGAACCGGCGACGCAAGCGGGTTGACATCGTAGCGATAAGCCGCGTGGTCGATGCCCACTGATAGCGCCGCGCCTTTATTAAGCGCGGAGATCATTGCGGGACTAAACTCAAAACGCAGGAAGTGTACCGATGAAGTTTTTTCTTCGTTGGTGCGTTCCAGATCTTCGTCGGAGATCGCCCACACCTTGTCAAGACCTTGCACCTGCATCCATACGCGGTCTTCGATGCCCTTCAGTTCCGCCAGCGCAGCGCGGCGCTCGGTCTCGTCGGAATATTCCAGCATAAAGGTTGCTTTAAGGTTGGTGCCGTCAGGAATCATAGGATTGTAAGCGTTCAGCTCGTCCTGAATTCCCTCGTGTTCGAACACGCGTTCGACACGCAGCATCTCCTGAATTTGGTACTGCATGGTCAGGCGATCTTCGAAATACAGGGTCGCGTTCGGGCCGACCGCGACCGCGCGGTGTTTCTTGTGCTCCAGCACCTGCGCGCGCATTTGAGTGCGCACCTGTGCGTATTTTTCGAGGCTGTATAAATCTTCGTGAGTCAGTCGTTTCATGGCGTTCATCTCTCAATTCCGTAGGCTAGACGTAATAATGAAAGCGGATGCTCCGGCGCTTTGCCATTTTTCAAACCATTCTCAATCTGGTGGCCTGCCATTGGGCAATCGCTACTGTAATGATCTGGCACCGCTTGCTGCACACGTTGCACGACGGGCTTGCCGATTTTCATGGAGATCGCGTGAAACTCCTGCTTTACAGCGTAGGTGCCGTTGTGACCGGAGCAACGTTCAATGGTTTCAATTTGCGTTCCTGGCACCAATTGCAGCAGGTCACGTGTTTTCAGGCCCATGTTCTGTACGCGCAAGTGACAAGCAACGTGGTAGGAGATTTTTCCCAGCGAAATTTTGAAATCGGTTTTCAACTTGCCGCCCTTGTGGCGCAGCATCAGGTACTCGAACGGATCAAAGATCGCCTTCTTGACTTTTAGCACGTCAGGATCGTTGGGGAACATCAACGGCAACTCCTGCTTGAACATCAGCACGCAGGAGGGAATCGGCGCGACGATGTCGTAGCCCGCGTCGATGGCTTCCTTCAGCGCCGGGATGTTGGTCTCCTTGTGC
>JANMQQ010000444.1:0-6190 GCA_031370545.1 Gammaproteobacteria bacterium
GTACCGTCATGACACGCATATACCACCAGACTGTAAGTTCCTGCGACGCTATACGCGTGACTTGCAGTCATCCCGGTAGGAGTATCAGCCGCATTCGGGTCATTGAAATTCCAGTAGCAGGTAAAATTAGCATTGTTCGGATCATGTGTTCCGTTGCAGTCTACGTATACCGGATCACCGGCCTTGAACGTACTCCCATATTTCCACGTTAAATGTGGCGCCGATGCTCCCCCTCCCGCACTTAGGGTGTTAGTAATGACCGTCTTTGAGGCGCCACGTATTGTTTCAGCCACTGCTGTGTGACTGAGGCAATAGAACAATCCTAGGAAAAAAACCGATAGCGCCCGCTGTGTTATGGCCAACCGTTGCAAAGCGCTTGTTGTTCTCAATCCAAACATACCTATGTTCCCTCCAATCGTACGCGTATCACTGGCGTCATGAATTTCAAGAGTTACAGCAGATTTCCCGCTGTGGCTTATTTAACCTTATACTGCCGCCTTGCAGTTTTTTTGTAGGGCTTCCAGTCGCTACGTTGCGGTTTGAACGCGTCGGTCTTCGACGCGGCAAGTTTTTCGAACGGCTGGGTGATGGCTGGTTTGTGCGGCGACACGAGCAGAGCGGCCGGTGCCGCAGCGGCGGCGTGCGCGAGCCGGGCGGATGCGCAGAGCATGCGCGCCAGCCACGGCCTGTTACCGATCCTGTCTCGTATTGGCCCCATCACCACCATGCTCCCTTTACCGCGTTTGCTCTTGCACACTACGCGTTAGTAATTACCTATGTTGTCAACGGCGGAAGGAATGACTGCCGGGTCAAAAACGGTAAAGTTTAATGTCTGTCCAGATGCAATTTTCAATAACATCATTGCCCAAAATGACTTCCCTACAGGGGTTGTGGTGTCTAAATAGTAATTGTAATTACCCGCCTGGAACGCACTACTGAACGTGTTTAGATTTCTGAACCAAACCTTTCCGTCCGCAGACAGCTGCCAAGTAAGAGTCGCCATGTTGACGTCTACATAGGCTCTTGGGGCAGAGAGTGCTGCTGTGGAAAACATGCATGCGGACACCGCCAGAATCGCGATTGCTTTCTTCGACATTTTTTTACAAACATTGCCCATGTTATCTATCCTCCAAATATTATGTGGACTAGGAAATTCGGATCGAACATTTCAGAATCCGAAACCTACTGCGGAAACAACAAACCTCTGCCCCGTTAGCAACCGCAACCCACAAAAACGCAACGCAACACCGTTGCGCAGCAGACACGACGCCACACGGGATTTGCACAACACGAACAACAAAATTGAAAGCTTTGCGGCTAAGCGCAAAACACGACAGGAACAATAGAGAGCCACGACCCGGCGTAAAGCAAGCGCCGACGCGGATGAAAGACGGAACACTCGGAACCGGATGCCGGATGCCGGATGCCGGATGCCGGATGCAAAAAACTGTAGACGCCCCCGCGATTCCTCACAACTTTCCCTCCCCGTGACTGCTTCCGTGTTACACACCCTGACTTTGATTTGCTCAACAATACCGCTTTGTTTTTTCGCGTTGAGTGACTCGCAAATTATCGGGCGCGTGGTTTCGAGTCAAGAATTATTTTCTTGGATTTATTTATGCGCGCATGATGACATGTCTTGGCGCCATTGAATCCGCAGCCAGGCTATATGGAGAGGTGCCCTATAACGGAGATTGGTCATATGAACTACCCCCATCCCAGCCTTCCCCCTGCAAGGGGGAAGGAGCAAAAACTCTGTGCAATTCCGCGATACGAAGCGTTGGCAGATTAAGGATAAATGTTATCTGCCATACTCATTTTTGCGCACCACCTTCCCCGCACACACTGTTAGAATACCCGCCCGCTGATCTTTTGGTTTTGCGCAGGCCGATGACCGACACCGCTATCCGCACTCCGCTGCAACCGCAGTACAGCGCCAAGCCCGGCGACGTCACCCACTGGGGTCGACTGTACGGCAGCAGTTATGGTTTGATCCTCGCCAACACGGCGCGCGCTCTTGCGGGGCCGCTTGTTATCATTACTGCGGACACGCTCACCGCGAATCGTCTGGACTACGAACTGCGCTTCTACCTGGGCAAGAGTTCCGATGTGCCGGTGCTGAGTTTTCCGGATTGGGAAACCTTGCCTTACGACGCATTCTCGCCACATCAAGACATTATTTCCGAGCGCCTCGCCGCGCTCTACCAGTTGCCGCAATTGCAGCGCGGCGTGCTGATCGTGCCGATCACCACGCTGATGACGCGACTCGCACCACGTGATTTTCTCGACCGCCACAGTTTGATGCTCGATGTCGGCCAGACGCTGGACATGGCCAAGATGCGCACGCGCCTGGAAGCCGCCGGTTATCAATGCGTATCGACGGTGTACGAGCACGGCGAATTCGCGGTGCGCGGCAACCTGCTCGACTTGTATGCGATGGGCACCAGCACGCCGTATCGCATCGACTTGTTTGGCGATGAAATTGAAAGCATCCGCAGCTTTGATCCCGAAACGCAGCGCTCACTTGAAAAAGTCAAGAACCTGCGCCTGCTGCCTGCACGTGAAGTCCCATTGGACGAAGCCGCGATTGCGCGCTTTCGCCACAACTTCCGTGTCGCCTTCGATGTGGAAGTGCTGAAAAATGCGCTGTACCGCGATGTTGGTAAAGGTCTGGCACCGGCGGGCATCGAGTATTACCTGCCGTTGTTCTTCGAGAACACCAGCACCTTGTTCGACTATCTGCCGCCGAACAGTTTGATTGTGTCCGCCGACGGCAGCGAGGATGCGGCGGAAGGTTTCTGGACCACGGTGAATCAGCGTTACGAGCAGCATCGCCACAATCTCGACCGACCGTTGCTGCCGCCCACGCAAATGTTTCTGCAAGCCAACGAAGTGTTCGGGTTGTTCAAACGTTTTCCGCGCGTGCGCATGCAGCATTTCGCACTCGATGAACAACTGACCGGCGGCGTCAATTACGCAACCGGCACACCCACGCGCTTGACGCTCGACGTGCGCGCAACCCAACCCACCGCTGCGCTGAAGCAATTCGTCGGTGAATTTTCCGGGCGCGTGTTATTCGCGGCCGAAACCACCGGGCGGCGCGAAACCCTGCTGGAATTGTTGCGCGGCTGCGATCTGCATCCCGTCAGTTTCGAAGATTGGCCCGCGTTCGCTGCCAGCACCGAGCGCCTGGGCTTGACTGTTGCGCCGCTCGAGCAAGGTTTGCTGCTCGAGCAACCCTCGCTCGCAGTGATTGCTGAAACACAATTGTTCGGCGAACATGCCATGCAACGCCGCCGCCGGAAAAAGCGCGGCCGCGATGCCGAAGCGGTATTCAGCAGTCTGGCCGAACTCACACTCGGCGCGCCGGTGGTGCATGAAGACCACGGCGTCGGTCGTTACCTGGGCCTGCAAAAACTTAATCTTGGAAATGTCGAGACCGAATTCCTGGCGCTTGAATACGCAGGCGGCGACAAACTCTACGTGCCGGTATCGTCGCTGCATCTCATCAGCCGCTACACCGGTATGTCGCCCGAGCATGCACCGCTGCACAAGCTCGGCAGCGGTCAATGGGAGAAAGCCAAACGCAAAGCTGCCGAACAAGTGCGCGACGTTGCGGCTGAATTGCTGGAGATTTACGCGCGCCGTGAAGCGCGCCAGGGCTTTGCCTATCCGGTCGACGAACACTACCGCGCATTCGCGTCCGGCTTTCTGTTTGAAGAAACGCCCGACCAGGAAGAAGCCATTCTCGCAGTGCTCGCCGACATGCAAAAAGCCAAACCAATGGACCGGCTGGTGTGTGGCGATGTGGGCTTCGGCAAAACCGAAGTCGCGTTGCGCGCCGCGTTCATCGCCGTACATGCGGGCAAGCAGGTGGCGATTCTGGTGCCGACCACGTTGCTCGCACAGCAGCACTATCAAACTTTCAAAGATCGCTTTTCCGACTGGCCGTTCCGCGTCGAGAGTGTGTCGCGCTTCAGCTCCAAAAAAGAACAAGACGTGGTCATCAAGGGGCTGGGTGCTGGCACGGTCGATATCATCATCGGCACGCACAAACTGATTCAGGAAGGCATCAAGTTCAAGGAACTCGGCCTGGTGATCATCGACGAAGAACACCGTTTCGGTGTGCGCCAAAAAGAACGCTTTAAAGCGTTGCGTGCCGAAGTCGACGTGCTCACGCTCACCGCCACGCCGATTCCGCGCACGCTCAACATGTCGCTGTCCGGCATGCGCGACTTGTCCATCATCGCTACGCCCCCGGCACGGCGGTTGGCGATCAAGACATTTATCACACGGTGGAACGACACGCTGATCCAGGAAGCCTGCCAGCGTGAAATCAAGCGCGGCGGTCAAGTGTATTTCTTGCACAACGACGTGAAGACGATTGAAAAAACCGCCCGCGATATAGAAATTCTGGTACCCGAAGCCACGGTGCGGGTGGCGCATGGCCAGATGCATGAGCGCGACCTCGAACGTGCCATGCTTGACTTTTATCACCAGCGTTTCAACATTCTGGTGTGCACCACGATCATCGAAACCGGCATCGACGTACCCAACGCCAACACTCTGGTCGTGCACCGCGCCGACCACTTCGGTCTGGCGCAGCTTTACCAGTTGCGCGGGCGCGTCGGCCGCTCGCATCATCAGGCGTATGCGTACCTGATTGTGCCGCCGCGCGCCGCCATCAGCGCCGACGCGATGAAACGCCTGGAAGCGATCGAGTCGATCCACGACCTCGGCACCGGCTTCACTCTCGCCACGCACGATCTGGAAATCCGCGGCGCAGGTGAATTGCTTGGTGAGGATCAAAGCGGCCAGATGCACGAAATCGGTTACAGCATGTATGTAGAATTGCTCGAGCGCGCGGTGCGCGCGTTGAAAGCGGGCAAACAACCGGAGCTCGACAGGCCACTGGACCACGGCACCGAAATCGACCTGGGTGTGCCCGCGCTGATCCCCGACGATTACCTGCCCGACGTGCACGCGCGCTTGATCATGTACAAACGCATCGCGGGTGCACCCACGCAAGATGATCTGCGCGAGTTACAAGTCGAAATGATCGACCGCTTCGGCCTGCTGCCCGACAACGCGAAAAACCTGTTCCGCATCACCGAACTCAAACTCAAAGCCACACCGCTTGGCCTGCGTAAAATCGAATTCGGCGCTGGGGGTGGACGTTTACTTTTTAATCCTCAACCCAACATCGACCCGATGAAAATCATCAACCTGATACAAAAACAGCCCAAGATTTACAAACTCGACGGCAATGAAAAGCTGCGCGTGGTGAAAGAATTGCTGGATGCCAATACGCGCTTTACAGCGGTAGAACAGCTGCTGGATATTTTGACAACGTAGGGCCCTGCAGGTTGTACACCTAGTTGCTAAATTCCTCCTATACCCCCTTAATGTTTGGGTAGAATTAGATGTTCAAAGATAGGATAGGCATTCGCTAGTGTAGTGTCCCTTAAAATAACTTTACAGTTAAGCCGCCTTCTTTTTTCCTCGGGGCCGGGTGGATCCGGGCTTGATCTGCTCCAGCTTTACCCGCGCCCGCTCGATCTTCGTGACGATGCCCTCGACGGTGGCCGTCCAGATAAAGGGCTTGGGATTTTGGTTCCAGGTGTGCATGAATGCATCGATCGCCTGTTTTAAATCCGGCACGCTCACGAAGCTGCCACGCCGAATCGCCTTCTGGGTCAATTCTCCAAACCAGCGCTCCACCAAGTTCAGCCAGCTGGAACGGGTCGGAACGAAGTGGCACACAAACCGTGGATGCTTCGCAAGCCACGCTTGCACGTGCGGCTCCTTGTGCGTGCCGTAGTTGTCCATCACCAAGTGCAGCTGCAGCTGTGGGGGGAACTCACCGTCCAGGCGGCGCAGAAACTTCAGCCACTCCTGATGGCGGTGCCGGGCGTGGCATTCACCGATCACCTTGCCGTCCAACACGTTGAGCGCCGCAAACAGCGTGGTGGTGCCATTGCGTTTGTAGTCGTGCGTCATCGTTCCGCACCGACCTTTCTTCAGCGGCAACCCCGGCTGGGTGCGATCCAACGCTTGGATTTGGCTCTTTTCATCCAAACACAATACCAGCGCCTTGTGGGGTGGGTTCAAATACAACCCCACCACATCCGTCAACTTCTCCAAGAAGTTCGCATCCCGCGAGAGTTTAAAGGTGCGGCTCAGGTGGGGC
>JANMQQ010000447.1:0-17647 GCA_031370545.1 Gammaproteobacteria bacterium
ATGTCGGCGCCAACGCGCTCGTTACCGCAGGTTGGGGCCGGTATCATCAATTTCCGGCTCGCGAGCAAGTGATTCCGGTGTTCGGTAATCCGAACTTGCGCAATATCCGCGCCGAACACAGTGTGCTGGGTATCGAACACACGCTGGAAGCTTGGTCATGGAAAGTCGAGGCGTACTACAAGGGCTACGACCGCATGGTGCTCCCTGACGAACAGCTCCAATATCGAAATGGCGGCAGCGGTCATGCGTATGGCATTGAAACGCTGATCAAAAAAACCAGCGGCCAATGGACCGGCTGGACGGCGCTGTCGTTGTCAAGATCCATCCGTCGCAATGGCGATACAGGCGAATCATTTCCGATGGACTATGACCAGCCGGTCAACCTCACTACCGTCATCAACTGGCAAGCGAATGCCCGCTGGCTGTTGGGAATGAAATGGACTGCTCACAGCGGTAATCCGTATTCGCCCCTCGTTGGTTTTACAGACGCGGTCCCCAGCAAACCCCGATATGGAGATCCCAACTCCGCCCGCTTGCCAAACTATCACCGCCTGGACCTGCGCGCCGAGTGCACCATTCCCCATGACACCTGGGTCATGCGGTACTACTTCGACATCCTCAATGCCTACAATCGCAAGAATGTCTCGGGCTACCACTACAACGCTGATTACACAGTACGGACTACCGTGTATCAACTTCCGTTGATCCCATCGTTTGGAGTTCAGGTGGAGTTTTAAACTAAACAACCACCGGCTACTGAAAGTCCGTATATGCGTCGACTGAACGATGCGTCTTATTCGGGTTCCATTTTGAAATCATCATTCGGCTTTGGCTCAAAGTGATGCTTAGCCAATAAAGTACATCCTTGGACTCAGACATGTTGGCGAGGCAACACACTGTTGTCGCCTCGCTCTAGGAAGTTCACTCAAGTTCAATAGAGGTACACCGCCCCGGCTTGAGGGGCCAATTTATTCGGCGTGCTACCGATGCCGGTAGTGCTGCTCATTTCCGACATCGCTCCGATAGCAAGCGTATTGCCATCACCACTGAGGGCCATGGATACCGGGAAACGCGAAGGGGGCCAGGTGTATTGTTTCCAGAACAGAAAGCCGGCATCCGCGCTCGATACAAAAGTTTGCTCCGACCATGCACCGGCACTTCGACCATAGATGTACGCGCGTTCCTCGAAATGTAGGCTGCCGCTCAGTCCTTTGACTTGAAGTTGCGCTCCAATGACGAGCGTATTTCCGTCGCCGTTGAGGGCGATGTCGTAGCCAATATGGGAATCGCCCGGATCCTGTTTTCGAATGAGATAGGCCTGTTCTGACCAGCTGCCCACGCCACGAGCGAACACGTACACCGCACCTCCGACGTAGGAACAGACATAGGTAGGGGGTGAGCAGTGATTTCCCCACTCTGACAACGACCCCACAGCCAGTGTATTGCCGTCGCGGCTCAAGGCGACCGACACGCCGAAGAAATCATCTGAGATAACTTTCGAGCCCATCACTTGGGCTGGACGAGACCACAAATTCCCCGTGCGGACAAATATATACGCGGCGCCGGAGTTATCGGAATAACCACCTATGCTTCTGCTTTTGAAGGGCGCTCCAACCGCGAGCGTGTTGCCGTCGCCACTCAGCGCGACGGACGAGCCAAAACCATCATATTCATTTGAAAATGAAGCACCCAAATAGCTTTGGTACGACCACGAGCCAGCGTCGCGAGTGTAAACGTGCGTCTTACCGGTCCGAATAGCGGCCGGAAATGGGGCAATAGGCTCTCCAACCGCAAGTGTATGGCCGTCGTCGTTCAACGCAACGGAAGTGCCAAATTTTCCGTTCACTACGCCACTATACTGCGGAGCCTTCAAATACGCCTGTTGAGACCAAGAGTCAGCGCTGCGACCAAAAACGTATACCGCTCCTGAATTTAAAGCCAGCTCGTCCGGCGTGCTGTTAATACCAGTGCTGTTGCTGTCTTCTCCCAAAGCTCCAACCGCGAGTGTGTATCCGTCGCCGCTCAGTGCGACCGAGGAGCCAAACAAGTCACCCGTACCAATGTTCGAGGCCTTCAGATAGGCCTGTTGCGACCAACCACTTGCGGTGTGAGTGTAGACATAAACCGCACCGGCGTTCGGGGCCAATTCATCCGGTGCACCATTGACGCCGGGACTGCTGCTGTCTTCATTTGGCGCTCCAACAGCAAGCGTGTTGCCGTCGTTGCTGAGCGCAACTGAGTAACCAAACCAGTCTCCCGCCCCGGTATTCGACGCTTTCAAGTACCCGATGGCCGACAGGACGCTTCCTATCGTATTAACTTCGTTCGACACCGTACAGCCGCTGATGTTGCAGGCTTCGAGTAGATAACGCGCATTTGCCCAATCATGTTTGAACACGGCGATATCGAGTGCCGTCGCGGTGACATCAGATGGAATATCGGCACCAACTTGGGCGTAGCCTGCAACCCCATCCGGGTTCTGCATCAATCGATATGACGTGGCGCCACTGACGCCGGTCCAGGCGAACTGTAATTGCTTGATGCCGAAACCCAGCGTGAGGCTCGGGGCGGCGGGCAGCGTAATTATCGGGGCGGGATCGTACGTGATCGACCAGTGCAAATCAGCCGCGCTGAACGTGTAGGTTCGATCATAGCGCAGCGAAAATGTGTCGGTGCTCACAGCGGTGCTGCTCTCGGGAACATCGCCAAAGCTCAGCGTGCCGTCGAGTACTGTGACACCAGGTGCCGTGAGCCTGAGCGTCGCTGCGGCATTGCGCACTGCAACACCGGTATTGGTGAGGCTCGCACGGTAAGTGTAAATAAATTCGGTGCGGCTGACCCGCGTGGAACTTTCAAGCGTGTAGGTATCGATATTGAGTGGAAATCTCATCACGGCAAAGGCGTTATTGCACACCAAGCCAATGAAACATCCCAGAATGAACCGTGTCATTTTATTCATGCTTCCTCCTAAATTACCCGGCATTGCGGGCAACTTCCCATTGTGGTTTTTGTTTATTGTTTCTCCCGGCAACATCGAACGGGAAATTCTGAAGCGCTAGGTATTTGAGGCGGATGAAGTACTCACGCGCGGACGCCGACGCATAAACAGCATAGCTATGGCCCCTCCCAATCCGATCAGCGGCAAGGTGCCAGGGATCGGCACAGGCTGCGTCGTGCCCGAGCCCAGCAGGCTAAAGGTCGTGGGGCTGTAAATATCGAACAGTTGCGCGCCCGGTGTGCCCAGTCCCAGCCAGGTGAAATCCACCGCGAATCCGGTTGCAACTGCGCCGTTCGCGATACCGCCGTTAAGCGCAAGCGCATCGAAAGCCGCAGGGATGGATGGACCAGACGACAAGATGATCTGATTCCAGTTCACGGCAGCGGACCCGGAGCTGACGATGTTCAGTGAGGATTCCAGATACAGAGTGGGATCGAAGTAGATGTCGAAGAGTTCGACCGGAACACCCGTACCCAATGAGCCGTCATTCGCAATTGAATAATCATAACGGTAGGCGTTGCCGCCCAGCGATGTAAGCCCGTACTGAACACTAATGGCATGCGCGGATGTTGAAAGCGACAACCCCAACCAAACCGCGCCGATCAACGGCAGTGAATGTCTGTTCATGGCCCCTCCCCGAGGTATTGTAGTAATGGAAATTGAAACCATCGCAGGAGCCAGCGACTGATGAACGTGTTCCTACAGCGCGCGGGTTGTGAAGTGACGACGCGCTGAAGCTACCAAGAAGAAATAGTGGCTGTCAAAGATTGTTTTATCTTGCATGGTTTATTTTCAAAAAAACGCAAGTGAAGGGAGTGTGTACAATACCGGCTTCGCCTGATTTCTTATCCGCTCTCTCATTGGAACCCGCATGGAACAACTGCACCTGGGCCTTACCGGATTTTCATATCGCGATTTGTTTCACGCGCATGGATTGCACCGGCTGGATGAAGCGTTTCTAGCCCAATTAAAGGTTGCGCAACCTCAGCAGCATGATGCGCTGCGCGCCTATCGGAGCGGAGCTCAACATTTTGAGGCCATCGCGGAGAGCGAGTTGCTGCTGGCCTGTGCGCCAGCGCTGGAAGAATTTGTCGGCGCCCTGCTTGGCATCACACGCGATGTGGAGCAGCTGCGCAGTGCGACCCTGTTGCACGACCCGGTATTTGCGTTCAAAAAGCTGTTTGTGCAGCGCCGCGCGCGCCGTCGGTTGCTGGCGAAAGATGAGCTCCCGGCTTTCACCGCGTTGGATGGATGGCTGAGCGACCGGCTCGGCGCGACGCAAGACGACCGCGAACTGGCAGTTGCGAAATTCGGGCAGCACCTGCTGACGGACGTCGAGCAGTTCAAAGATGATATCGAGAAACTCACCTGCTGGTGCATCCGCGCGCTGACCGTGCCGGAAGGACGCGCAGCCACGCGCGGCTGGGTGAGCTTTAAATTGCCCCAGCCCACCGACCATGACAACCTCGTACCCCTGGTAAAAGTTCCTGCCGACAGCATCGGTCGCTTGCAAAGTCTGCCGACCCATCAGCGTCCACGCGACGGATTCAAATTGACTGATCCACGCAGCAGTGCGCGCAGCGTGCAAAATGAAGTGAATTACTGCATTTATTGTCATGACCATGTCGGCGATTTTTGCTCCAAGGGATTTCCCGAGAAAAAAGGCGAACCCGACAAGGGCCTGAAAAAAAACCCGCTGGGTGTCACCATGACGGGTTGCCCGCTCAGCGAAAAAATCTCCGAGATGCACCTGCTCAAACGTGACGGCTTCAGCATCGCGGCACTTGCGATGGTGATGGTCGACAACCCGATGTGCCCCGCCACCGGCCATCGCATTTGTAATGACTGCATGAAGGCTTGCATCTACCAGAAACAGGAGCCGGTCAACATTCCGGAAATCGAAACACGCGTGCTTACCGACGTGCTCGGTCTGCCGTGGGGCGTGGAAATTTACGACCTGCTAACGCGCTGGAATCCGCTGCGCCGCGAGCAATATGTCATGAAGCCCTACAACGGGCTCAAGGTGTTGATCGCGGGCATGGGACCGAGCGGCTTCACGTTGGCGCACCACTTGTTACAGGAAGGTTGCGCGGTGGTCGGCACGGAAGGGTTAAAAGTCGAGCCCTTACCCCCGACGCTGATCGACAACCCGGTACGCAACTATTCGGACTTGACTGAAGAGCTCGACACCCGCGTGATGACCGGCTTCGGCGGCGTGGCCGAATACGGCATCACGGTGCGCTGGGACAAAAACTTTTTGAAGCTGATTTACCTGACGCTGGCGCGTCGTTCACATTTTCAGGTATTCGGCGGCGTGCGCTTTGGCGGCAGTATCACGGTTGAAAGTGCCTGGGAGCTGGGTTTTGACCATTTGGCCATCGCCGTCGGCGCGGGTCTCCCGCAAGCCTTGTCGATACCTGGTTCGCTTGCACCCGGCATGCGCCAGGCCAACGATTTTCTGATGGGGTTGCAGCTCACCGGCGCCGCCAAACAAAACAGTCTCGCCAACTTGCAGATCCGCCTGCCTGCTGTCGTGATCGGCGGCGGACTCACCGGCGTGGATACCGCGACCGAAGTGCAGGCCTATTACGTCGCGCAAGTTGAAAAAATGCTGGCGCGCTATGAGCTGCTAAAAACTGAGTTTGGCGCCGATGCCATCCACGCGCGTCTGGATGTGCCGTCGCAGGAAATTCTCGAAGAATATTTGCAACACGGCCGCGCGATCCGCGCTGAGCGGGCGAGCGCAAAACAGGAAAAACGCGCCGCAAATTTTATTTCCCTGCTGCACGAATGGGGCGGAGTCACAATTGCCTACCGTCGCGCGATGAAAGATTCCCCGGCGTACACGCGCAATCACGAAGAAGTCATCGTCGCGCTGCAGGAAGGCATTTTCTACGTCGAGGGTTTGGAACCTAAATCGGTACAAGTGGATCGACACGGTCATGCGCAAGCACTGGTATGCGCACGCGAGGATGGCAGTGAAGCGGTGTTGGCGGCGCGCGCCATATTAGTCGCGACCGGCGCCCGGCCGAATGTTGCTTATTCGTTCGAGCACAAGGAGCACTTCGCCAAAGAACGCGGTTTTTATAAAACCTTCAGCACGCATGACCATCAGTTGCAACCGGCTGCGGTCGCCGCACACTGCAAGACCGACGAGTTTGGCGCCTTCACTTCGTATGAGAATGGCGATAAACGCGTGAGCTTCGTCGGCGATACCCATCCGGTATTTAATGGCAGCGTGGTCAAGGCGGTGGCGTCGGGTCTACGCATTTATCCAAAAATCATGCAGTCGTTCGGCGCACGCGCGCAGCAGCTCGGTGACGCGCAGGCTTATCAGACATTTCGTGCGCACATTGCCGACCAGTTGCAAGCGCAGGTTATCGGTGTCAAGCGCGTGCACGAACATGTGGTCGAATTGAAAATTCGTGCGCCACTGGCTGCACACTACTTCCGTCCGGGCCAGTTTTTCCGCCTGCAAAATTTTGAATCCTATGCGCCACACGTTGCCAATACCGCATTGCAAACTGAAGCCCTGGCGCTGACGGGAGCGCAGGTTGACAGTAACACCGGGGTGGTTTCCTTGCTCGCTATTGAAGGCGGCGCCAGCAGTCGGCTGTGTGCCACGCTCAAACCCGGCGACCCGGTGTCGCTGATGGGCCCCGGCGGTGTGCGCACGCGCATCTCCGACGGTGTATCCGAAACGGTCATGGTCGTCGGCGGGCCCTTGTGCGTGCCGCACATCATGGGCGTGGGCCCGGCGCTGCGCGCGCAAGGCAGCCGGGTGTTGTTCTTCGCAGTGTTCGATTCGGCACAGGATATTTTTTACCAGCGCGAACTCGAGCAAGCCGCTGACAGCATAGTTTGGGTCACTAAGAACGGTGCACCGTTTACACCACAACGTGAGCACGACCATGCCGCCAGCGGCGAGATCGTCAACGTGATTCAGCGTTATGCACAAGGCGCCTTGGGCACCGCAACCATAAAAATTCCAGACGTGGACCGTCTGCTCGTGATCGGCGACCCGTGCATGATCCGCACGCTGCGCGATGCGCGCAAAAACGAATTGCAGCCGCTGTTCGTCAAGGGGCCGAACGAGGTTATGGGCTCCATCTACACACCGATGCAGTGCATGCTCAAGGGGGTTTGCTCGCAGTGCCTGCAATGGCAGATCGACCCTGCCACCGGCAAACGCACCAAGGCGGTGTTCGGTTGCTCGTGGCAAGACCAACCGCTCGACATCGTTGATCTGGACAACCTCGACGAACGCTTGTCACAGAACCGTTTACAAGAACGCGTGACTAATCTGTGGCTGGATTATTTATTCGCACACGATGAAGTTCCTCGGGTGTGAACTGGCATCCGGCATATTAGAAAAATAGCCCGCAGACTCATTTTTTTGGACGGAGGAATGACATTCATGAATGATCGGTCAGGTTCGAATCCCGGGTGCCATTTGAGTGCGATGATATTTTTGTTGGTCAGCGCAACGGCATACGCTGAAGCCGTGCCACCTGTCCCACTTGAGCATCAACACGTGCAGTCTCCGGACATCACAGCGACTGTGCTCTCGCGTCCAGGGAATGACATATTTAGTGCGATTCAGGAAGCACTGCGCAAACTTGAAAGCGATCCGACCACCGACTGGAAAAAAGTCAACCTTGAAGCCCTACGCCAGCATTTGCTCGATATGCGCTGCATCACCGAGGATGTCGAAGTCATTGCCCAGAAGCCCATCGACAAAGGCATCGAGATCATGGTGCACGCCACCCGACCCGGCGCCATACCCGCGCTCGACCGCGCCTTTAATACTCATCCTAAGGTTCTTAAATCCGAAACCGGATGGGACATGACCGCCAGCAAAGACAAAGACAAATACAAACTGCGCGTCACCACCGAGGATGCTACTCAGGTGGACAAGCTGCGTGGACTCGGCTACATCGGAGTCATGGCGATGGGTAATCACCATGCCGCGCATCATTGGGCCTTGGCCAGGGGTCAGGCACCGCGTTAGCTGTGATGCTGCTCAGATATTTTCATATTCATTTTAATGTCAATAATAGCCCTCTGGTGACGGAAGATATTTAACACTGAAAAACAAGGACGTTGACAGACGTCTCCTACCTTGACAGAAAGTCCTGCCCGCATTTCGGCGCACACCAGCGCTGGGAAAAACATAGTTAAACCACGTGTTGTCATTGCGGTCGAAGCGATTAAGGTTTATTAAGTACAACTCATTTCATCGTCGCTCTGCTGTGCGAAAATCAACTCTTTTTGTGAGGGTCGACATGGGGCAGAAAGATTCATTTTCAAAATATAACCCGAGCACAAACGCCGCGGACGAAGAAGCCACGCCTGCTGATATCTTGGTAGTGGATGACGATGCACATCATCGACGCTTATTAAGCATCTTTCTCGAATCCGAAGGATATCGCGCACGCGAGGCAGGAACTGGATCGGAAGCGTTCATGTGCATCGCGCAACAGCGACCCGATCTGATTTTACTGGATGTGATTTTACCCGACATCAATGGCTTCGAAATCACGCGGCAGTTAAAGGAAAACAAGCACACGGCAGGGATTCCGGTCGTGATGGTGACCGGGCTTGATGACCGCGCTGCACGTCTGCGCGGCCTGGAGGCTGGTGCCGAAGATTTTTTGACCAAGCCGGTCGACCGTTCGGAACTGGTGGTGCGGGTGCGTAATCTGCTGACGGTTAAGCACTACGCGGATTTTTTGCGCCATCACAATCGTCTGCTCGAACGCGAGGTGGATGAGAAGACCCAGCAAGTGAAGCAGCAATGTATCGCGACCGTCATGACGCTCGCACGCGCCGCTGAATACCGTGATGAAACCACGGGCGACCACGTCAATCGCATCAGCCACTACACGGTAGCATTGGCCGAACTACTCGGTCTTGACAGTGAATTCCGCGACCAGATTTTTTACGCAAGCCCGATGCACGACATCGGCAAACTGGCGATTCCCGATCACATTTTGCTCAAGCCCGGGCTACTCACCAACAACGAATGGGCGATCATGAAAACCCACACCACCCTGGGCCGTGAAATTTTAATGAACCGTCATTCACCCTATTTAGAGATGGGCAGTGACATCGCCGTGAGCCATCACGAATATTGGGACGGCTCGGGTTACCCGCGCGGCCTGAAAGGCGAAAACATTCCGCTCGCCGCACGCATTATGGCGATCTGCGACGTCTACGATGCGTTGCGCAGCAAGCGTCCGTACAAACAAAGCAAGAGTCACGCCGACGCGCTGGAAGTCATGCGCACCGGTGATCACCGCGTTCATCCTGCGCAATTTGATCCGCAGATCTTCGATGTGTTTATGTCAAAACACAGCCAGTTCGAACAAATCTATACGGAATTTTCCCGCCGCGTTTCGGGACATTAACCCGCTGCGGTTAGATGACTGCAAATCAAATTCCAAAATGCTCCGTCGTCCAGCCGACGCCACCGCATACCGCCTCGGGATGGTGACGGTCAACCCAGGATTCGATGTCCGGCACGCGGCGCTTGGGGACGTCGACCATCAGCACAATTTCTCCGTGCGCAAGTGCTGCGGTGAATTCATTGAGATGGGTATCCGGCACCAAAAATACAAACAGCGTTCCGAGCACGCAGGTCAACACCATGGCCGCCAGAGTGACTACCGCCCACGCGGTATGTGCGCCTGCCAGCGCCAGAATAAAGCCGAACAATGCACACCCGAATAACGCGAGATTTACCTGCCAGAGATTCCACTCAATTTTTTCAACCACGTCGCGACGTTGGGCCTGCGTCGCGGCAGGTAGCGCCGAGAGGTCAATGCCGTCACGTGCCAGCGCGTGAATGTGATCACGTTGGACGCCCATCTGTTCGATCTCTTTGACCAGCTCAACCGCCAGACCGGGATCGGGGATGACAAAAAATAATCGCCTGAGCATGACATTAACCCTCATCAATATATTCATCGGTCGGATTGTCGAGATTTACCGATAACTCGCTGGTGGGATCCGTGCTGCAAACAATATTGTTCATGACGTGGCACTCCAGAGGCATGATGTTATCCAACACCGTACCCGCCCGAGACCCAAAACTCTATTCGCAATCGTACGTAGATAGCACCTAGCACAAAACCGCGTCCAAGGTAAGTTGGCTTGCGAACAGTGTTGAAACTCAAATGGTCGATACGATGCGTGCGTTCCAATTCATGAGCGACGCGTATGAGAGCAGTAATGGATTTGATTGGTAGGAAGCTCGAGCGCTTCCCGATGTTAAGTAGTTTTGCAAAATTCGTTGTGCCAACATCCGCCCGCCAATTGATTCGAACCCTGCATCGTGCCTTTGTTTTTCATCTCGCGATGAAAAAATTTCTGGCGAGCGTAGAACACGAGCTCCCGTTTGATCGTGACGTCATCTCCGATCTGGTTTTTGGCTGGGGTAACGAGGCGTGGTCAGCGGATTCAGAATATTTGATCAGTTGTCTGGAGCACGCACGCCAATGTCGTGGACCGATATTGGAATGCGGCTCCGGGCTATCGACCCTGCTCATTGGCGCCGTGGTGCAGAAAACCGGCAATATCCTGTGCTCGCTTGAGCATCAAAAAATCTGGGGCAACCGGCTGGCGAAGCAGCTCAAACGTTACCGTATGACCTCGGTCCACCTGCACGTGCGCCCGCTTAAAGATTACGCGGACTTCGCGTGGTATCAAGCGCCTGAGGTAGTCACCGCAAATAAATATGCATTGGTCGTGTGCGACGGGCCACCGAGCGCAACACGCGGCGGACGCTATGGTTTGATCCCGGTGATGAAAACCCTCCTGGCGCCAGGTTGTGTCATTTTGCTGGATGACGCCGGTCGAACCCATGAACAACTGATCGCCAACCGTTGGGCCGTCGAACTGTGCAGCCACTACGAAACCGTGAACGCTGCCAATCCCTACATTCGCTTTGAATTGGCTCGCAAGGCGGCGTGACCGATGAGCGGCCGATAGTACCCGACCGTGACTTAAACGATTGTCTCTCCCATAACTCAACATCCTGAATCGGGGCGCGTGAACTTCATATTTGCCACCCCGCTTTTTTAGCTGCGCATATTGATTGAACCTTCCGACAACTCACGGCAGTATACCCATCGAGTTTATTCTCAATGCGACTACAACTCAGGGGCGTAGTCGCATACCAAATTGGCGAGTTAAATTTTTCCTCACATAGGGGTCACTACCAATGGAACGACGCTCATTTCTGAAACAAGCAGGTTTTGGACTGGCCGCTGGCACCAGCGTTATTTCCGCATCGGCGGCGGAAAATCTTCCCGAATTAAAATGGCGGATGGCGTCCAGTTTCCCAAAAAGTCTCGATACGATCCATGGCGGCGGCGAGCAATTTGCCAAACGCATTGAGCAACTGACGCAAGGCAAATTTCAGATCCGCGTGTTCGCGCCGGGTGAAATTGTTCCCGGCCTGCAAGTGATGGATGCGGTGCAGAATGGCACCGTGGAATGCGGCCATAGCGCCGGGTATTACTATGTCGGTAAAAACAAGGCGTTTGCATTTGACACAGCGATTCCTTTTGGGCTGACGGCGCGCCAGCAAAATTCATGGTTTTATTACGGCGGCGGAATGGACCTGCTGCGCGAATTTTACAAAAACTACAATGTGATTAACTTTCCGTGCGGCAACACCGGCACGCAGATGGGTGGCTGGTTTCGCAACGAGATTAAAAGTCTTGCCGATTTCAAGGGCGTAAAAATGCGCATTCCCGGCATTGGCGGTGAAATAATGTCACGCCTTGGCGCCGTACCACAATCTCTTCCGGGTAGTGACATTTACCCTGCCCTGGAAAAAGGCACCATTGATGCAGCGGAATGGGTTGGCCCGTACGACGACGAAAAGCTCGGTTTTTACAAAGTCGCCAAGCACTATTACTACCCGGGCTGGTGGGAAGGCGGCCCGACCTTGTCGGTCTATATCAATTTAAAAGAATGGGAAAAATTACCGGAGTTGTACAAGCAGTGCATCACGGTCGCTGCGGCAGAAGCCAATCTGCATATGCTGGCGGAGTACGATGCGAAGAATCCAGCTGCCCTGGGTCGCCTGCTGCAAAGCGGCGCGGTGTTGCATCAGTACCCGAAGGATTTAATGGAAGCCGCGCTGAAAGCCGCCAACGAAATTTATGACGACGAAGCGGCGAAGAATCCTGCCTTCAAAAAAATCTTCGACTCCTGGAAACGTTTCCGCAACGATGAGTTTCAATGGTTCCGCATCGCCGAGGCGACCTATGCAAACTTCGTGTACAACAACGTGAAGTGATGCAAAAGCTCTAAACGGATTACTCGCTGTCGCGGCGATGTTGGCTTGCTGGGCTATTAACCTAGAAACGGCAGTTGACCGCTGCAAGGTACAAGCAAGTGCATACAGGTCTTGATATTTTTGGCCCATGCTTACTTCAACCCGGAGGTGAGGCCTGCTACGACCTGCGGAGCACGCCCCGTTGTGCACATGGCTGCGTTGCAACTCGTCGGAATAGCTCGCTATTCCTCGCTCGTTGCGCCTTGCCCTGCACCCAACGGGTCGTACTCCACAGGCCGTTCAACTGCCGTTTCTAGGATTAATGCACGGCGCGTCCAATGATCAATGGACCCATTTTCGTGCGCATGCGAACCGGGGTTATTCGCGTCATTTGAGAGAACTTGAACGTGCGTGGGAACCGGATCAGCACGCCTGGGCACAGCGCATGAAAACACTGCGGCAAGAAATCAACACCGCCGTGCATACCGCAGGTGGCCAACTTGCGCCCGACGCGGCGCACGCTTACCTGACCACGAACCGGCAACTCCTGGCGGAGGCGCAGAACGAATACCCGCCGCCTGACCCAACACACGCCGGAAAATGCGGGCGCCAGAAACGATCCAAAGCGCGCAGGACACGATGCCTGCGTTTGTTGGGGAAGGGACTGAATAGTTACAATTCCGTTAACCTGGTAGCGCGAGATCGACAACTACGACGGCGTCGTGGTTCGCCCACGTTAATTGAATGGCGAATGGACGCGCGCGGACAGCAGATTTGATTTGCTCCGGCACGCCGTGAATCGTGACCGGGACCGAAATATCAAGATCTTTTCCAAAATGCTTGCGCGCGTTGCCTGCAATGGTATTCGCGATTTCGCCAACCGCGTCGAGCAGGTTCGATTCGCGGCGGTCGGGTTCGCTGAACTCCACGAGCAAGGCATTCAACGCGTCACCGGTGGTGGAAAAATAGACGCAGCCGCGATATCGCCCGGACACCGTGATCAAGCCGGTGTAGTCAAAATGCGGAATCTTGTCGTTGGCAAGATACGCTGCGCGGACTGTGGCTGGCTCGCGCGTGAGTTGCGCGAAGTAATGCGTGACGGCATTGATAAAAATCTTCAAATCGTTGTCGGTCATGTCAGCCATGCTTAAGTTCCAGTCCGTCCATTAACTCTATCAGCGCGCTTGCGAGCCGTGCATCGGTGAACGGTTTGTGCAGGTACCCGTGCGCGCCGCGCTTTAATGCCTCAATGGCTGTCGCTTTGTCACTCAAGGCGGAAACCACCAGGATGCGCAGGTGCGGGGCGCGTTTTAAAAGCGCTTCGATGCATTCAATCCCGTTCATCCCGGGCATGGTCAAATCCATCGTCACAATATCCGGCGCTTTACGCAAACAGATATCGACTGCCTTGTTGCCGTTGTTCGCGAGCCCAACGATTTCCAGGCCCTGCAGCGACGATTGAAGTGTGATGCGCGCAATGCGCGAGCGAATGATATTGGAGTCGTCGACGATCAGCAGTTTCACGGAGAACCTAAACGGCGAATCGAAGGATGAATTGTGTGTAGCAGTTCGCGCGTGTTCTGATGCGGAGCCGCGCACCGAGCTGTTGAACTTTTTGTTTCACGACATCCATACCCACGCCGTGGCCCGCATCGCGGTCAGCCTGCAGTGCGGTGCTAAATCCGGAGTCGAAAACCCTCATGACAATCTGACTGTCGTTGTAATCTTCAAGCTGCACTGCCGTGTAGCGGCCAGATTCAATCAGTGCCGCCTTGATACGCTGCGGAATCAAACCGCGTCCGTCATCACGCAGGTGCAGCTCATACTCGCTTTCTGCATTGAGTTTTAGCGCGATATAGATACTTCCGATTGGAGATTTTTCCTGCACCACGCGCTCGGCAGCGGGCTCAATACCGTGAACAATCGCGTTTCGCAACAATTGCACCACGACGCTTTTAATCTCGGCTTGCGTTGCGGCGGGAAGATTGTCGAGCGGTGCAAGACTGGCAGCCACCTGCACTTCCTTACCGTGATCGGCGGCAATACGTTGTGCAAGCTCAGTCAAATCCTCGACGACACCCGCGCTTCCTGACTTCGGGGTAAACGCGTCGTTGTACCCGGCAAGTCGGCTGGCGAGATCGCGCACCACCGCCACGCGCTCAAACAGCTCGTCCAGCGGCAACGGCATGGCGATGAGATCGCTGCCGGTGACGGTGCCTTTTTCGCGGAGCTGCACGAGCAGTGTTTCAAACCGGTGGGCGAGATCTTCAAATGGACGCAAACCCAAGGCGGCGGCATCACCCTTCAGCGTATGAATATGGCGAAAAACTCGCGCAATCAGCAGCTGGATATCATGCTCGGTGCCTTTGACACTGCGCAGTTGTTCGTTAATTTCGAGCAGCGCCTTTTCCGTCGAATTGAGGAATTGATTCAGCGTCGACGGGTCGACTTTCAGCAAGTCCAGCAGCACGGCAAGTTCCCCCTTGCTCTTCTTTTTTTCCGCTGCAAGCTCGCGCTGCAGTACCACCTGCTCGGTCACATCCGAAACTGTGACCAGCAAATGGGATATCTTTTGCTCGCGCAGCACTCGATTGAATTGCAACGTCAGGAAGCGCCGTACAAAGGTTCCATTACGATGCGGCACCATGACTTCAATGGAGGTCAGCGGATTGAGCTCGAATACCAAGGATTCCTTCACCCGGTCGCCGAATAACAGGTCGATGTAGTCGACTGCCGACGGAA
Source organism: Gammaproteobacteria bacterium (assembly GCA_031370545.1). Taxonomy (GTDB): domain Bacteria; phylum Pseudomonadota; class Gammaproteobacteria; order SG8-11; family SG8-11; genus UBA6921. The sequence goes on from JANMQQ010000447.1 coordinate 15,030, forward strand.
ACATATCCGCATGGATCATTGAGCGCAACAGCTCGCGGAAATCGCCTCCCGGAGTGATCTCCCCGCCGAAGATGGTTGCTAACGACGCGGAATACTGCGTGCCGAAGCAAAAGTTTGAATCGATCAGGAACAACCCTTCCTTGACGGTGCCGAGAATATTGGCAGTTTCTTTTTGCGCTACCTCGACTTTACGATCAGTGATTCGTAAGCGGGCAATGAATTTAAACAGAATGAAAACGAAGTTCATTAACGCCAGCGCGATTCCCGCAGATTGAATCAACCGAAGCTCGCTCGCCTCCCGAAGCGCGGTGTCTGCCAATTGCTTGGTCAGTTTGTTCATCAATCCCAGCAGTTGCACATTGCGTTCGCGTGCGACGCGCACCGCATTTTCGAGCGAGGCCGAGCCGTAGTTATTGTCGACCAGGAGCGGCTCGACGACATTCTTGATCGGAAGCCAAACCGCTTGAGCCTCCGCCACCACCGAGCGACCTTCAGGCGATAACACGGCTCTCACCAAAACGGCTTGGCCCTCGCTCCCGGGTACCGCTCCACCCTTTTCGAATGCGGTCAGCACATCATCAAACAGCGTAACCGTCTTATGTAGATCGTTGAGACTCGGAAGTATCGAGATATCCTGGGCGTAGTCCCGCGCCGCGATGAGTAATTCTTTCGTTATACGTTGCGACAACATACGTTGCCGTCCGGCGATATTGATAGCCTCAACGTTCGATGTAATCTGGAACGAGATATAAAAATTAAGGATCAAAATAGCCAGATCGAGCAGCAAGAACATCGCTACTGCCCAGACGATTTCTCGGTACTTGCCGAAATATGTAGTTCGAATTAGGTTGACCACAATCTGTCACTTCCCGGGACGATTGATTTATTTGGAAGCTATAGTGACGCGAAAGCCTTGATTGGAGCTTAAGACGCTTGTACTGCAGATTTGAGGTAGGTTTGAAAAAGAGGATGCCCTCGTTGTGGTACAAGGCGTCAACAACAGGCAGAAGCTTGATGGGGATGGCGCCCACTATTGACGACCGACCTCAGTTGGCGCCCAGCGGCAGTGCCGACCGCACGTTGCGCGTTCGGTGCACCAATTAACGACGCGAGCTGACTGTATGAGAGGCGCTGACCAGGCACGATTTTTAACAGCGCTTCCCAAACTTTTAACTGAAAATTTGTGCCGCGTAAAACCAGATGCAATTTTCCTGGCTGGGGAACGGACGGAAACATCTACCGCGTTAAATCAGCGGCGTGCTCATCATCGCGTTGCAACATCGCGGCGGGCCACTGTGCCTGAAGCGCTGTTGATTTGGCTTCGACATCGCCGTCGTGAAATTCAAAGTAGCAAATTCCACGCGAAGTCCAGCCAAGCAGCGCATCACCGAAGGGCGTAGCTGCGCAGCCGAATTTAATGTCAAATCCAGCTCCCAAAGATCTAATTTCACCAGGCGTCATCGCCTCGCACAACACCATCAAATCATGCAGGCGACTCGAACCGGAAAGCCCAATGTCACACGCCGCGCTAAGAATACGATTGCGTCGCCATTTTTCGCGAAACCCGACGGGACATCCAAGTCCCCCTCGGGAGCGAAAAATTGGCGGCGGGTATGCCTGCGGCGGCCCGAGCCGTCCTGCGTCCGTCACGACACGCCACACCGCGGCGCGCCATGACTCCCACAAATGACTCTACGCCGTGTCGGTTGCCTTGTGTTTTGTCTACACCCGCACTCACGTGCGGACTCCGACAAAACCCCCGGCTCCTACGGCTACTCGGGGGTCGTCGCACTCGCTTCGCTCCATGTGCTCCTTCTCGGATGATTCACGCAGCGCCCGCCGCGCGTGCTCTTTCGTGACATATTGCAGGAAACGTTTGGGCGACACACCCGCCCATTCCGAAAAAACGCGTTGCAAGTGGTGCTCGCTCAGGCTTACGGCTGTCGCAATCTCGCTCAATGCAGGTTGTCGATAAGCGTTTGCACGAATGTACGCAATGGCACGCGCAACGGTCGCATAGTGCCGCGCGTGATCGTCTAATAGCGCATCACGCATTCGCATCAACCCGCTTTGCAAATAGTTGAATCGGTGAAAAATTAGTCACCAGCGCGGTCCCAATCATTACCGTGACTGAGCCGACGACCGTGTGCCAGCCCACCGCTTCATCAAGGAACAAAAATCCCCAGAGAACGCCAAACACAGGAATTAGAAACGTCACAGTCAGCGCTGATTCCGCACCCAAATCTGCAAGTAAACGAAAATACAGCAGATAAGCAATTCCGGTACACAGCACGCCCAACGCTAACACCGCCGCCATGACGCCTACACCTGGCACCGCGCTGGCTGGAAAGAACGGAAGCGCTGGAGCGATTAACAGCGTTGCTCCCCACATGCTGCCGTGCGCGTTGGCAAATGGTTCGACTGACTTGGCAGCTTTAGCGTAGAGGTTTGCAATGCCGTAGGAGCATGCCGCGCACAGTGCAGCCAGGATCGCGACACCCGCTCCCGGCCGCAGGGTGATTTCGTCGAAGCCCACCAGGATCGCAACCCCCATCACTCCTAAACCCAAACCGAAAATTGTTTTTACCGATAACGTGTGTCGCGCCCACACCGCACCG
>JANMQQ010000058.1:0-7207 GCA_031370545.1 Gammaproteobacteria bacterium
CTTCCTTGTTTTGTTCAATCACACTCTCCAACGAACTGTACGGTACGTACGCGTAGCCCGCCTGCAGAAGCAGCAGCGTTGTCAGCGCCCGGCTGAGCCGACCGTTGCCATCCTGGAACGGGTGAATTTCCAGAAACACGACAACACACAGCGCGCTGACCAGCAGCGGGTGCAGGTGATGAGTCTCACGTTCCTGCTGAATCCAGGTCATCAGCTCGGTCATCAGGCGCGGCGTATCGAATGGTGCCGCGGTCTGGAACACGATGCCGATCTGCGCGCCGTTCTCGTCGAAGGCCGCTACGCTGTTGGTGTTTGTTTTGTAATTGCCGCGATGCCAAGTGTCTTTCGCGCTATGGCGGAGCAGGATTTGATGCAACTGCTTGATGTGGTTTTCGGTAAAGGGAATGTCTTGCCACGAATTAAATACGAGTTCCATTAGCTCGGCATAACCGGCGACCTCCTGCTCGTCGCGGGAGGCGAAAGACTGGATTTGCAAATTGGACAGCAGGCGCTCAACGTCCCGGTCGGAGAGCTTGCTGCCTTCGATGCGAGTGGACGAACCAATGCTTTCAATGGTGGCGACGCGACGTAGAGCCGACAGACGATCAGGAGCGAGCGTACTCAGCGCACGCCATGCGCCTTTGAACTCGTCGATCCTGGCGATCAGGCTCAGGATGTCCGGGGTAATTTGCAGGGTATTGAATTGGGGCATTTAACCAATACTACACCCAATTACACCCATTTAAAGCGGTAAGGCGTGGTAAGCAGCGCAACTCTGATTCTTGCTTTTGGTCAACCAAACTACCGTATCCATGGTTGTTAGTTCCGCGCCCGCGCCTGCTCAATAATGAGTTGATTGCGTTCCAGCAGCTCAGTGTCGCGTGCCGCGAAGCTGTTGGATTTTTGCGCGAGGCTCACTGCAAGCTGCGTTTGCCCCTGGCGTAAACGCACGGCGGCGAGATGGTGCCAGAGCACGGCATTTCTTGGCTCGATGCGCAAAGCGCGTTCGAGTTTGGCGGCGGCGACTTCTGGATCGCCGCTGGCTTCTTGTTGCGTGGCTTCGCTTAAGAGCGCGAGCACCGCCGGATGGGTGGTGGTCTGTGCATCGGTGTACTCCGGCGGCGGGACGGTCGCGGAGCGAGCGGGTTCTTCAATGGGTGCGAGTGGTTCGCGAGTCGTGGTGGTGGATGGCGTGCCGCTGGTTGGGTTCCCGGTTTTGACATCAGAAGGCGGCGTCGTGCCGGTTGTAGCACAACCGCTAAGTTTGATGATTAAAATGCTGGTGGCCCACCACAGGGGTTGCCGTGTAAAACGCGTCACTGAAAGAGTCCTCTGATCCAATCTATGGTTTGGTCTACTGTTCCGCTCAAGCCGGTACAGGGTGAATAATTCGTGGGTGCTGAACCCGCAATGAAGCCCAATTGTACCGCTCCCGGGCATGCGTCGTCGCCGCGCAGATTGGTGGCCGGGTCGATCCATACCAGCTCCACGTTATCCGGCACCGCCCACACGCCAGGCTGTGCGCTGATGCCGCTCATCAAGTCGCCCCACACACGCAGCGCGCCCTCAGCACCAGTCAAACGGGCCGGGCGATCATCATCCCGACCCATCCAGGTGACGGCGAGGCGATCATGGGTGAAGCCCGCGAACCAACTGTCACGCAAATCGTTGGATGTGCCGGTTTTCCCAGCCACCGCCAGTGAGGATGGCACCATGGAATACAACGAACGCCCGGTGCCTTCGCGCACCGCGTTCTGCATGATGGTGTTGACCAAATACACCGCTGAAGCATCGACTGTCCGTTCGATAGACAACGGAAACCGCTGCAAAGGTTTTCCGTCCGCTGTCAGTACCGCGTTGATCGCACGCAACGGCGCATGAAAGCCGCCATTCGCCAGCGTGTGATACATCTGCGTGACTTCCAACGGCGTGAGCGAAGCGGCACCCAACAACAACGACGGATAGGCGTCGATCTCGCGCTCCACACCTAACGCGTGCAGGGTGTCGACAATATTAGGCAAGCCCACCGCCATGCCTAAGTGTGCAGTTGCGAGATTGTAAGAATTTGCCAGCGCTTGATAGAGCGGGACTTCACCATGCTCCTGGTGGTCGTAGTTCTCCGGCGTCCATTGCTTGCCGTCACCGGCTTTAAGCGACACCGCAGTGTCGTCGAGCAGCGTTACCGGTGTGTAATTTTGCGGGTTTTTGAGAGCGGTAAGATAAACGGCAGGTTTCACCAGCGAGCCAATTTGCCGCACCGCATCACGAGCCCGGTTAAAGCCTGCAAAATTCGGATCGCGCCCGCCGACCACTGCTAATACTTCGGCACCTTCGACATTCACAACCACGGCCGCGCCTTGCAGTTCTCCGGGAGGCAGGCGCCTGGACTTTTCAATTTGATGAATCTGGTTAACCATCGCGCGATCCGCAGAGCGCTGCACCAACGGATCAAGCGTGGTGAAAATTTGCAGGCCTTCGCTGGTCAGATCTTCCTCGCGGTAATCGCGGATCAACTGGTCGCGCACCAAATCCAGAAAAGCGGGGAAGGGCGTCACACCGCTGGCAGCGACTTTGGTAATGCCAAGATCGGCCACCTTGGCGCGCTTGAGCTCTTTATCATTAATCTCGTTGAGCGAGAGCAAGGTATCCAATACCAAGTCACGGCGCTGGCGGGTGCGTTGTTGATGGCGACGTGGATCATAAAATGACGGGCCTTTGACCAGCGCAACCAGCAGCGCGATGTGCTCGGTGCGCAGCTCAGTCAGCGGTCGCCCGAAATAAAACTGGCTGGCCAGGCCGAAGCCGTGAATGGAGCGTGCGCCGTCCTGGCCCAGATAAATTTCGTTGAGATAAGTTTCGAGAATCTCAGCTTTGCCGTAGCGCCGCTCCAGCTCCAGCGCCATGATGATTTCATTAATCTTGCGCGTGAGCGTGCGCTCGTTGGTGAGGAAGAAATTTTTCACTAATTGCTGGGTGATGGTGCTGCCGCCTTGCACCGTGCCGCCCGCGCGCAGGTTGGCAAACAACGCGCGGAACATTGCGCGTGGCGCAATGCCATGGTGTTCATAAAAGTCACGATCCTCAATGGCCAGCAGCGCCTTGATCAACAGCGGCGGCACGTCGCTGAGCTTGACTAATATGCGGTCTTCATTGTGCGCGGGATAAATGCTGCCGATCTGCATCGGATCGAACCGCACCAGATTCAAGGCCTCATTGCCGGTGGCACGCGTCAGGCTATTGAGCACGCCATCACTGAACTCGGCACGAAACGCGATGGAGGGCTCTTTGCCGTCCCAAAATGTCGCAGCCCGGGTGATGACAGAAAATGAATTGCCTTTGCGGCGGTAGCTGCCCGAACTTTTCGGCGTCGGCGCATCGTAGTAACCCAGGCTGGTGAGCTCCTGCACAAACTGACCCGAGGTCATGCTCATTCCCGGATAAAGCTCCAATGGGCGGGCATACACGCGGGCAGGCAACGCCCAGCGCTTGCCCTCAAATTTGGCTTTCACCACTGAGTCGAGGTAGCTGACATAGGCCCATGATGTGAGCATGCCAATAACCGTGATGACGAGCAGCAGCCAGCGCCAAAAATGCGGAATTGCGGCGCGTTTAGCGTTGAGTTTTTTGAACCACACTAGCAAAGGGAACATTCAGACGTACTTCACCCAGTCAATAAAGTGCCAATTATGTGACAGCTTGATCCCTAATATCTCGGCGCTCGTTTTGCCGATATCGCATCGCACCCGCAGCCATGCTGGGACGCGGGGAAGTTTGGTATATTACACAATGCAATCATGGCCGCGGTTGGATTCTCCCAGTTATTAATGGGGCGGCGCGTTAACTTGTGACCCTGGGGTGGAAGTCCGCTATGACTATGAAGCTGCGTTACACGTCGTTCTTCACGTGGTTGTTTCTGGGTTGTTCGGTTGCAGGCAGCGCACAGTCGGCGCCCGCGAGCGGGTCAATCGTGCGCCTACCGAATGAGTCAACTCCTGATCCCTTTCCCCGTCCCGCTGCATTGGCCGAGCAAGTCGGTTTCTGGCGCAGCGTGTATGGTCACTGGAGTTTGGGTCAAGTCGCGCTGCATGACATGGATTACCCCGGCATTGTGTATGAAGTGATCGACTTGCCCGGTGAAGCCAGTGAAGGTTACACCGCTGCACAAAAAAAATTCGTCGAAGATCGCCGCCTGGCGTTGCAAGTGCAGCTCCAGTCATTGGCCCAGCGCTATAAAACGCCATCATTGTTAAGCGATGCCGAGCGCGAATTGTTGTTTCGTATTCAATCTGTCGCTGGGGAAAATGCAGTGGCAGGCGCGGCCGAGCGGCTGCGTTCGCAGCGCGGTTTGCGCGAACGTTTCCGGCGCGGTCTGGAAATCAGCGGCCGCTACGACGCAACATTTCGACGCATTTTTAGCGACGCCGGTTTGCCTACCGATTTGGCCTTTTTGCCGCATGTCGAATCGTCGTTTCAAACCAGCGCACGCTCATCGGCAGGGGCAGTCGGGGTGTGGCAATTTACGCGCGGCGCGGGGCGGATATTCCTGAAAATGAATTCGGCCATCGACGAACGTCTGGATCCGGTTGCTTCTGCGCGCGGTGCCGCGCGTTATCTGGCGCACGCTTACGACACCTTGGGTAATTGGGCCTATGCGGTCACTTCATACAATCACGGTATCGAAGGCATGCTGCGCGCAAAGAAAACGGTGGGCGATGATTTTGCTCAGGCGGTAAGGGAATATCAGTCGCGCAGTTTCGGCTTTGCATCGAAAAATTTCTACACCGAATTCCTCGCCGCGCGCGATGTCGCGACTCATCCGAACGACTTCTTTGCGGACGGCGTGCGCCCCGAGCCCCCGTTGGAATTTCAAATGGTCGTGCTGGACCGCAAGATGTCCGCCAGCCAGTTAGCCAAGTTACACGAGGTCAGCCTCAAGCAAATCACCGAGCTAAACCCGGCTTGGAGTCGTCGCGCCGCGCGCGGAGAGTTACCTTTGCCTGCTGGCATCGAAGTGTGGTTGCCGGGCAAGCCGCAATCCGAAAAATTAAATTTGGTCGTGGCTACTCCTGTGACAGCGCCACCGGTTGATCTCGTATCCAAGCCCGTGTCGACGGCAAACAGTTATCATGTGGTGCGCCGTCATGACACATTGTTTGGCATCGCCGCTCAGTACGGTATGGAGGTCGCTGCGCTGCAAGCACTGAACAATCGTGCGGCGAATGACGATGTGGTGCGCATTGGTGACAAGCTGTTGGTGGCCGAAGGTACCCACGACGTTGCGGGACCAGCGGACGTGCCGGAATCTGCCGCCACCGACGCAGACATCTTCCACGTGGTACGCAAGGGCGAGACGCCGGTCAAGATTGCGACGAATTACGGAATCACTGTCGCGAAATTGCTGGCGTCCAACGACTTGACCCGGCAGTCCATCATTCGTCCCGGTCAGCGTTTCCGCATCCCGCGGCAATAATTTTCTCTGACGGCGCGCTAATCTCTTATGCACCTCCCATGGTACGTCACTGCTTTTGCCGCTGCGGTAGTGTGGGGTCTGCACTACCCCTTGCTGGATCACGCGCTGAAACGGATTTCGCTGACCTCGGTGTTGTTGCTCACAGCGGTCCCCATCGTGCTTATTGCGCTAGTCTTTCATCGACAAGTCGCAGCGGATGTGGCGATTGCACGCACACTGCCGCCCAGCGAGCAATGGGGAATTCTAGTCATTGCACTGACCGGCAGTGCTGCTTCGGTGCTGCTGCTGATGTCGATCACCGCCAAGAACGCTACGCTTGCGAGTCTGATAGAAATTTCCTACCCCTTGTTCGTCGCATTGTTTGCCTACGCGCTGTTTCGCGAGAGCGCGTTAAACCCCGCCGTGGTACTTGGCGCTGCGCTGATTTTTTCCGGCGTGGGCATCATCATTTTCAACTCACGCTGAAACTTTGCGCACAGCGCGCGCATGCAGGGTTATTCGGGCTCTTCGCGCGCGCGTCCCAACACTGCCTGGAAATCGAATCCGTCCGGCCAGGGTAAGGTGAGCCTTTTTGGTTGGTCGTCGTTGTCCCAGCGGAAGCGATCCGGATACTCGTAGACCGGCAGCAGCCAGCGGTGGTCGGCGTTGAAGCGGGCGTAGCGGTGCAACAGTTCATCGCAAGGTAGCGGGCGCGGGGCGGTGCTGGTCTTGACAGTTCTCCATGGTAGATCATCGCAGCGGACGAAATGCAGGCCGGTGGCGTCGGCGGTCATCACGACTTCGCTGTTCAATATGATCTGCCAGCGGATACAACGCGCTTGCGCGACGTTCCACCAACGCATGCCGTCGGGGCCAGTGCTGATAAAATTGTCTTGGTTGAGCACGGCGAGCGCGGTCACTGGCCCGAGGTGGCCGTCAAATATGTGCAGATACTGCTCCTGTTCCATATCCCACAGGCGAACCGTCCCATCCTGACTACCGGAGACGAAGCGGCCGTCACTCAGCGCCGCGAGGCTGGTGACCGAACCTTTGTGACCGCGAAACACATGCAGAGCTTGCTCCTGATCCATATTCCACAGTCGCAACGTGCGGTCGTGACTGCCGGACACAAAGCGGCCGTTACCCAACGCTGCGACGCTGCTAACCAAATCTTCGTGGCCGACAAACACGCGCAGCGCGTGTTCCTGCTGCGCATCCCACAGCCGCAACGTGCGGTCGCCACTGCCGGACACAAAGCGGCCATCGCCCAGCGCCGCGAGGCTGAAAACCCAACCTTTGTGGCCGACAAACACGCGCACCGCGTGTTCCTGCTGCGCATCCCACAGCCGCAGTGTGCGGTCGTGACTGCCGGACACAAAGCGGCCTTCGCCCAGCACCGCGATGCTATGAACCCAACCTTCGTGGCCGACAAACACGCGCAGTGCTTGGTCCTGCTGCGCATCCCACAGCCGCAGCGTGTAGTCGTGACTGCCGGACACAAAGCGGCCTTCGCCCAGCACCGCGATGCTGCGAACCCAATCTTCGTGGCCGAAAAAGACGCGTAACGCGTGTTCCTGCTGCGCATCCCACAGCCGCAGCGTGTAGTCGTGACTGCCGGACACAAAGCGGCCGTCGCCCAGTGCTGCGACGCTGCTAACCAAATCTTGGTGGCCGAAAAAGACGCGCAGCGCGTGTTCCTGCTGCGCATCCCACAGCCGCAGCGTGTGGTCGTGACCGCTGGACACAAAGCGGCCGTCG
>JANMQQ010000072.1:0-14837 GCA_031370545.1 Gammaproteobacteria bacterium
CCGCGCGCGCGGATCGCACGGCACAGCATGCGGCCATCTGCATTAGCGATCGGCGCCTCGCCTGCGGCATAGACCTCGAGCAGCAACAACACATCCACTTGCGACAAGGTAATGGCGAAGTCTTCAAACAAATCGCGCGTGCGGGTATAACGGTGCGGCTGAAAGCACAACACCAGGCGCTTGCCGGGAAACGCGTTGCGGATCGCTTCAAGCACCGCAGCCACTTCGCGCGGATGATGGCCGTAGTCGTCGATCAACAGCGCGTGCCCTTGCTTACCTTGCAGCTCGCCCTGCTCTTGAAGTCGACGTCCGACGCCTTTGAAATTGGCCAGCCCGCGCACGATTGCGTCGTCACTGACACCCACTTCATGCGCGACCGCAATCGCGGCCAAGGCATTGAGCACGTTGTGGCGACCCGGCAGATTCAATTCAACTTCCAGAACTTGATCGCTGTTAGCACGATGTACGCGGAAATGGGTGCGCATGCGATCACGGCGCAGATCGGTTGCGTATACGTCAGCCGCATCGGTCAGACCATAGGTCAAGACCGGGCGCGTGACTTCCTTAAGTGCTGCGCGCACCACCGGATCGTCGACACATAATACGGCCAGCCCATAAAACGGCAGGTGATGCAGAAATTCCAGAAACGTGGCGCGCAGGCGCGAAAAATCGCCGCCGTAGGTTTCCATATGATCAGCGTCGATGTTGGTGACAATGGCCAACACCGGCTGCAAATACAAAAACGACGCGTCGCTTTCATCCGCTTCCGCGACCAGGTATTGACTTGCACCCAGGCGCGCGTGCGCCCCGGCGCTGTTCAAGCGTCCGCCGATCACGAAGGTCGGATCGAGCCCGCCTTCTGCCAGCAAACTTGCAACCAGGCTGGTGGTCGTGGTCTTGCCGTGCGTGCCAGCCACTGCGATGCCGTAGCGAAAGCGCATCAACTCCGCCAGCATTTCCGCGCGCGGTACCACTGGGATGCGTTGCGCACGCGCGCTGAGCACCTCGGGATTATTTTCATCCACGGCGCTCGACACCACCACCACGTTGGAGCCGGTGACATGTTCAGCCGCGTGGCCGATTTTGACCTGCGCGCCCGCCTGGATCAGCCGCTGCGTTACCACGTTGGCTCTTAAGTCAGAACCTGACACCACATAGCCAAGATTGATTAACACTTCAGCAATGCCGCCCATACCGGAGCCGCCGATACCCACGAAGTGAATGCGTTTGATCCGCCGCATGGTCGCACCCGCGCCCAACACCTGTGTCGTACCAACAGTCATGACGCGCCCCCTTGCAGGGCCGCACGTACCACGTGTTGCGCTACCAGCTCAGTCGCGTTGGGCTGCGCCAGACCGCGTGCTGCAATCGCCATTCGCAACAAACGTGTGCGCGCCGGGGCGCCGTTTTCATTGAACGACTGAAGCAATTCGGCAAGATGTTTGGCGGTCAATTGTGTTTGTTGCACCAACAACGCGGCGCCCGCCTCGGTGAGATAACCGGCATTCACCGTCTGGTGATCGTCGACCGCGTGCGGGTAGGGCACCAGGATCGCCGCTACTCCGGCCGCTGCAAGTTCTGACACCGTGAGCGCGCCCGCACGGCACAACACCACGTCAGCCCAGGCATAGGCTTCGGCCATGTCGGCGATGAACTCCACCACATCACCCTGCGTCTGCGCGTATTTGTAAAATTTCTGCGTCTCTTCAATGTGGCGCTTGCCCGCCTGATGCAACACCTTCGGGCGCTGCGCTTCCGGCAATAGCGCCAGCGCGGCAGGGACCGCCGAATTCAGCGCTTGCGCTCCTAAGCTGCCGCCCAACACCAACAGACGCAGCTTGCCGTCGCGCGCCGCAAAACGTTGCGGCGGGGGTAGGAGCGCGACAATTTCCGAGCGCAACGGATTTCCCGTCGTCATTGCACCGGTGCTCGCCGGGAATGCACCGGGGAAGGCTTCGAGAACGCACACGGCAATTCGTGCCAGCCAGCGATTGGTCATGCCGGGCAGCGCATTCTGCTCGTGGATCACCAGCGGCTTACGTAACAACCAGGCACCTACGCCCCCCGGCCCGGTGACGAAGCCGCCCAGTCCCAACACCACGCTGGGACGATAGCGGCTCACGATCAGCACTGCCTGCGAGATCGCCAACAGCAACTTGAAGGGCGCAAGTAACAGCGTCAACACGCCTTTGCCGCGCAGGCCGCCGATGGAAAGAAAATGCAGTTCAATGCCCGCCTTGGGAACCACATCAGACTCGAGTCCGCGTCGCGTTCCCAACCAGGCTACCTGTGCGCCGAGCGTGCGTAAGTGTTGCGCGACGGCCAACGCGGGAAACACGTGACCACCGGTACCACCTGCCATGATTAGCACGCGTAAGCGCGCGTACATTTCAGGTGTGGTAGTGAAGTCGCGCGCGTCAGACATGAGCTCGTCCTCGCCGTGCGTCACGCGTGTCGTAATCCACGCGCAACAGCAACGCGCATGCAATCAGGGTGATCACCTGGCTGCTGCCACCGTAACTCAATAATGGCAAGGTCAGGCCCTTGGTCGGCAGTACGCCCATGTTGACGCCGATGTTGACTAATGCCTGCAAGCCCAGCCAGAGGGCGATACCGTAGGCGAGGTACGCAGCGAAGGCGTTGCCGCTGTGCTCGGCGCGTGCAGCGATCATCCAGGCGCGCGCGATCACTAGCGCGAACAGGCCGATCACCAGCATGCTGCCAATCAAGCCCATTTCTTCGGCCAATATTGCGAACACAAAATCGGTGTGCGCTTCGGGCAGATAATTTAGTTTCTGTACGCTGCCGCCCAGCCCCACGCCGAACCAGCCGCCGCGTCCAAACGCGATCAGTGCCTGCGTTAACTGAAACCCACTGTTGAAGGGATCGGCCCACGGATTCATGAACGAGGTCAGCCGTTCCAGGCGATACGGCGCGGTCAGCGCTAAAGTGACAAGACCGGTACCAATCACGCCCGCCAGCAACGCAAATGGCCATAACCGCATGCCCGCCAGAAACAATAAACTGAGAACCGTAGCCGCGAGCACCGCAGTGGAACCAAAGTCGGGCTCAATCATCAGCAAGCCAGCGACTACCACCAGCAGGACCAGCGGTTTGCCGAATCCTTGCAAGCTGGTGCGAACTGCATCCGCATGGCGCGCAAGATACGCGGCCATGAAAATCACCATGCTCAGCTTCATGACTTCGGAAGGTTGAAAATACATTCCGGCCAGCCCGATCCAACGACGACTGCCGTTGGCTTTGTGCCCAATATCAGGAATTAACACGGCGATTAATAACACTACGGCAACCAGCAATAGCATAGGGGCCAGAGCTTGCCAGCGCGACAAGGGGAAGCTTGCCGCCACCAATCCCAGGCCGACACCGATAGCTGTGAACATGAGATGGCGATACAGGAAATGCAGGGGGTCGTGGTATTTCGCCTCGGCCAAGGTGACGGACGCAGAAAATACCAGCACCAAGCCAATCGCCAGCAATGCGAGCAAGGTCGCGACCAGCCAGTAGTCAATGGACGGGGCAATCCGCTTGCGTGTCGTGACATTTTTTAAATCAGTACCAACGGTGGCAACGCGCATCATGTGGTGACCTGCTGCACGGCGGCGCAAAATACTTCGCCGCGATGCGCATAGTTGCGAAACATGTCAAAGCTGGCACACGCCGGAGACAGCAGTACACAATCGCCCGGCTGCGCCAAGCTACGTGCCTGTGCCACGGCATCGTCCATATCCAGCGCGTTGACCGTAGGCACCACACCGGCCAACGCAGCTTCGATCAACGCCGCATCGCGACCGATCAACACGACGGCGCGACCTTTGGATTTCAATGCGCTACGCAACGGTGCAAAGTCCTGGCCCTTGCCTTCGCCGCCCGCAATCAACACCACCGGTCCGGGCGCGCCCGAGATGGCTGCCAGCGTGGCGCCGACATTGGTACCTTTCGAGTCGTTATAAAATGTCACGCCCTGGATTTCACGAACCTGTTGCATGCGATGCGGCAAGCCGGTGAACTGGCTGAGCGCTTCCAGCATCAGGTTCATGGGCAACCCGGCCGCGTCGCCTAACGCCAACGCCGCCAACGCATTGGCCCAGTTGTGCTTGCCGGTGATGCGCAGCTCGCGCACGTCGATCAAATGGGTGTCGCCGCGCGCAAGCCAGGTGGAAATACCGACGTTGCGAATGCCAAAAAACTGCTCATCGGCCGGTGTGCGCAGCCCGAAGCGCAATACGCGACGACGCGGCTCCAGCATCGCCGTCACTACCGGGTCGTCAGCGTTCACCACCATCACTTCGCTGCGCGCAAAGATGCGCTGCTTGGCAGCCGCGTATTCGCCTAGATTCGCGTGGCGATCCATGTGATCGGCGCTGATGTTGAGAACCACCGCAGCGCGCGTACGCAACGACGCAGTCGTTTCGAGCTGGAAGCTTGACAATTCCAGCACGTACAGCACGGGCGCGGAGGATTCATGCTTCATAGCGCCCGGGCTGTCGCGACGCTGCGACTCGGTCAGTAAATCCAGCGCGGGGATGCCGAGGTTTCCGCCGACCCGCGCGTCGAAGCCGCAATGTTTCGCCATCGCGCCGAACAGCGTGGTCACCGTGCTTTTGCCGTTGGAGCCAGTAATCGCCACCACCGGAGCATCGACATAGCGCGCGAACAATTCCACATCACCAAGCACCGGCACTCCGCGCGCGCGCGCTTGCACGATGGCGGGCTCATTAAGCGACACGCCCGGCGACACGATCAGCTGGTCGGCTGCATCGAATGCAACCGAATCGAAACCGCCAAGAAACAATGCAACGTCGGGCAAGGTTTCGCGCAACCGCTCCAGCGCCGGAGGCTGAACGCGACTGTCGGTACCCGCAATCGGCATACCCCGCGCTGCCAGAAAGCGCGCAACCGAGTACCCGGTCTCACCGAGGCCGACGATCAGCGTCCGCAGTGCTTGGGGGCCGGTTTGTGTAATCACTGGTGCCAAAGCTTGCCTCATATAAATGACTTCACTCGACAGTTTAAAATTGCCCACAACCTCGCCCTACGACTTTGGCGCTCCTTCCCCCTGCAAGGGGGAAGGCTGGGATGGGGGTGTGCAAGCACACTTCCTTAACCATCACCCCCATCCTGCCCTTCCCCCTTGCAGGAGGAAGGAATTCTTCGTTTAAATCGTGCCGTGCCTCAAAATTAATTCCGGCACAGAACGCCCTAACGAATCTTCAACGTCGCCAATCCGGCCAGCACCAAAACCACAGTGATAATCCAGAAGCGCACGATCACGCGCGGCTCGGGCCAGCCTTTTAATTCATAGTGGTGATGCAACGGTGCCATTTTGAATATGCGTTTCCCGGTTAGCTTGAACGACGCGACCTGCAAGATCACCGATACGGTTTCCATCACGAACACGCCGCCCATGATGAACAGCACCAGTTCCTGACGCACGATCACCGCCATCACTCCCAAGGCGGCGCCCAGCGCGAGCGCGCCGACATCGCCCATGAACACCATGGCCGGATAGGTGTTGAACCATAAAAAGCCGAGACCCGCTCCCACTAGCGCGCCACAAAACACCACGGTTTCGCCAGCGTGGGTGATGTGCGGGATGACCAGATATTCCGCGAACTTGACGTTGCCGCTGAGATACGCGAACACGCCGAGCGCACCCGCCACCAGCACCGTCGGCATGATGGCTAAGCCGTCGAGGCCGTCGGTGAGATTGACCGCGTTGCTTGATCCAACAATCACCAAATAGGTGGTAAACAGATAAAACACGCCCAGCTCGATTGAGATGTTTTTGAAAAACGGCACGATCAGTTGCGTCGCGGCAGGCTCCTGCGCCGAGGCCAATAACGCGAACGCCGCAGCGAATCCGCACACTGACTGCCAAAAGTATTTCCAGCGTGCGATCAATCCGCGTGGGTCTTTCTTGATGAGTTTCTTGTAATCGTCAACCCAACCGATCACGCCGAACGCCAGGGTCGTCAGCAGCACGATCCACACATAATGATTAGTCAAGTCCGCCCACAACAGAGTCGCAATTCCAGTCGCAACCAGAATCAATGCACCACCCATGGTCGGCGTGCCGGACTTGGTCAGATGCGTTTGCGGACCATCGGTGCGCACCGTTTGGCCGATTTTGTAAAATGTCAACTTGCGGATCATTGCCGGTCCGATGACCAGGCTGATCGCCAGCGCCGTTAGTACGCCCAGAATTGCGCGCAACGTTAAATACTGAAATACATTGAAAGCGCTGAAGGTCGGCACTAACAGTTGGGTCAGGTGATAAAGCATCGCTACGCTCCCTCCGTCAGCGCGCCGACCACGCGCTCCATGTGCGCGCTGCGGGAGCCTTTCACCAAAACGGTCACGCCCAGCGCGAGCATCGGGATCAAATTCGCCATCAATTCCTCCTGAGTTGCAAAATGCTGGTGTTCACCACGAAACGCACTGCCTGCATGCGTGCTGAGTGTGCCGACGGTGTACAACGCGTCGATGCCTGCCGCTGTCGCGGCGACACCAATGCTGTGATGCAGCGCGACTTTGTCGTCGCCCAATTCCGCCAGATCCCCCAACACCAAAATGCGGCGCCCGCGACTGGACGCGAGCACATTGAGCGCCGCCTGCACAGAAGCCGGATTGGCGTTATAGGTGTCGTCAATAATGCATGCGTCGTTGCGCCCGATTTTGATTTGCATCCGCCCCGGCGCACCGCGCGCGGACTCCAATCCTAATGCGATATCGGGTAGCTTGATATTTACCGCCAGTGCCGCAGCCGTCGCGGCCAACGCGTTCAACACATTGTGTTGCCCCGGTAAATGCAGCGTGGCGTGCGCGCTGCCTGCAGGCGTACGCAAATGCAACCGGCTGCCGAAAGCGTCGCCTTCCCACTGCGCGCTGACGTCGGCACGCTCACTCAAACCAAAGCGCACGATGCGACGTGCGGCCAGAATATTTTCCCAAACCGAAACGTGAGCATCATCGGCATTGATCACCGCTATACCTTTGGTCGTCAGCCCGGAAAATATTTCACCTTTTGCATGCGCGACACCTTCCACTGTGCCAAATCCTTCCAGATGTGCAGGACCGGCGTTATTGATTAACGCGACGTCCGGTTGTGCGATGCCGGTCAAGTACGCGATCTCGCCGGGATGATTCGCACCCATCTCGATGACCGCGTAACGATGATTGCTGCGCAGCCGCAGCAAGGTGAGCGGCAGGCCGATGTCGTTATTCAAATTGCCTTGCGTTGCCAAGGTTGCGCCGCAACGTTCGAGAATCACGGCGAGTAATTCTTTCACCGTGGTTTTACCGTTGCTGCCGGTCAAACCAATCACCGGGCAGGTGTAGTGCGTTCGCCACCACGCGGCCAGTCGACCCAACGCCAAGCGCGCATCGGCGACCACCAACTGCGGCAGCGGATCAGCAACTTTCTTCTCCACCAGCGCAGCGACTGCGCCGCGCTCGCGCGCGAGTGCTAAAAAGTCATGACCGTCGACGCGGGTGCCGGGCAAGGCGATGAACAATTCATTCGCAGCGACCTGACGTGAATCCATGCTGGCACCGGTGAAGCTGCGGTCGTCGCCGTGCAGCACGCCTTGCACTGCAATTGCAGCATCGGAAAGCAGCAAGGCATCGGGGTTGGGGCGCGGGGTTGCCATCAGCGGATGCCCTCACGCAATAATGTCAAAACATGCTCGCCGTCGTTGAACGCAAATTTCTGTGCACCAACAATTTGATAAGTCTCATGCCCCTTGCCTGCCACTAACAGCACGTCATCGGGAGTGCTTGCGCGCACGGCATCGGCAATCGCCGCCGCGCGTTCATGCGTGATACGCACGCGTTGTGGCTCGAGCATACCCGCCAGAATATCTTGTGTAATCACGCTGGGATCTTCACTGCGCGGGTTGTCATCGGTGAGGATAACTTCATCCGCCGTCGCTTCGGCGATGCGCCCCATGATCGGTCGCTTGCCGCGATCCCGGTCGCCACCGCAACCAAACACGCAACGCAATTTGCCGTGACAATGTTCCCGCAAGGCCTGCAACACGTGCTGCAACGCATCCGGCGTGTGCGCATAGTCGACCACCACCAGCGGTTGTCCGGCGCCGCCGTAGCGTTCCATACGACCTGGCACTGTGGTGAGATCTTGCACACGCGCGCAGGCGCGCTCGAACGGCATGCCGGTGACCACCAGCGCACCTAACACAGCGAGCAAATTGCTGACATTAAAGCGGCCCAGCAATTGGCTGGCGATATCGGCCGTGCCCCATGGCGATACAATCCGCATGCGCAGCCCATCGGGCCGCAGCTCGACATGCTCGGCGTACAGCGCCGGGCGCGGCTCACGACCGTCGGTGCGCAGGCCATAACTCAGCACTTTCAATCCTTCGGGAACATGACTTAACAGCCAGCGACCAAACGAGTCGTCAGCGTTGATCACGGCGTGCTGCAAACCCGGCATGAAAAATAAACGTGCCTTAGCTTGACCATACGCATCCATGTTGTGGTGGTAATCGAGATGGTCGCGACTCAGATTGGTGAACACCGCGCATTTGAACAACACGCCGTTGACGCGCCCCTGATCCAGACCGTGCGATGACACTTCCATTGCCACCGCAGTCGCACCCTTGGCGCGCATTTTTGCCAACAATTCTTGCACCGTGACGGCGTCCGGCGTGGTGTGGGCGGTCGGCTCCAACGCGTTGATCAAACCATTGCCCAAGGTGCCGATGACACCGCAAGGCGCGTCCACCTGCAGCGCGCGCGCGATGAATTGAGTGCATGAGGTTTTGCCATTGGTCCCGGTGACACCGAACACCGCGATTGCGCGCGATGGATCGCCAAAAAAACGTGCTGCAATCACGCCGAGCTGAGGACGCAAATTTTCCACCGCAATCAACGGCACGCTGTGGCGCATGCCGTGCGCTAACTTGGCTGCGTCGAGGCTCGCCATGCCGGGTGGCTTGTCCCAGAGCACCGCTGCGGCACCCGCTGTGAGCGCGTGCGCAATAAAGTCATGACCCTGCGTGCGCGTTCCGGTCAGTGCGCAAAATAAATCCCCGGCCCGCACGTCGCGACTGTCGGTGGTGATGCGTTTAATTGGACAATCAACACTGCTGTGCAGATCGGCGATTCCCGCCAATAGCGCGCTGAGCATGATGTCGGCGGGTGCGGAATGCGCTGCCATCATCGTCCCCTCTCCAGCAAGGCCAACCGCGCGGGCGAGGTGTAAATTCCATCAGGCGCAATATTCAATAATCGCAGCGCATCCGACATGACATTTGCAAACACCGGTGCCGCAACTTGACCACCGTAATATTCTTCACCCTGCGGCTCATCAATCATCACCACCATGGCCAGGCGGGGATTGCTGACCGGTGCAAATCCGGCAAACACTGCCAGATAGCTATGCTCGGCGTAGCCTCCCTCATGACTCTTTTTCACCGTGCCGGTCTTGCCCGCCACGCGATATCCGGCCACGCGCGCTTCGGTGCCGGTGCCACCTTCTTGTGACACGGTTTCCAGCATGCGGCGCAACTGTGCGGTTAGTTCCGGACGGAACATTTGTTCGGCGTTCTTGACAATTTGAGCGCGGTCGTCGATGCGCGTAAATGACACCGGCCGTAAACGCCCGTCATCGGCCAGCGCTGCGTAGGCACGCACCAATTGCAACGCGGTGACAGAAACACCATAACCGTAGGCCGCTGTTACCCGTTCCACGTCGTGCCATTGCCGGAAATTTTTTAATACGCCACTGACTTCGCCAGGAAAATCCGCCGACGCCTTTGCACCGAAACCGGCGCGCGTGAACGCATGCCAAATTTGCTCGGCCGGAATTTCCAGCGCCATTTTGCTCACGCCAACATTGCTGGATTTCTGCAACACCGTGGTGACGTCAATGCGCCCGTAGTTATGTACGTCACGCACCGTGGCGTTACCGACCTTGAACAAACCCGGCGCCGTGTCAATCATGGTGCCAGGTCGAAACTTGCCGCTTTCAAGCGCGGCAGCAACGGTAAACGGTTTGACCGTGGAGCCGGGTTCAAACACATCGGTCACGACCCGATTACGGGTGTGATCGCCGTGCAATTCGTCGCGGTTGTTAGGATTAAACGCCGGTTGATTCACCATCGCCAAGACTTCACCAGTCTGCACATCCAGCACCACCGCTGAACCGGCGCGCGCATGATGACGCTGCACCGCAGCCTTTAATTCCCGGTAGGCCAGATATTGCACGCGCCGGTCGATGGATAAGGTGACGTCACGACCTGGCTCGGGCTCGCGCACACTGACGACTTCTTCAACCACGCGACCGACTGGATCACGAATGATTTTGCGCTTGCCGGGCGTGCCGTGCAGCCCGTCGTCATAGGCTAATTCCAGCCCTTCCTGACCTTTGTCATCTACATCGGTGAAGCCCAACACGTGTGCGGTTACCTCACCAGCCGGGTAATAGCGCCGGTACTCGCGTTGCAGCGCGAGACCGGGAATTTTGAGCGCCAGCACGTCTTGCGCCCGCTCCGGACTGATCTGGCGTTTGATGGTTGCGAACTCGCCGTCGGCGTGCGCGTAAATAGTGCTGTTGATGACATCCGAAGGCGTATCGAGCAAGCGTGCCAGGTCTCGAAATTCCGCCGGAGTCGCGGTGAATTCCTGCGGATTAACCCACACCGAATCCACCGGCGTGCTGGCGGCCAACGTCTCGCCGTGACGATCCAGAATCATGCCGCGATGCGCGGCGACCGGCAGCGTGCGTGCGTAACGCGCTTCACCTTGCCCGCGTAAAAAGTCTTGATTGAGCACTTGCAACTGCAACGCGCGAACGAATAGCGAGATCGCCGCGAGCACCAGCACCGCAGCCAGAAAGGCGCGGCGTAACATATAAGGGTGGCCAGTCAGTTTCATGGTGCGACGATCACCACGCTGTTTTGCGGCGGAATATTCATGGCGAGCTTGCCGTGCGCGAGAGTTTCAACGCGTGCTTGCGTGGCCAGCGTGCTTTGCTCCAACTGCAAACGACCCCAGTCAACGTTCATGCGGTCACGCTCGGTTTCAAGTCGCTGCACGTCGACAAATAGGCGCCGCGTCTGATGTTTGCTGTACACCACGCCCAAGGCTGATAACACCACGGCCAAGCTTAAAAACCCGACTAAAATAGCGCGTGCGCTCATAGCTTCTCCGCTATGCGCATCACAGCGCTGCGTGCGCGTGGGTTGACATTAATTTCCGATTCGCTGGGATAGCTCGCTTTACCAACCAGCCGCAGCCGTGGACGCATCTGGTCGGCCGTCACTGGCAGGCCACGCGGAAAATTGTCGCCGACCGCCTGGTCGCGAAAAAATTGTTTAACGATGCGGTCTTCAAGCGAATGAAAGCTGATGACGACGAGACGGCCACCTTCCGCTAGCACGTCCAGCGCCTGCATCAGCGCCGCTGCTAAATCGTCAAGCTCGTGATTGATGAAAATGCGCAGCGCCTGAAAGCTGCGCGTGGCCGGATGTTTGCCCGGCTCACGGCGCGGCACCGCGCCGGAAATTAATTCGGCAAGTTGCAAGGTGGTCAGAATCGGCGTGGTCACCCGCGCTTCGACAATCGAACGCGCAATGCGGCGGGCAAAGCGTTCTTCGCCGAGCTCTTTGATGACATCAGCAATCTGGCGTTCCTGCGCACGCGCCAACCACTGTGCAACGCTCATGCCCGAGTCGGGATCCATACGCATATCCAACGGTCCATCGTTCTGAAAGCTAAAACCACGCCGCGCGTCTTCCAGCTGCGGCGATGACACACCTAAATCCAACAATACGCCGCGCACCTGTCCTGACCAGGCACGTTGCACTACGAACTCTTGCAGGCGCGCAAACGAGCCGCGCTCGATTGCAAAACGAGCATCGGCCCCGAAACGAACCTGCGCTGTGCGCACCGCGTCGGGGTCTTTATCAATAGACAACAACCGGCCCTGCGGCCCGAGCTGTCGCAGCATTGCTTCTGTATGTCCACCTCGCCCAAAGGTACCGTCCACGTAGATCCCATCCGAATCAATGTGGAGCGCCTCGAGCGCCTCGTCCAACATGACCGGACAGTGCGTGAATTCGTGCGCTGCGCCGCTCAAAATTTTAGTGCTAGCAACTCAGCGGACAATTGCATCTTGTCCACCTGAGCCGCCTCGTCTTGCCATACCTGTCGCTGCTCGGTCCAGGTGCGCGCGTTCCAGATATCGAAGCGCACCCCTTGACCAACCAGCACGGAATCTTTTTCCAAATGCGCCAACTCTCGCAACAACGGCGGCAACAACAAGCGACCGTGACTGTCCATCTCGACATCGGTCGCATGACCCATCATCAAACGGCGAATCGACTGCGCTTGATTATCCAGAGGCGACAGGTCGCTAAGCCGCTTCTCGACAATTTCCCACGCGGGCAACGGATAAAGCATCAGGCACGGATCTTTGTACATGGTCAGCACGAGCTGACCATTGCATTCATCCAATAGACGCTGCCGCTGCTTGACCGGTATGGCCATGCGACCTTTCGCGTCGAGACTGATAGCGCTTGCTCCGCGAAACACGGTTGCCTCGGTGTATCTGGTAGTGAGTTTTTCCCATTCCTGCCCACATTCTCCCACTTAGATACACTATAGGTGTCGTTTTGTCCCACTGTCAAGGAAATAGCGCGTGCAAAATACCCACGGAGTTACAGGCTCTTCGGAGATTTTGCAGGCTATCGAGCTGAAAATTGATGTGAGGATAAGAAAAGGTGAAGTCGGCCGATAAGCCGGGTTCTGTCGTGGACAGTCATTCATCTGGGATACACGTCGCCGTGCACCTCGAGCGACCTACCCGGAAGCAATGCGGGCAGCACTTGCGCTTCCCTATTTGGTCTTGCTCCCAGTGGGGTTTACCCTGCCAACGTTGTTGCCAACGTTGCGGTGCGCTCTTACCGCACCATTTCACCCTTACCGGCGCCGCTTACGCGACGCTTAGGCGGTATATTTTCTGTGGCACTTTCCGTAGGCTCACGCCTCCCAGGCGTTACCTGGCACTGCGCCCTATGGAGCCCGGACTTTCCTCCGGAAGAAATTCCCCTCCGGCGACTGTCTGGCCGACTTCGGCGCCAGTGTCAGGCTTGGGTCATTTAAAAGCAATGCGTGTAACTACACCCATGCTAGGGAAGCGTGTTTTGACAGTTTAAAAATCCAGCCCAACGCCCTTGCGCAAGGTTTGAATTTTGCCGGTAATTGGCGCTAAGGCAAACTCGGCACAGGATCGCCAAACAGAATTGACTGCATCAAGGTCTCGATGTCTATATCAGGCACCCGTGGCGAATACGGTGGCATCGGAATCTCACCCCAAATCCCTTTCCCTCCCGCCTTAACTTTGGCAATCAACCGCTCCTTGCTGCCTGCAATGTCTTTCGAAACGCAGCGAGATCGCCTTGAATGACGGGCCAACCACCCGCGTCGTCTCGGCGTGGCACGCGAGACACCCGCTCGTCTTCGCCAAGAAACGCGTGGCGTCGCTCAGGGCATAAACATAGTTGCGAAACTGCTCCGCGCTCGGCGGCTGAGGATCAGGCAAATTCAGCGCTTTGGATTGGAATGACAATCCATAGTTAGATCCCGAGTAACCATACACCTCGATATCATGCGGATCGGCTGCCGCTTCAGTTGAAAAACTAACCCCATCCTGCGGTGATTTAAGATCAGATTTGCCGACCAGGCGCCGTACCGATGAATCGGTGGGCTTTGCGTAAACTGTCAAGTCCGCGTCCCCGGTTGCCGATTGCAATTCGATTCTGTAGACGGTCCAGGAATCTCCGACAAAGGAAATGAGATCGGTTTCACCCTGTGCCACTGAGCCCACGACTGACCAGGCACCCGGAGGCAACGGCAGCGAGGTCCCACCGAGCGCCAAGATATCGGAAACCAACTGCGCGATGGATGCATCCGCCACACGCGGCGAATAGGGCGGCATCGGCGCCTCTCCCCAAACTCCTTTACCACCGGCTTTGACTTTGGCAAACAGCGCGGCGTAGGCGTCGGCATTGTTTCGGTAGAAATTCGCAACATCCATCCATGCCGGGCCAATGATTTTCTTATCTATCGAATGGCACGCAAGACACCCGGCCAAATTGGCCAGCTCTAACATGGTGCTGGCATCGGTGAGCGGAGGCATAATGATGGGTGGCGTTACCGTGGTATCCGTTAACGTTAATAAAAACGTAACCAGTGCTTCAATGTCACCATTCGCTACGCGCGGAGAATACGGCGGCATCGGTTCCGTACCCCACACGCCAACGCCACCCGCAGCAACTTTGCTCATCAACATCGCAGCTGCTCCGGCATCGCTGCGGTACTTTGTTGCAACATCGCGAAACGCAGGACCGACCACTTTCTTTTCAATTGAATGGCACGCAAGGCAGCCGCTGGTTTTTGCCACGGCAAGAAATTGATCTTTATCGAACGCGTTAATTGACAACGTGTATTGGGATTCAGTCTCGCCGGTGATGACCACGACAAAGGTGCCGGTGACCGGGGCCCGCAAGGTGATCTGCTCGCCTGCGCCGGGCGACTGTGACGCTTCGATCAGAGTGCGCGAGCCAGTGGGATCCAGCAGGTAAACCGAGATGTTGACATTTCCGGTCTTCGCAATGACTGCGAAGCGGTAAACCAGACTCTCCACTAGAAATATATTGTGCTCGGCAGTCCCTTCGGCAGCTACCGTTCCGCTGATCGACAACGGCGGCAGATACGACGCGCCCTCCGTGGCTAAACCCAAAATTCTGGTGATCAGGAACTTAATATCAACGTCCGACACTCGCGGCGAATAC
>JANMQQ010000097.1:0-7951 GCA_031370545.1 Gammaproteobacteria bacterium
CTGCGGGCCAAAATCGCCTGTACGTGTTGCTGTCGCGCGCGCTGGCGCAGGTCGGGATATGCAGCGTGCGCTTCGATTTCCCCGGCGTGGGCGACAGCATCGTGGTTCCACCTGCACCGGAAAATGTGACCTATCAACCCAGCAACAACACTGAGCTCGCGTCGTTGATCAGCGCGCTACAACAGGAGCGCGGCGCACAGAAATTTGTCCTGATGGGTTTGTGTTCTGGCGCGTTCGCATCATTCCATGGCGCATTAAATTTAAAACAGCAGCCGATTGTCGAATGCATATTGTTTAACCCCTTGGTGTTTTATTCGACTCCCGGCATGTCGCTTGATGAGCCGCTGCCCATCCCTGAAGCGGCGGAGAAAAGCAAAGATCATTTGAATCTTTGGCAATATTATTTAGGCCGACTGAAGGATGTGAATAGTTGGAAAAATTTACTCACTGCGAAATCAGATATCGGACAAGTGGTGCGCGCGACTTCGCATCGGGCACTTTCCGCATTCAGCGAATATGTGCAGTCATGGACCGGAAAATCCGTCGCCTACGATCATGATCCGCTGACGCGTGACGTGCGCGCGATTGCCGAGTCCGATCGGCGGTTGACTTTTGTGTTCGCACGCAGCGATCCCGGTTATGGTCTCTTGATGACGCATGCTGGCGCAGTAGTGCGCTATTTTATGCGCCGAAAACGCGTGCGAATCTGGTCGATTGAACGTACCAACCACACATTCACGGGTAGCGCCGCACGCGCCGATGTTATTAACTCCGTTGTGAAATATCTGCTGCAAACCTACGGTTCAGCAGCGGCAGGTGAAACAAGGACTACAAAATAATGAGTACGCAGCAAAGCACGGTAAATGAAGCACAGACCCTCGAGCAGATTTCGAAATGTTTTCCGGTGATGAAGCAATTGCGTCCCGCTTACACGCATGATGCATTCACGCAGCGCGTTACCGAACAACGCGCCATGGGCTATCGTTTAGCTTACGTTGAGGTGGCAGGCACGGTGGTCGCCGTAGCCGGATTCCGTATCACACTGTGCCTGTCATGGGGCAAATTTCTGTATGTGGATGATTTGGTCACGGACGAACAGCAGCGCTCAAAGCAGTATGGAACCCAGCTTCTAAGCTGGCTTAAAAATGAAGCGCGGCGTAACGGATGTAGTCAATTTCATCTCGATTCGGGAGTACAGCGCACCGATGCACACCGCTTTTATTTACGCGAAGGCATGGAAAAAACCTGTTATCACTTTGCCGAAAATCTGTAGTCTGCGCGTAACGCGCACTCCGGTAGTAGCGTAGGTAACGTCCCTCATGAGCATCCCCGATCAATCAGGAATAGTTCAAGTCACGCCCTACTTTCGCACCGTTCGGGGTGGAGTCACGACCATGGTTAGCACCCTGGTTCATCAGCTCGCGCAGCAAACCAAAATATCGGTGGTGATCACGGGCGAACAAAATGGCGAGCTCCCCCGTGTGGTCGATGGGGTCGCTGTTACTGATCGAGGCTTGCGTTTGCCCTATGGAGGTGATGGTCGAATCAAGGCGGTGCTGGGCTGGATGATCTATTTGTTGCCGACATTGGTCGCGCTGTGCGCAGTGAGTCGACAAATCAAAGCGGGAATAATGCATCTTCACGTGGCCTCACCTGAAGGACTCTATTTCCGATTGTTGCATCTTTGGAACAGTTGTCCCTACATCGTGACCGTGCATGGCAGCGACGTGATGCGCTATCACGAGGGCCGTTGGTTGGCGCGCTGGCTCATCCGCTTTACGCTCAAAGGCGCATGTCGTATCGTGGCCGTCTCCGACGCGTTGGCGCGTAGCGCCGTCGAGCGATTTCCATTTTTAGCCGACAAAATCACGGTCATTCATAACGGCGTCGATTCGGTCGCAATCCGGAACGCCATCGCTAGTAGCCATGATTTCGAACCTGCCCCAAGCCGTCCTTATTTTATTTGTGTTGGAGGGCTGCTGCCGGTCAAGGGGCATGACGTTGCAATCCACGCCTGGGCATTACTGAAAGATCGGGTGCCCGAGCTTGACCTCATGATTGTGGGCGTCGGCGATTTGCACGACGAGTATGTAAAAATCATCTGCGATCTGGGATTGCAGCAAAGCGTCAGCCTTGTTGGAGGCTTTCCAGCGGAACGAGTGTGGCAAATGATGACGGGCGCGGTGGGAATGGTCGTTCCATCAAGAAGTGAGGGGCTTCCGTACACGGTACTTGAAGCAGGCGTGATCGGATTACCGGTTGCTGCCACGCGCGTGGGCGGCATTCCTGAGCTGATTCGAGATGGGCAAGACGGCCTGTTGGTGCCCGCTGAAAACCCGCAAGAATTGGCCAACGCGGTGGTGCGGTTATTTACAGATCGGGAGCTTGCAGCTGCGCTGGCGAGTTCACTGTCTGATCGCGTCGTGAAATCCTACTCAGCGGAAGCCATGGCGGAACACTATTGCTCAATCTATCGTCAGTGTGGTTGGCAAGCCGGACAGAAATCCCAATAACGCTATTTGTTACTACGGGTAGCTTCTGGATGGTGGTTGGGAAGTGCGGTATGTGTTCCGAGGCTTGAGGGGCTGGCACTACCATCCACCAGATTCAGATATTCACGCCAGGCACGTGGCCACGTGAAGTGTGTTTCAACTTTATGCTGTAGCAACGCAGCCCGTTGCTGTGCCCGCGGCAATTGCATGAGTTCGCCACAGATGGCAGCCGACAACGCCTCGACGTCTTCGGGTGGAACGATAATGCCTTCCTCGCCATTCACCACGAGTTCAGCGACGCCGCAAATATTCATGGCGACCACCGGCTTTCCTAATCCACCGGCCTCAAGAAGAGCGATTGCAAAGCCCTCATTTCTCGACGGCAACACGAACAGGTCGCATTGATTTAGCAAGGAAATGGCTTGCGTATGGGTCAGGTCGCGATAGAGCTGCGCTTTGCCGTGCAACCCTAACTCCTCTAATTGCTGTTCTAATTTTTTGACAACAGCGAGATCGCCGGTACGTCCTGCAATCGCAAGCCTTGCCGTCGGAACAACCTCAATCACGCGGGCAAATGCTTGCAGCAAAATGTCCTGCCCTTTTTTGTGCTCGTAAGTCGCAAGATTCACCAGCAAAGGACCGCTACCTTGTGGCACCGGCGTTGCGACGTTCGGAATATTGCGCAAATGCTGCATATCAACGCCGTTATGTACGACGCATAAATGTCCTTGAATTTCCGGATAAATCGACAAGGCATCGTCGGCGAGTCCTTGCGAACAGGCGACGATACGATCCGCGCTTCGCATCATCCATTTCCATAAACGCCGCTCCAACGTACCCGCATTGGCAGAATCACGCACGTCGCGGCCATGCAGCGAAATCAGAACTTTTCCGGAGTACAGGCGCAGGCGTCTGAGTAGCACATAATTTATGGCAGCGAGATTCGGATAATGAATATTGACGACCCGGATATTCAGATGTCGCAACAACCAGAGGGTATAAAAAAGATTCCACGGCAGAGTCAGGAGGAACAGCAACGCCGACTTGAACGGCATCCCGGGGCCCCAGGGTATTCGATGCCGGGCCCGTAGCGTGGCTCGGTTACCGCGCCGCCCAAGGCGTGGCCATTTGGTCTGCCAGTCGTGCACGATGCTAAGCGGCTGAAATTCTCCGGATAGCCGAGCTTGACGCATTAAATTCAAAACCACCTGATTTACGCCACCTTGACCGTCCAGTTCCCACGCCGTCAAAAATGCATACCGCGCCTTACGGGTCGATTCATCATTTTTGTTTTTTCGGTACATCATCTGCACGTCCCGCTAGAAAATCTTCGAAGTCACGTGGAAGAAAAAGGGCGACGAGTATACCGCACACCAACCTAAGATGACCCGCGCGTTAACTCCGAACGGGTGGGTGTTCTCACTCACCCATGGTCCCGGAGACCACGCCGTTCATTAATTGTGTAATGGAGCGTCGATTCGAGTAAGCCGCTCCGAGACGCAGCATATAGTCAAGATCAGGTACGGATGTCTCTGCGCCGACGCCGATGCGGTAGATATTGAAGGGATCGCTATGCTTGGTAAAAGTTCCAGCAATTGCAGTCACCACCGCACGATAACCTGCACCGATGGCAAGTTCGCGATGTTCGTTGGAGAAGTCTCCGTCACCGCCGTTTGGATAGGCGAAATAAGGAGAAGCATCAATGTTCGCCGTCAGTATTTTTTTGCACTCAGAGATTTCCAGGCGCGCTTCATCTCGGGTCAGCCTGCTCACAATCGTGTGGTTGATCGTATGTGATCCGATTTCCACCAGCTCAGAACTGCGCATTTCGCGCAGGTGTTGCCAATCGGCGATACGAAATTCATCGAACCAGGGAGCCTTCTGGAGCGCGCTGGTGTCGACATTATTTTCACTCACTAAGCGTAACAGCTCGGTTTCAATAAGGTAGGGATGCAGTTTTTTGAATGCCGAAGCAAGCGAACGATAGGTTTTTGCGCACTCATCGGGGATGCGTACTGAGTACGATTCGCCATTGAATCTAACAGCGGATTTTCCACATTGGACGGCGATAATGCCTGCCAATTGATCTGCCCAAATTAGCTGATCTCGCCCAACATAGCCGACCGCAACAAACACGGTTGCAGGAACACGGTATTTTTTCAGAATCGGTAATGCGACCGTGCAATTATTGCGGAAGCCATCGTCGAACGTGACACATACTGTGCGCGGCGCAATATTTCCTGAGGCCTGTTGTTCTAGAAGGGCGGTTAAACTTACACAGTTATAATTGCTGGCGAGCCATGACACATGTTGCTCGAAAAGTTCGCGCGACATGTGTATCCACAATGGAAACGGTAACGGCCCGGAACACACACTATGGTAATTCAGAATCGTTGCATGGCGTCGGCACGCGAACGATTTGATATGTTGATAGGTATGTTTGAGCACGTTCAGCATGTTCGTGCTTCAGGAAGGGCGGCAAGTGATACCGCATCGTGAATTCTAATCATGCCCCACATTCCGATACCCAGCCCTAAGCTTTTCAAGGTGCTTTACTACGGTCTCGACAATTCATCCAGGATGCGATTGATCGTCGCATCAGAAACCGCATGCTCCCGATGACTGGCGTCCAGGAACACATCAAACTCACCCGCACCGAGATCATGCACGCGTGCTTTAACAATATCTTTGTAGGTTTCGGACTTGGTTCCGCCGAAGCAACACGCGTCGTATTGATTCAATATCTGAAGCTGCTTACGACCCGATCCGGTGGCACCCAGCACATAGAGTTCAAGATAGTTCACCGTTCTGTAAAGCTCAGGCACCGTTTGCTCGTAATCATCCCAATCACGCTGCGAATTTGAGCGCAGATAAATCGGATAAGATCCGGCGATGGGGAAGCTTTTGACAATCCGTGTGTCGGCCGCAGCGGCAAGTGTTGCCACCCATCCACCCGCGCTAAATCCGACCATTGATATTCGAGCGTAATCAAAATTGCTCTTGAGATAATTCAACACGATTACGACCGGTTCGATAAAATATTTAATCGGGTGCCCGTTTTCAGGTGCCAGGTATTTCATGTGGTCATGGGTAGTCAGCTTTAACATGCCCTGATGGGGAATAAGCACGGTCGGCTGATTATTCATCCCGGTTAGGGGCATCGCAAATGCCACAACGGCATATCCTGCATCCAGAAGCTTTTCGATCTGTGGCTTGGCGGTGTAGAAATCGTTGCTGTGTCCTTGGTGGTAAAGGACCACGTGGTTGTTTGGATTCTTGGGAATGAAATGATAGACCTGAGATTCCAGGCCGTAGTCCATGAGGATCCCAAGTTTGTCGATCCGGGTTAATGATGCAATGTCGTCGTAGCGGCGGTCTTTAAAATCATGATCTACCGTCGTAGGCAGCGATGATGGCAGGCCGGGATTTCCCCATAGCAGTGTGACTAACACTTGCCTTAATCGCGTGACATCTTCCGGTCGCTTGATGGAGATAAGTCCAGCGACATCGGTTGCGAAGTATTCCTGGGGAGTGGCGTTGAATTCTTTGGGTGTCAGCGCCCCGGAAAAATCGGATAGTGCTTTGACGAGGTTATACGGTGGCAGTTCGAATCTGTAGGCCATCATGCCGTAGGACATTGCTAACCCGGCCAGTGCCAGGTAACTCACGATCTTTAATAGTCTGATCACGTGCACATTGCCCGTTTGGTAATTTTAATGGTCAGCGGATTCTACAACTATTGGCAAGGAGCCGGGTCTAGTTCAATGCCTTGGAAGCATTAGTATCCGGTCTACACTCAAAAACAGCGGCGCATAATATCATACGGACAAGCTGATTTTGATATGATGCGCGCCGCATAGTGAAGAAGAACCAGTTTCAGCCGTAACTCTACCATTCAATTACAACTGCTTCTCATAGGCACCAGCCATGTGCGGTATCGCGGGTATTTTGGGGTATGACAGCGATCGCCCGCCGATGCATGAAGAGTTGGCGCGCATGATTGCGCGGTTGCAGCATCGTGGCCCGGACGGGAATGGCTTTTACACGCAAGGGCGAGTTGGACTAGCGCACGCGCGCCTCTCCATCATCGACATCAGCGGTGGCGCACAGCCGATTCACAACGAAGACGAATCCGTGTGGGTGGTGTTCAACGGCGAAATTTTTAACTACGTTGAATTACGCGAATTTCTGGTCGGGCAGGGGCATCGTTTTTATACGCACAGCGATACCGAAGTGCTGGTGCATTTGTACGAGCACTACGGTGCTGATTTTGTGCAGCACCTCAATGGCCAGTTCGCAATTGCGTTGTGGGATCAAAACCGCCAGCAACTGATCTTATGCCGCGACCGCGTGGGTATCCTGCCGTTGTTTTATGCGGAACATGCCGGGCGCCTGTTGTTTGCATCGGAAATAAAAGCCTTGTTGCCGGTGTTGGGGAATACGCCCACGCTCAATCCGGCGGGATTGGATCAGGTCATGACATTCTGGTCGACGCTGGGCGACACCACAATGTTTGAAGGTGTGCGGCAGATTCTGCCGGGTGAAATGCTGATTGCGCGCGCGGGCGGAATCAGTCAACACCGCTACTGGGATTGGAATTTTCCGACCGGCGACGACTACCACCGCACCCCGGTTGAACAGCAAGCTTGCGAATTACGCGCATTGCTGAGCGACGCCACGCGCATTCGTCTGCGTGCCGATGTGCCGGTCGGTGCGTATTTGTCGGGCGGGCTGGATTCTGCGGTGCTGGCCACGTTGATCCGCGCCAATGGCATTACACCCGAAACCTATTCAATTCGCTTCAGCGATGCCCAGCTTGATGAAGGCGTGCATCAACAACGCATGGCAGCACACCTCGACGTGCCGCACCATCAGGTGTATTGCACCGAGGCGAGTATCGGTCAAAACTTTTTGCGTACCCTCTGGCATACCGAGACGCCCATTCTGCGCACTGCACCGGTGCCGATGATGTTGTTGTCCGGGCTGGTGCATGCGCGCGGCGCGAAAGTGGTGCTCACCGGGGAAGGTGCCGACGAAGTGTTGGGTGGCTACGATATTTTCAAAGAAGCCAAGCTGCGGCACTTTTGGGCGCGAAACCCGAAGTCGCGTTGGCGCCCGCTGTTGCTCAAGCGTTTGTATCCGTATCTGGAATTCAATCCGGCGCGCGCGCAGAGTTACAGTGAAGCGTTTTTCGGTAACGGGCTGGATCAACCCGACGTGACATTTTTTTCGCATCTGCCGCGCTGGACTACCACGGCACAGTGCAAACAGTTTTATTCGGCGGAGTTCAAGGCGCGACTGAACATCGATCCGCTCGAGCTATTGGAAAAAAGCCTGCCGCGCGATTATCCGCAATGGCAGGCTTTCAATCGTTCACAATACCTTGAAGCCAAGCTGTTGATGGCGAATTACCTGCTGTGGTCGCAGGGTGACCGCATGTTGATGGCGAATTCCGTTGA
>JANMQQ010000100.1:0-10317 GCA_031370545.1 Gammaproteobacteria bacterium
GTTGGTGGGCAAAGGCTTGACCTTCGATGCGGGCGGCATTTCCATCAAACCCGCAGGCGATATGGACCTGATGAAATACGACATGTGCGGAGGCGCGTCAGTGTTCGGCGCGTTGCGCGCGGCGGCGGAACTGAAATTGCCGTTGAATATTATTGGCGTAGTGCCTTCATCAGAGAATCTGCCCGACGGCGCGGCTAACAAGCCGGGCGACATCGTCACCAGCATGTCAGGGCAGACCATTGAAATTTTAAACACCGACGCGGAAGGCCGTTTGATTCTGTGCGACGCACTAACCTACATCGAACGTTATAATCCCCGCGCCGTCATCGACATCGCCACCCTCACGGGTGCCTGTGTTGTTGCGCTCGGGCGCCATGCCAGCGGCCTGTTCGGCAATCACCCTCCGTTGATTCACGAGGTACTCAACGCGGGCAAATATGCCTGCGACCGCGCCTGGGAATTACCGCTGTGGGACGACTACCAGGATCAGCTTAAGTCCAATTTCGCCGACATGGCCAACGTGGGCGGGCGCGATGGCGGTGCGATCACGGCGGCGTGTTTCCTGGCGCGCTACACCAAGAAATTTCAGTGGGCACATCTGGATATCGCCGGTACCGCATGGCGAACCGGCAGTGAGAAAGGTGCCACAGGTCGACCGGTCGCCCTGCTCACACAATATTTGCTGGATCGCAGTGCCGACCCGGCACCCGCCAAATAAATGTCATGACCCAGGTGGATTTTTATATTCTCGCCCAGAGCCAGCAACGCGCGCTGTTCGCATGCCGTCTGGCAGAAAAAATTTACCACCTGGGTAAACGTGTTTACATCCATACCGGGGATGAAAAAAATTGTCGAATGCTCGACGATCTACTCTGGACATTTCAAAGCGGCAGCTTTGTGCCACACGAGTGTTATCAAGCTACTCATCCAGCCAATAGCCCGGTACTCATTGGTCACCAGCCCGAGCCGAACGCAGACGCGGATGTGTTAATCAACATTAGCGATAATTTGCCGATGTTCTATACGCGCTTCGCGCGCGTCGCGGAAATTGTCGATAATCAGGACGATGTAAAACTCAAAGCGCGTGACCGCTTTCGCCTCTATCGCGAACAAGGATGTACTATGCTGTCTCACCCGATCGACGCAACGAGCTCTGTATGAACGACTCTATCCCTCCGCTGGCTGTCTGGCTCAAGGCCAACTCCGCAGAACGCAAAGCGGCGGATGCCTCGGCCGAACGCAACATCCCAACCTTGAACGCACGCGCCACTCCCGACGAAATACCCGTGCCATCCGACGCGCCATTGTTAGATGCGGTGTTGATCGGGCCGGAACGTGGTGGTTTGAGCTGCGGTGAAGCGCTGCCGGAATCCCAACTCAGTGCAGAAGACATCAAACAAATTTCGGAAAAATTGCGCAGCGTATTGCTGCCGGAAATCGACAAGATCGTCAGCTACGCGATGAACCATGCGTTTGCCTACGCGATGGATCAGGCGACCCATATCCTGCGTGAGAAAGTGCACGCAAAAATAAAAGAAATGCTGCCCAAGCTGATCGAAGACGCCGTCCGCAATCCGCCGCACAAACGCGGGTAGTTCGTTATAATTGTCGCGCACGCGACACCTCCCCTTTTTTTGCAACACTCAGCCAGGTTTCATACCCATGGAAAAAACTTACGCGCCCCACGAAATTGAACAACGCTGGTACGCCACGTGGGAAAACCAAGGTTATTTCAGCCCCAGCGGCACGGGCGCGCCCTACTGCATCATGATTCCGCCGCCCAACGTGACCGGCAGCCTGCACATGGGTCACGCGTTCCAGGACACCATCATGGACGCGCTCACGCGTTATCACCGCATGCGCGGCGACAACACCTTGTGGCAAGCAGGCACCGACCACGCGGGCATCGCCACGCAGATGGTCGTCGAACGCCAGCTCAACGCGCAAAACAAGACCCGGCACGATCTGGGCCGCGACGAATTCATCAAAAAAGTCTGGACCTGGAAAGAAGAATCCGGCGGCACCATCACGCGCCAGTTGCGCCGCATGGGCGCATCGCTGGACTGGTCCCGTGAACGTTTCACCATGGACGACGGTTTGTCCAAAGCAGTCACTGAAGTGTTCGTGCGCCTGCACGAAGAAGGTTTGATCTATCGCGGCAAGCGCCTGGTGAATTGGGACCCGGTGCTGCACACAGCGGTGTCAGATCTTGAAGTTATCTCCGAAGAAGAAAGCGGCAGCTTGTGGCATCTGCGTTATCCGCTGGCGGATGGCAGTGGCCACCTAGTTGTCGCAACCACGCGCCCGGAAACGATGCTGGGCGATACGGCAGTGGCCGTGCATCCCGACGATGAACGTTATCAACACCTGATCGGCAAGAGCGTGATTCTGCCGCTGACCGGCCGACAGATTCCGATCATCGCCGACGATTACGTGGATCGCGAATTTGGGACCGGCTGTGTAAAAATTACTCCGGCGCATGATTTCAACGACTACGCGGTGGGCGAGCGCCACCAGCTGCCGCTGATCAACGTGTTTACCATTGACGCCAAAATTAACGACAACGGCCCGACTGCGTACCGCGCGCTCGACCGCTTCGTCGCACGCAAGCGCATCGTTGCCGATCTGGAAGCGCAGGGTCTATTGGAAAAAGTACAGCCGCACAAACTGATGGTGCCACGTGGTGACCGCACGCAGGCGGTCATCGAGCCGCTGCTCACCGACCAGTGGTTCGTGAAAGTTGCGCCGCTGGCTGAGCCCGCCATCAAGGCAGTGGAAAGCGGGCAAATCCGTTTCGTGCCCGACAACTGGAAGAACACCTACTACGACTGGATGCGTAATATTCAAGACTGGTGCATCTCGCGACAAATCTGGTGGGGCCATCGCATCCCGGCGTGGTACGACGCTGAGGGGAACATTTATGTCGGGCGCAGCGAAGCCGACGTGCGTGGCAAACACAAGCTCGCTGCCAGTGTCACGCTCACCCAAGACAACGATGTGCTCGACACTTGGTTCTCGTCGGCGCTGTGGCCATTCTCGACACTTGGCTGGCCGGAGCAGACACCCGAGCTGAAAGCATTTTATCCAACGGCAGTTCTGGTAACGGGTTTCGACATTATTTTCTTCTGGGTGGCCCGCATGATCATGATGGGGCTGAAATTCACCGGAGAGGTGCCGTTTCACGAAGTTTATATTCACGGCCTGGTGCGCGATGCGCATGGCCAAAAAATGTCAAAATCCAAGGGCAACATTCTCGACCCCATCGACTTGATTGACGGCATTACGCTCGAAGCCTTGGTCAAGAAGCGCACCACCGGCCTGATGCAACCCGAGATGGCCAAGCGCATCGAGAAAGCCACACGCGAGGAATTCGCGAACGGCATTCCGGCTTTTGGCACCGACGCATTGCGCTTCACGTTTGCGGCGTTGGCCTCTACCGGGCGCGACATCAACTTCGACTTGGCACGCATCGAAGGCTACCGCAATTTTTGCAACAAACTCTGGAACGCAGCGCGCTTCGTACTGATGAATACCGAAGGCCAGGATACCGGCGCCCACGGCGGCGACATGCAATTGAGTTTGCCGGATCGCTGGATTCTCACCCGCCTGCAAGACACCACCAAGCAAGTGCATGCAGCCGTTGAGCACTACCGGCTCGACCACGCTGCGCAGGCGATTTACGAGTTCTTGTGGAACAGTTACTGCGACTGGTACCTGGAGTTGACAAAATCGGTATTGAACTCCGCCGACAGCACGCCCGCGCAAACGCGCGGCACCCGCCATACGCTGGTGCACGTCCTGGAGCGCGCCCTGTGTCTGGCGCATCCCATCATGCCGTTCATCACCGAAGAAATATGGCAACGTGT
Source organism: Gammaproteobacteria bacterium (assembly GCA_031370545.1). Classification (GTDB taxonomy): domain Bacteria; phylum Pseudomonadota; class Gammaproteobacteria; order SG8-11; family SG8-11; genus UBA6921. The sequence goes on from JANMQQ010000100.1 coordinate 3,867, forward strand.
GGCACCCTTGGCTGGGGTCAGCGGCGACACCATCATGTTGCATGACTACCCGAGCGTAAACGCGCAGCAGATCGACACGAGTGCCGCGACTGACATGGATTGGGTCATGAACTTCGTGCTGGGCGTGCGCAAGATCCGTAGCGGCATGAACATCGCCCCGAGCAAACCGCTGCCGGTGTTGTTGCAAAACGGCTCCGCAGAAGATCAACGCTTATTGACCGAAAATCGTAACTTCGTCGTCGCACTCGCACGCATCGACACCATCACCTGGCTGGATGCCACCGCGCAGCCCCCGGAATCCGCGACCGCGCTGGTCGGTGAAATGAAAGTGTTGATTCCGATGGCAGGGTTGATCGACAAGCATGCCGAATTGACCCGCTTAACGAAAGAAATGGATCGGCTCGGCGGCGAAGCTGCACGCATCGGGGCGAAGCTTGACAACCCCAGCTTCGCCGACAAAGCGCCTGCCGCCGTGGTCGACAAAGAGCGCGCGAAGTTGCACGAAACGCAATCAGCACTCGCCAAGTTGCGCGAGCAACACACGCGCATCACGGCAATGTAAGAGAACTACCGGAGAAAACGACGGCGGGACATCAGCATCCCAAACAGTGTCACGAGAAACACCGCGCCCAATGCGCCGGTGGCGATTTTATCGTTGTCTTTGTTGGTGACCTTGAGTTGTATTGTCGGCAAATCTACAAATTCGAAATCGACGGTGTTCGCAGGATCAACTGTCAGCGTGACCTGATAGCTTTTGTCGCCGTCGATGACGCTGTCGTTTACACCGACCACGCGCACGGTTTTTGGCTGATTCCAGTCACTGGTCGTAAACGTCAGCAGCGTTGGGCGCACGATGCCTTCGCTTTCGTTGGAGCTCGCCAGAAAAATGCTTACGTCCCCGGTGGGTGGTTTGTTCAACGCCACGGTAAACGTCGCAGTGCCTGCGTCTTCAGTGGTCACCAACACATTGGCGGCGTTGACGATGAGCTTGGCGGGATCACCGCTAGGTTGCACCGGTTGATTTTCGTTATCGCGATTGATCAGCTCGACCTTCTGCACTGGGAGCGCGCGGTAGTTCGCATCATCGCTGTCGGACAGATCAAGCAACACATTGTAGTTAATGTCACCATCGGCGACATTGTCGTTCTGACCCACGACCGTAATCGTCTGCGGAACATTCCAGTTGGCGACGGTAAACACCAGCGCTTTGGATGTCACCACACCCTCAGTAGCATTCGATGAGGTTGCCAACAAAATCACATCGGCAACCGGCTGCTTCGCCAAAGATACTTTAAATGTCGCGACCCCCGCATTCTCAGTCGTTGTCAGTCGCATCGGCGGGTCGATCACCAGCGCGGCGAAATCATTTTCGCGATTAACCAGAAATACATCCGGCGCATTCATTCCGTTGTAGGCAATATCGCCACTGATGGCGGGAGCAGTGATGATTGAATACAGGGTGTCACCATCGAGCACGTTATCGTCAACACCTGTCACCGTTACCAAGGTGGGCTTGTTCCAATTGCTGGCGGTGAACACAACCGTGCTGCGATTTGCGCTACCTTCGCCCGGTGCGCTGCTGGAAATCTCTATCGACACATTGCCGGTGGGCAATTTAGATAGCGCAAGGGTAAAGGTTGCGGTTCCGCCCGACTCCGTGGTGAACATGTTCGGCCCGGGTGCGATCAGAATATTCGGCACGTCGTTGTCGATGTTAACCAGGGTAATATCCGGCGCATCAACGCCGTTGTAATTCGGATCAGCACTTATCGCCGGACTCAAAACCACCGTGTACTGAATGTTGCCGTCCGCCAGGTTGTCATCCACACCAGTGACGGTCACCGCCTGTGGAACATCCCAGTTCGCGCTAGAAAATGTCAAGGTAGAAGGTGCGAGCGTACCCTCAGCAGGATTATTCGATGCAATGTTCAACGTCACTGAAGCCGTCGGCTTGCTCGACAACCGCACCAGAACGGTCGCTTGTCCGCCTGCTTCCGAAGTTGTCAGCCCGGTGGTCGGGTAGACAATAAAGCGCGCTGGGTCATTGTCGAGATTGATAACATTCACCCGCACCTCGCCCAAGGCTGCATATTTCGGATCGCCGCTGCTGCTAACTTTAACTGCTACAAAGTAGGCGGTGTCGCCATCGGTCACGTTATCGTCAGCGCCCTTGAGGGTGATGGTGCGCGCCTGATTCCAGTTTGCCGCAGTAAATGTTTCACTCGCCGCCGTGGTGACCCGGCCTTCGCGGCGATTGCTGCTGATCAAACTGAGCGTCACATCCGCTGTTGGCTGGCTGCTTAATGCCACAGTAAAGGTTGCCGTTCCACCCGCTTCTGAAGTAACCAAACCATTCATTGGAGTCACTACTAACGCGGAAACATCGTTATCGACATTGATTAAGTCAATACTCGGCGCTACCAGATTGTTGTAGCTTGAGTCGGAGCTTGTAACACGGGTCGTGACAGAATAGGGAATGTCGCCATCATCGACCATGTCATCTACGCCGGTCAGGGTGACGGTTTTTGGAACGTTCCAATTCTGCGGAGTAAATATCACGACCGATGGCGATATGGTCCCTTCGCGCGTGTTGCGTGACTCCATGGTCAGTGTCACGTTCGCGGTCGGCACGCTGCGCAACACCACAGTAAAATTTGCAGTGCCACCCGCTTCGGAAGTTCTCAGCCCTTGGGTGGGCGTGATGGTGAGCCCACCCGTGGTGGTGGCGCAGCCATAAATGGACAGGTTATCAATCCACCAGCCCGGCGATGCGACCAGATTATCGGTGCCCATGCGAAAACGAAACCGCACGTTGCGCCCAGCCAATGAACTCAAATCCAGCTGGCTGTTAACATACGGCCCCCCTGTATGGCCGGTAAACGCTGCCCGTCCCCGCAACGGATTAGTTGCTCCGTTGAATAGTACGCCATCGTAATTACGCCCGAGAGTAATCAACGGCCCTGCGTCTTGCCAGGTGCTGCCTGCATCGACGCTGTATTCCACCACACTGCCATCGAAGCCCGATTCAAAATCGTAGCTGCTGGCAAATTGCAACAATGCTCGCGCAGGCAAGGTCACGTCGTTTCTCATCATCACACTGGAATCGGCGAGGCTGGCAAGACCCTGGCCATGCAATCCAAAACTGCCACTCTCGGGGCGGGTTGAGACATAAATAGCAGGTGTCCCTGTACCACCCAACCAGTGATTCCCTCCACTGCTCGAGGACGTAACCCAGTTAGCCGACGTGGTATTTTCAAAATCATCGCTAAATACATACTGCACCACCTGCCCCACCGGACATTGCGTAGCGGCCACGGGTACGGGTACAGGCCCGGCGCTCGGTGGTGCCGGTGGTTTGGCATTTTTGTCACACGGCGGTGTTGTCATTTCCACCGCAAGCGCAGCGGCTTTGACTTGCGCGCAATCGTCGTGAGTTATTCCATAGTTACCAACGAGCTCACTGCACGCCTGATTCAAACCGTTGAAGTTGTCGAGCAAGCGGCTAGCTGTCGGCAACAGTTGCAGAGTGCGGTATTGAATTCTGGCGGCTTTTTCCAGACCAATTCCGCTGATCGAATAGCCGTTGTAGGTGCCGCCATCGACCATCAACGCGTAGGCATGATTCGCCACGCCGCTATTGTTGTGCACCCGAAAATTATCAACTGCGTCGCATAAGTAGCTGGAGTCGGTCACCCGTCCGGGCTGCCCGAGTGAAGCGGGGTCAAGCAAATTGCGAATGCCAATGCCGATGTAGCCGGGTAGCTCTTCGCCGATCAGCCAGCGCACACTCGATAGGTCGTTGCCCTTGCCATTCCACAAGTCGATGGTTTCGCCAAAAATGTCAGCATATGACTCGTTCAACGCGCCGGATTCCCCCGCGTAAATTAAGTCCGACGTATTATCAATCACCGCATGAGTGAGCTCATGTGCGACTACGTCGTCGGTGGCATAACCCGCGCCCAAAAAAATTCTTTGCACGCTTAACGTGCCGTCCCAATACGCGCCTTTGAACGGACAGCCCGTGCTCGAGTTGCAGTAGCGCACCACCGAAGTCAGCGTGGCGCCATTGCCGTCGTAACTGTCGCGACCGAGCACCGTATAAAAATAATTCCAAAAGTCGCCAACAAAATCGAACGCATTGTCGATATCTGGCACACCAACCGGTGGCTGCGTTTCGCTACGCGCGGCGGCTGCGGAAATAATGGAGCCGTTGTTCGCGTCGAAGGTGCGACGGTTGCGCGCCTCGGTCAGCTGGCTGTAGTTGTATGCCAACGCTCCGCTGACCGCATTGATCCAGATGCGTTCAGACAAGGCATCACCGCTCGCTGTGATAAACCATGTCAGTTGGGGCTGCCCCGGTTGGCCGTGAAATAACCCCACATCCAATATTTCAAGCTGCGGCACGCTTTGGGTTGCTGGCACGGGGCCGTATTTTTTTAGCACCACGGTTTGCGCAGTGCGCAATGCGGCATCGCTACTGATTACTGGCGTGATCGACAAAAGGTCGGGTGCCGAAATCAGCTTGGAGTTCACTGCGGTTATACCGGTGGTATTCATGCGCACGACGGCTTCCGCACCGCGTACCGGAATGCCGTGGAACATTTGTTGGAGCCGCACATGGCTAATCCCCACGGCATCGTTGTCTTGCACGCGCGTGGTCACCAGCGTGAGCGGTGTCGCGGTATCGACAAATAAATTGCGATTGGATTTTAGAAAGGCTTGCGCGCGATCTTCGGTGCGCCGGAGCAACGAGGTTTCAGGAATCGGAGTTTTGGGATTCGCGCCAAGAAAGTCCACGGTGCCATTTGCGCGTTGGCTGTGAATGACGTTGTTTTCAGGCGCAGCGATAAAAGCGCGCAGTGCTGCTTCGCGCGCCAACGGCGCGGCGAGCACCATGGCGGGCAGCAATGCTGCCATACTGCAAAGCCCGAGCACCGCAGGCACGCGCCTGAACATTGCAACCCCCGCAGCAAGAATCAATGCAAATATCAGATAATTAGGGGGCTAACGCTACCATACCGGGGCGGTCTCGTCAGCCGACTACGGTCCACAATTAAATTGTCAACTCGCGCGGCATGCGAGTTGTTTAGGGGGAATTCACCGAGTGCTCATCCACACGCCAGAGCAGGGCTGCTCCGGCCACAAATAGCAGGATCAACGACAGGATTGCGACGCGCGGGCTGCCGCTGATGAGGCCAATCCAGCCCATCAATAGCGGGCCGAGTACGGCGGCGAATTTGCCAAGCATGTTGTAGAAACCGAAAAACTCGGCGGATTTATCCTGCGGAATGAGTCGGCTGTACATCGAACGGCTCAGGGCTTGAATGCCGCCTTGCACTAAACCCACGGTGACAGCGAGCGCGTAAAACTCGTTGACGTTGGTCATTTGATACGCCCACAGGGTCACGCCGATATAAACTGCGATGGCCAGCATGATGCTGCTTTTTGCGCCGATACGTTCGCCCAACCGGCCAAACACCAAGGCTGCAGGAAAGCCCACAAATTGAGTGATGAGCAAGGCAATAATCAAGCTGTTGGAGTCAAGACCCAGCGACATGCCGTAATCCACAGCCATCAAGATGATCGTGTCGACCGCGTCGATGTACAGCCAATAGCTCAGTAAAAACAGCCACACCACGCGCAGTTGCCGAATCTCGCGAAATGTTTGCCTGAATTGGCGCAGACCTTGACTAATTACTGCGAGCCCCAGGCGTGACTCATGCGTGACCGGTTCTTTAACAAAGATCAGCAATGGCAGCGCAAAAATAGCCCACCATAACCCGACACATACGAACGACAATCGCACCGCTTCGGCAGCATCAACCAAACCGAACTGTTGCGGCTGCAAGGTCATCCACACGTTCACCGCAAACAATATTCCGCCGCCTAAATAACCTAATGCATAACCCAGCGAAGACACGCGATCACGTTGGCGGGTCTCGGCGACGTTGACCAACAATGCGTCGTAGAAAATGTTTCCGCCCAAAAATCCGACTGAGGCCAATACATATAACGTGGTTGCCGCTACCCAATCCCCTCGCTCAACAAAGTACAAACTGCCGGTCATCACCACGCCGAGCGAGCCGAACATCAGCAGAAATTTTTTGCGCGCAGAGCCGCGATCAGCAATCGCCCCCAGCAGCGGCGCGAGCGCAGCGATCACAACGCTGGCCAGCGAATTCGCCAATCCCAAATGGAACGTGCTGTGCGTAACATCCGCACCGGCACTCCAATATTGTTTAAAAAATATCGGAAAAAACCCTGCCATTACCGTTGTGGCATATGCGGAATTGGCCCAGTCGTACATTGACCAGGAAATTATTTGGCGGCGATCACGGGTAGCGAGCATAGAGGCGCATCATGCAACTGCGGAAATCGAAATGCAAAAGCGCGCAACGTCACGACAATGCCTATTGAACAACTGGAGAAATTTTCGTTTAATGTTTCGCTG
>JANMQQ010000102.1:0-3650 GCA_031370545.1 Gammaproteobacteria bacterium
CCTGCTATCTTGCTGTTTGGAAACTTACGACCCCTGATTGCTCAGCCGCCGCTTCCTCATGCTACCAAGGCGTACGGACAACTCCTTGGGCGGGACTTGAACCCGCTAGATTTAATGCTGTTACTGCGAACGGTCAGTCACCAATTTAAAAAGTCGAATTCTATTTGGTGTCTGACCCAATTAATAACACGCGGCGCATACTGATTAAGCACCTGGAAAGTATCTCTGATGCCGACGTTATGGAGCTGAACATCCCGACCGGTAAAGCGGTGCTTTATGAATTCGACGAGCGCATGAACGTGCTAGTGCGCTACGACCTCGACGACGGACAAACCACGACGCGTGCCGCCTAGCGGCGACAGCAGATTCGCAAATTGCCGTCTATACTGTACCGGTCTCAACAACCCCCCGGAGAAATGTTATGAAGCGAGTACAAATTGCTGCACTGGGTCTGTTGGCATCGGCGCTGGTCGCGGTTCCCACCGTGTTCGCCGCCGACGTCTCGGATGCCAACACCAAAGCCATGGCGGAAATCATGATCAACGTGCGCCACTACGCCAGCGATGCCGATAAGGAAAAACTGAAGAAAATTGCTGCGGATAATGCCGTGCCGGCGCATGAACGTGCCATTGCCACGGCGATACTTAATCTTGAACACCACGCGGGCGATGCCGATAAAGCCAAGCTGGATGCCATCATTAAAGACGCCGCCGCACCCCAGCCGGTCAAAGACCTTGCAAGCGTCGTGGCCGGTATCAACCACAAACCGTCGGACGCAGATGTTGCAAAGCTGAAGGCGATTGCGAAGTAAAATCCGGACTGCACCTCCCCCGCCCGGGGGAGATTTTTTAAATGTCTACAACCACTCCCGCGTAACATCGACCAGCTCGATGTCGCGCACCTGTTGCATAAAATTCTGCACCGCGCCGGCTTCGCGTTCCAACGGTGCGCGCGCATTGGCGAGCATCACCACACCGACCGAGCAACGCTGCCAGTCATCCAGATAGCCGATTTCGGCCACCGCCGCATTGAACCGTGCGCGCAACCGACTTTTCACACTGCTGATCACACGGCGTTTGTCTTTGAGCGATGTGGCGTGATGAATGACAAACTCGATATTGACCAGCACGACATGCGTCGTCGTATCAATGGAACCGGACATGACTTTTTCGCGTAGTGTGCGCGGCGCGTTACTGCTCATCGTATTCGTTGTATTTTTTGGATGAGCCGCGCACTTTGTCGGCCGGATATTTGCGTGCGTTGAGATCAATTTTGTGCGTGGCTGCAGCCAGCAGATCAACTTTCAGCCGGTCAGCGAGGCGCAACAAATACAGAAAGACATCAGCCAATTCCTGTTCGACCTCACGCAGTTTTTCGCCCGACAACTGCGCGCTTTGCGCTTCGGTGAGCCACTGGAAATGCTCGACCAGTTCTGCCGCTTCGGCGATTAACGCCATGGCGAGATTCTTCGGTGAATGAAACTGATCCCAGTCGCGCTCACGCGCAAATTCACGCAAGCGAACTTGCAGGACTTCCAGTGCATTAGTGTTAGCCGTAACCATGTTTCGCTGACAATGCTCAGTAATGTTTTTCTTCAGCAGCGGCGGGCATCTCGCTGCTGCCATGGCTGCTGCCATGACTGCCACCGCCAATGCGATCCATGACCGCAAACAGCACGCCCGACGTCACCAACACGATGTGAATAATGACCTTCCACAGCAGCGATTTATCCGCAGGTGTCCAGCTCCAGTCATACGTCACGGCAACTGCCCCGGTCGCCGTGGCCGCAGCCATCGCATCCAGCTGTGCACCGATATTCACGAACGCCTTTAGCAATTCAATCGCCGAGATGGCAACAATCGACGCGATGACTTTCATTTTCAAACCGGAAAAATCGACCTTGCCCATCCAGTCCGGCCGGTCTTCATGTCCTCCAGTGTCGATTTTAGAAACGAAATTTTCGTAGCCGCTGAACACAATAATGAGCAACAAGTTAGCGACCAGCGACATGTCGACCAAGGTCAGAATCGCCAGCACCACGTCGGACTCGGAACTGGAAAGCGTATGCGGAATGAGATGCACGAACTCCTGAAAGAATTTAACCAGCAAGATCATTATCCCGATCATCAAGCCCAGATAAAACGGCGCGAGCAGCCACCGGCTGTTAAAAATCAATACTTCCAAAAAATGTTCAATCGCTTTCATGTGCGCAATTTACTCCGGCTGAAGGACCTAGCAAGTTGGCGCTATTATCGTGGCATTGAGTGAAGTTGCAAGCGGTGGAAATGCTTCTTCAGGGGTGATTAATGTGACGCGCTTTTTATGCGTGCTACCGCATAGAAGAATTCACGCGGGTGAGTAACGCTGGCGCTCTGTTAAAAAAGGGAATGCAAAATGAAGCGCATGAGTATTGTGGTGGTGATGTTGTTAGCGATAGCAGCCGGATGCGACGTGAAAAAGCCGTCATCTACGGCCAGTTTGGATGAACGCCCGTCGAATCCTCGCTGTGTGGCAGGCAAACTCGGCGCGACCGGCCTTGCCCAAATGCAACTCGCGTTCCCGAACTTGACGTTTAATCAACCGATTGCAATGGTGCTAGCGCCAAATAGCAACAATCGCTGGTATGTGGTAGAAAAACCGGGCCGGGTGCTGTACTTCGCGAACGACTCCACGACCAGTCAAGCTACGCCCTTTATAGACTTATCCGCACAGGTGGACTCCCGCTCAGAAGGCGGTTTATTGGGCATCGCGTTTCATCCGGACTATGCCACCAATGGTTATGTGTTCTTGTCCTATACCACCAGCGACGTTCCATCTGATCCCACCGGTGCAAATTTCCGCTCGGTGATTGCGCGTTACACAGCAAACGGAGCGCGCACCGCGTTGGACGCCTCAACCGAATTAGTTCTCATGACTTTGGCGCAGCCCTACGACAATCACAACGGCGGCAATATCGCATTCGGCCCGGACCGATTCCTTTACATCGGCTTTGGCGACGGCGGCAGCGGTGGTGATCCTCACAACCATGGCCAGGACCCCAAGACCCTGTTCGGCGCGATGCTGCGCGTTGATGTCAACGTCAGCTCCGCTGATCTGACCAGCGGCCTTCGCTACAAAATCCCGTCCGCCAATCCGTTCACCGGAACACCCACCTGCCTCAACGGCAGTTGCCCGAATCAATCGAAAAAGGCTTCAGTGTGCACGGGCAGCGGCTGCCCGGAAATTTTCGCGTGGGGATTACGCAATCCATGGCGTTGGAGTTTTGACCGGGCGAATGGCGATTTGTGGGCGGGCGATGTCGGACAAAACGCGTGGGAAGAAATCGACTTGATTGAGGCCGGAAAAAACTACGGCTGGAATTGTTATGAGGGGTCACATCTCTACGCAAACTGCCCGGCGTCACCCAATCCGGTGATGCCGATTGCTGAATACGATCACAGCATCGGCACATCCATCACCGGTGGCTATGTTTATCGCGGCGCAGCAGTTCCGGCCCTCGCAGGCAGATACATTTTTGCAGATTTTATCAGCGGCAGCGTATTCGGACTGTCCGATCCTAAAGGCACCGCAACGCGCAGCGAAGTGGCGCCACCGATGTCCGGCATTGCCTCCTTTGCGCAGGACAACGATGGCGAAATCTACGCGGTCAA
>JANMQQ010000135.1:0-5935 GCA_031370545.1 Gammaproteobacteria bacterium
GGCCAAAGCACCCTCACCCGCATAGGGGATTTGTGCATCGGCAACTTGGGTCGAGAGCACGGTGTTATCAGGAGCCCCGTCCGCAGCGCGAATCACACCCGACAACTGAATGCGTTCGCTGCCTTGATTCAGGGTCAGCAATTTTTCACCGCGCACCATCAGATGACCGTTGGGCAATACATTCACTACCGTGACGGAGATGCGGCCGGTCAAGCTATTGCTTTGCGTGCTACCACCTTCGCCTGCGAAATCGCGTTTGGCATCGGCGGTTGCGGCCAGAATCTGTTTGCCGATGTGGGTCACCGGACCACCAAATATCGACGGCGTCGCGATGTCCATGCTGTTGTCTTTTTTGGTTTTGGTGCTGGCCTTTTTGCTGGCGTTGGTTTTTTCGATCAACTCGATGGTGATGATGTCGCCGATGCGGCGCGCGCGTTGATCTGCAAATAAAGCCATTTCGTAACCGGCGCGATAAATCGCACCGTCGTTCACCGGCAGCGGCTGCGAGTAAGCGGGCAACACGCTGGAGAATGCCGGATCAGGCTTGGGCGGTGTGTTGCTACAACCCACGACCGCGAAGACGAATGCAAGTGCAACGCTACGTTTCATGACGACCTCTACAAGTTGTTGTTCACGTACTGCAACATTTGATCGGTGGTGGCAATCGCCTTGGAGTTCAGTTCATACGCACGTTGTGCTTCGATCATATCGACCAGCTCTTCAACGACGTTGACATTGGATGTTTCCAGACTGCCCTGGATCACGCCGCCCAGCCCATTGGCGTTGGGCGTACCAATTTGCGGCGAACCGCTCGAGCCAGACTCCTTGAAAAGATTTTCGCCGACCGCCTGCAAACCGGTCGGGTTCACAAAATCGGCCAGCTGAAGGTTGCCGATCTGCGTGGGCGTGGCGCTGCCCGGCGTCAGTGCGGACACGGTTCCGTCGGAGCCGATAGTTAGACTGGTAGCATTGGACGGCACCGAGATCGCAGGCTGCACCAGATAACCCTGTGCTGTCACAACCTGGCCCTGCGAATTCATCTGAAAGGCACCGTTGCGCGAGTACGCCAGCCCCCCGTCCGGTGACAACACCTGGAAATATCCACGGCCCTGAATCGCGACATCCAGCGAATTATTGGTTTGCACCAGGTTGCCTTGGGTATGAATTTTTTCCGTCGCGACCATGCGCACACCGGTGCCGAGGGCAAGACCCGACGGCAGTTGGGTATCTTGCGACGACTGTGCGCCGACCTGCCGGACATTTTGGTAGAGCAAATCTTCGAACACCGCGCGACTGCGTTTAAAGCCGTTGGTGCTGACATTGGCCAGGTTGTTACTGATGACCGACAGGCGCAGTTGTTGCGCGTCAAGACCTGACTTTGCCACCCACATTGCTGAATACATTTCGTGTTCCTCATCAAGTTACAGACTGGGTTGCGGTTCCACCGTGCTGGCTATGCGCGGGAAGGGGTAAACCCAGCGAATCGCGCCGAGGGCGGCGCTCCTATTGCTAAGACAACTTCATCATCTGCGTCGTGACCGTGTCGTTTTCATCTGCGGTCTTCATCATTCTGATTTGTAAATCGAACTGGCGACCGAGCGTGATCTGCTGCACCAGCGCTTCGACCGGATTCACGTTGCTGCTTTCAATCGCACCGGCCGTGACTCTGACCGCTGCATCCGGCTCCACCGGCGCACCGCTTTTCATGCGCATCAAACCATCGGCGCCTTTAACCAGCTCACGCGCATCGGGGTTCACCAGGCGAACCCGGTCCACCACGGCGAGGTTGGTAGCCGACTGTCCGACCGGACGGATCGAAATGCCACCGTCAACGCCGATCTCGATCTTTTCCGCAGCGGGAATCACAATCGGCCCGCCGTTACCCAGCAATGGCAGCCCCGCGCCATTAGTCAAGACCCCGCCCGCCGCCAAATGCAAATCACCGGCGCGCGTGTAAGCTTCACTGCCGTCGCGTGCTTGCACCGCAAACCAGCCGTCGCCTTGAATGGCCAGGTCCAGATCGCGTCCGGTGGACTGAATCACCCCGGGCGTAAAATCGGTGGCCGGACGTTCGGCCATCGCATACACGCGCGTGGGCAGCCCTGCGCCGTACACCGGCATGGCGCGAAACGCGCTGAAGTCCTGGTGAAACCCGGTGGTGTTGACATTTGCGATATTGTTGCTGATCGCGCCTTGCGCCAGCATGGTTTGCTTGGCACCCGACATTGCGACGTAGAGCATGCGGTCCATGGTGTGCGTTCCTTATTGCGTTACGCGTTAGCGGATATTGATGATGGTTTGCGATACCTGGTTTTCAGTCGAAATCACCTGCGCGTTGGCCTGATAGTTGCGCTGCGCGGAAATCAGTCCGATCAGTTGTTCGGCCACATCCACGTTGGACGATTCCACCGCGCCGGATTGCAACAGTCCAAACGTGCCACGTCCTGCCTGGCCCAATATCCGGTCGCCGGATGCAAAGGTCTGACCCCAGCTGGTGTTACCTAATTGATTCAGCCCGTTGTTATTGGCGAAGGTGGCCATCGCGACTTTGCCCAGCGTGGTCGACTGGCCATTGGTGTAACGGGCCGACACCACGCCGTCGGTATCAATTGCAATTCCCGACAGCCGACCCGTTGAGTAGCCGTTTTGCGACAAGGTGTTGACTGAAAACGGGCTGCCGAATTGCGACGTCGAGGTGAAATTGACGCTCTGCGAAATCGCATTAGCGCCGTTGGTGGGCGTGTAAGCATCAAACGCAATCGGCTGTGCGGTCGCCAGCGTGCCGTCCGGATTGAAACTCAGTCGCACCGGCGACGCACCGCCCGAAGTGACCAAGGTACCATCTGTATACAAATAAGTGTTCCAGAGGTTGACACCCGGCGGCGTGGTTTCATCCTTGCGGAAATACATGGTGGAGGTATGCGAGCTGCCCAATGAGTCGTAAACCACCGTGGATGAAGATGCGTTGTACGAGTCGGGATTGTTTGCCGCAAATGGTATGGCGGGTTCTTTTTTTGACGCGGGCAGGTTAACGCCGACAAGCAGTGTGGTGGTTGCAGACGGCACGCCCTCCGCAGTGAGCAACTTCAGGTCGGCCAGCACGCCGGTGTCATAGTTACCGCCGCTGCTGGCGGGGTACACCTGTAATTTTGCGTCTTGTGCATTGACCACGTAGCCATCGCGATCCAGATGAAAATTTCCGGCGCGGGAATACTCCGTGCTGCCGTTGTCGCTCAGCACGAAAAACCCATCGCCGTTGATGGCCATGTCCAGGTTATTGGACGTGATGGCGATGTTGCCCTGGCTGAAATCCTGAGCAATTGAAGATACTCGCACACCGCTACCGGCGGTGGCATCGCTGACGCCCAGAAACGACGCAGCGTACACGTCGACGAACTCGGTGCGTGAGCCTTTAAAGCCGGTCGTGTTGGCATTGGCAATGTTATTGCCCGTGACGTTTAAATCGGTTTGTGCGGCGTTCAAGCCGGAAAGTGCGGTACGGAAAGTCATGTTGGTTCTCCTTCAGTAATCAGTTAGTCGTTAAAATATCTGGCGTACGTCGTTCAATGTAACGTTCCCCAAGGCGCCGACGCTCAAGCTCATGCCTTGCCCGTTGCGCCCGATCGTGACACTTTCTACGGAGGCGATGGCCAGAGTGTCGAAGCTATAGGTTTTGCCGTCGAGTTTTGCGTCAGCGGTTGCGCGATACAGGCCACTCGCAACCACGTTCCCGTTGTTGTCTTTTCCGTCCCATTTGTAAACAACCTGCCCGGCCTTTTGCTGGCCGAGCTCAACCGAGCGGACCACTTCGCCGACGCTGTTATAAATATTCACGCGCAAATTACCCACCGCATCCGGCAACTCCACGACACCCTGCGTCGTGCCGGTCGATGGCAGATAGATTTTGTCGGAATTGATCAACACATCACGCCCCACCAGACTCGACGCTTGCAACGCTTGATTGGATTGCAGTGACGTGCCGAGCGAATCGAAGGATTTTTTCAAATCCTGCACGCCCGACGCGGTGGTGAATTGCGACAATTGCCCGAGGAATTCCTGGTTCTTCATCGGCTCGAGCGGGTTTTGATTTTTTAATTGCGTAATCATCAAGGTCAGGAACGCATCCTGCCCTAACGGCTCCTTTTTCTTGGTATCCGCAGCGGGCGCGCCTAGCCCAAGCTTGTCGATTGCGCTGCTTAAGTCAGTTCCAACGGTGGTCATCTTCATTCTCCTTACGGTTATCAGTCGCCGAGCGACAAGGTGCGCATCAACATTTGCTTTGAGGTGTTCACCACTTCAACATTGGCCTGATAGGAGCGTGATGCTGAAATCATATTGGCCATTTCTTCTACGGTGTTGACATTTGGCATGAAGATATAACCCTCTTCATTGGCCATCGGATGATTGGGTGCGTAACGCTGCTGCAACGGTTCCTGGCTTTCGACAATACCGAGCACCTTCACCATGACATCCGGAGATTCGTTGAATACATCGTTGAGGGTTGCAGCGAACACCGGTTGACGTGCGCGGTACGTGCCGCCTTCGCTGCTGCTGACGCTGTCAGCGTTGGCAAGGTTGCTTGACACGGTGTTCAAACGTATCGACTGGGCGCTCATGCCGGACGCGGCGATATCAAAAATGCGAAACAGGGACATGGATTAATCTCCTTTGATGGCCGACATCAAGCTGCGGATTTTTCCGTCGAGAAATTTCAAGCTCGCCTGGTATTCCACGGCGTTGCGTAAAAATTCACTTTTCTCGAATTCACCATCGACGCTGTTGCCGTCCAATGATGCGGCGTGCGGGGTGCGGAACAGGATCTCGGCGCCAAAGCGCTCGTTGTCCATCACGCCGATATGCGCTGCATCGGTCACGCGCATTTGCGCGGCGTTTATTTCGTTGTGGGCAGATGCAAGCGCAGCGGAAAAGTCAATATCGCGCGCTTTGTAGTGCGGAGTGTCGGCGTTGGCAATGTTCTCGGCCAGCAGTTGCGCACGCGTCGCACGCGCAAGCAGCGCCTGTTCGTGTACACCGAAATAATTGTCGAGCCTGTTGACCATGTGAGCACCCTGCCGATTCGTTTGTGTGTTAACGATTCAGCAAGCACCGTGCCACACCGCGTGAGCGGGGGTTTGCGGGGGAGTTTTATTGAAAAGCGGAAACGGATTGCCGCAATACGGCAGGAACGCGGGCTTGCAACCCGCATAGCGGCCAAGATGGCCGCGCTCCCATTGAATTGCTTTTGCGATTGATTGGAGCGCGGGCTTCCAGCCCGCATTGCGGCCAGCATGGCCGCGTTCCAAAACTCAAGAATTAACGCGGTTTAACCTGGTAAATCACGCCATTTGCGACGCGCACCATTTGAAACGCGTCGCAGTAGCTGGCCATGGACTCCGATCCGCCCAGCACCAGAAATCCACCCGGCACTAAAATATTGGCCATGCGTTGCAGCACGTCGCGCTTCATTTCAGTGGAGAAATAAATCAGCACATTGCGACACAGGATCACATTGAACTTACCCAGCGCCGCGTAATTTTGCGAGAGATTGATGGAGCGGAAATTTACGCGCGCTTTGATTTCTTTGCGCACTTCCAGACGGTCACCGTTTTTTTGAAAGAAGCGTGCGCGACGCTCAGCGGTCAGCCCACGTCCCAGAGCAATGTCGTCGTAAACACCGACCTTGGCTTCTTCCAACACGGTAGGCGAAATATCCGTGGCGACAATCTCAACATCAGCCCGCAAACTGCCAGGATGAATGGTCTGATACTCCTGCACACACATGCTCAGCGAATAGGGTTCCTGTCCGCTGGAGCATGCCGCCGACCAGACCCGTAGCGGGCCGGTATTTTTCTTGGCCAGCTCCGGCAGAATATGTCCCTTGAAAACCTCAAACGGATGCGCATCGCGAAACCAGGAAGTTTCGTTGGTGGTCATG
>JANMQQ010000143.1:0-9460 GCA_031370545.1 Gammaproteobacteria bacterium
GTTTGCAAACGCTGCTCGGCGAAGGGGGGGCCTTGGTCTCAGGCGGCGAAGGACAGCGCTTGCGCCTGGCGCGTGCCCTCGCGCGACACGATGTGCGCTTGGCGATTTTGGACGAACCGTTTCGTGGACTGGATCGCGAGCACCGCCGTACTTTACTCGCCGCTGTGCGCGAGCACTGGCGCAACCAGACGCTGTTGTGCGTCACCCATGATCTGGCCGAGACGCAAGACTTTGCGCGCGTGTTGGTGGTTGAGCAGGGCAGAATTATTGAAGATGGCGCGCCGCAGATTTTGCTTGCGCGCGAGGACTCACGCTATCGCGCTTTGATCGAAGCGGACGAACAGGTGCGGCAACGTACTTGGCAAGGCGACCTGTGGCGTCGACTCCGTTTGATCGGCGGTCAATTGCACGCCGAACGTCAGACCATACGTCGCAAAGTGGTCGGGCTCAAGTGAGTAGCGCTTCCGCAAATTTGTTGCCCAGCATGGTCTGGCCGCAGTCGTGTGCACATGACGCGGTGAGCGCATTAGCGTGCGCACGGCGACTTAGCCCCATAGCAGCAGCCATTCAAACCAACGCTGGAATTGGCAGCGTGGCCGCAGCAATGGGTCTCGAAGCCGAGCCCATCGAAGCAAATTATGGCGAGATTGAAGCATTTCTGGCGCAGGCGGACGGCGCCATTTTGAGCGTATCGGTCGCCGGTGCGACCGGCTGGATTTTGATTGTCAAGAGCAGGCGCCATACTCTGCTCTTGCTCACGCCGGATTTGCAACGACGGCGCATCAGTTCTCAAGCACTACGCGATGCGTTATGCGCGCCACTTGAATTTGATTTGGCGACGAGCTTGGACACGATGCTGGCGACGCTGCCCGCAGAACGCCAGCCGCAGGCGCGGCAAGCACTGATGCGCGCCCATCTTGCCGGAACGTCGATTTCGTTGGGTTGGCTGTTGAGAACCGCTCCTTCCGAAAATTTTTTTTCGCAACTGTGTCGCGCAGGATTATGCCGCCGCGCCTTCTGGCTGGTGGCCGCACATGTGCTGGCCTACGGTCTGTGGATTGCAACATGGGGGGTCATCGGCAGCGCGGCACTCGAAGGCCACTATGATGCGGGGTGGTGGCAAGCCTGGATATTGCTATTGGTCAGCTTGACGGGATTGCAGGCGCTCAGTGGCGGGTGGCAGACGCAATTCCTCACTGGTGCCGCAGCTTTACTTAAGCGTCGCTTGCTGCATGGCGCGCTGCGCCTCGATCAAGATCACGTGCGTCGCGAAGGCGCAGGCCAACTGCTGGGGCGCGTGCTGGAAGCAGAGGCTATCGAAACCCTGGCACTCAATGGTGGCTTGTCTGCGGTGTTCGCCCTGTTTGAAATCGCGGCGGGCCTCGTGGTGCTGGCGTATGGCGCGGGCGGGTCGCTGCATGCTGCACTGCTACTGCTTTGGCTAATGCTTACAAGTGTCTTGACTTGGCGCTATGTAGATCACCGGCGCACTTGGACCGGCGCCCGCGTCGCGCTCACACACCACCTTACCGAACAAATGCTCGGCCACCGCACCCGCCTGGTGCAACAACCCGTGGCCCAATGGCATGACGGTGAAGACGTAGCGCTTTCACGTTACCACGCTCTTTCAAACGTCATGGACCGCTGGGCCATCGCGCTTACCACCCTGGTGCCGCGCAGTTGGTTGATTGTGAGTTTGATCGCACTGGCTCCCGCACTGTTCACAGGTGATTCGGTCCATGCGCTGGCCATTGGTGTCGGAGGTTGTCTTTTAGCCTATGCCGCGTTACAGAAAAGCACCCGTGGGCTGATGCAGCTCGCGGCCGCTGCCATCGCCTGGGATCAGGTCGCGCCGATATTTCGTGCCGGTACCATTAAGTCACGACCTGCTCTCCGATCCGGTTCAAGGACACGCAGCGGGACCGTGCTGACCGCGCAAGATATTACTTTCAGCTATCGCAACCGGGGAGAGGCGCTATTGCGCGGCGTTGACCTGCACGTGCGTGAGGGCGAGCGGATCCTGCTCGAAGGCGCTTCGGGTGGAGGCAAGTCGACGCTGGCCAACATCATCACCGGCCAACGCATCGCGAACTCCGGTCTATTGCTCTTGAACGGACTGGATCGCCAAACATTAGGCGACACCTGGCACCGTCACGCGGTGAACGTACCCCAATTTCACGACAACTACCTGTTAAGCGAGAGCCTCGCCTTTAACCTGCTGATGGGTCGCGACTGGCCGCCTACGCCTGCCGATCTGGAAGAGGCCGAAGCCTTGTGCCGCAGCTTGGGCCTGGGTGACCTGCTCGAACGCATGCCCAGCGGTCTGTGGCAGATGATCGGCGAAAACGGCTGGCGGCTTTCGCACGGCGAGCGCAGCCGCGTCTATCTCGCCCGCGCGTTGTTACAACCCGCCGCGCTGATGGTGTTCGATGAAAGCTTCGCGGCGCTGGACCCCGAGAACCTGGCACGTGCCATCGACTGCGTGATTGAACGTGCGCCCAGTCTGATCGTTATTGCCCATCCATAGATTTCAAGAAATCGCATCCGAACCCTCTGGTCAGAGGGTTTCGTCATCGCCGCAAGTAGCAGATATTTATCTCCGTCGTTGTCGATGTGTGGCCGGGATGAACAGGGCTAAAACATTGCACTACCCGTAAGCGGGACAAACTTTGTAATCCGGAGGATGTATGGAATGTAGCGTTACCAGCACTGACACCACGGTGGCTGAACCAGTAAAGGGACCAGCTCCTTTTGCTCCGCGTCAGCACAAACAGGGCGTGTATCGACATTTATTGCTTCTCAGTTGTATAGCAGTGAGCATGACTTTACCAAAACATGCATTGGCTGAGAGTAAGGACGAACACGAAGTTGAAACACCTGAGATTGAAACCCTGGCGATTAAAACGCCAAAGGACGCGCGGCTAAAAGGTTTAGAGTCATTACGCAGTGCGGTACGACTGGATGGCGGAGTTCCCTTACCTAAAAATCTGGATGCCTTCGTCAAAGATCGTGCCGCTGCTCTGCAACTCGGCAAGGCCTTGTTCTGGGACATGCAGGTGGGTAGCGACGGTATTCAAGCCTGCGCCACCTGCCATTTCCATGCAGGGGCGGACAACCGATCAAGTAACCAACTCAATCCGGATATGCTCACGTTCATCGACAATAACGAAGGTGGCTTCAAGGGCTATTTTAATGCCCGGACGATCTCCGACATTCGCTTTGATACCGGGCCAGCCAACGCGCGTTTAACCCGCAAGGACTTTCCGTTCGTTAAATCGATTCAGACGCTCACGCGGAATGCGAACGGCACGGTCGGACCGGCAGAGAACAACAGCAACGATATTGCTTCGTCGATGGGGATGTTCTTTACGCGCTTTGATGGCATTCAGCTTGGGTTTCCCACCGATTTAGGCACGCCTCTGCACGACCCGGTCTGGAACGATGGCGGAATCTCCGTGCGCCGCGTTGAGCCGCGCAACACGCCCACGGTGATCAACGCGGTATTTAACTTCACTAATTTCTGGGACGGGCGCGCTAACCCGCGTTTTAACGGACAAAACCCCTTCGGTGATCAGGATCAAAACGCAGCTATTCTGATCAATCAGCCGGAAACAGGGCTGGCCTTCGCACGCATTTCCTTGGACAACGCCAGCCTCGCCTCCCAGGCAGTGGGCCCGCTGTCGAGTTTTTTTGAGATGTCATTTGGCGATCCGGCCCACGGCAACAGCCGAAGCCTGCCGGAGATCGGTCAGAAACTTTTGGGCCGCTCGCCTCAAACCGGTGCTTCCCTGGTCCCACTCGGCTTGCAAAAGATTCACCCGCAAGATTCGGTGCTGGGCGCTTTATCCAAGGCACCGTTCAACGGCCTGTCCATGTCATACGCCGCGCTGATCCAGCGCGCCTTCGCTGAACCGTATTGGAACTCAACTGAAGTCCTCGACGCAGGGAACGGTCTGGTGTTCACGCAAATGGAAGCCAACTTCAGTCTGTTCTTCGGACTCGCGGTTGGGCTTTATGAAGCCACGCTGGTGGCCGACCAGAGTCCTTTCGACCGTTGGATGGAAACAGGCCGTTTCAACGTGGGTTTTGGTAAAGCGGAGCTCGTAGGACTGAATCTGTTCGTCAATCAAGGGCAATGCATCACCTGCCACGGGGGGCCGGAGCTGACCAATGCGTCGGTGAGAAATACCAAGCGTGAAACGCAGGTCATCCGGGCGATGGCGATGACGCAGGGGGTCTCATTTTACGACAACGGTTTTTACAATACTTCGGTGACACCCACCACTGACGACATTGGTCGTGGCAACAAGGATGCCTTCGGTCAGCCGCTGGCGTTCGCCCGCCAAGCTTTGTTTGACCGTTTTCCCGCGAGCCCCGAGGTTGCCAAGCTCCCCTTTTCTATTTTAGGTAACAACTACCTCCCAGCCGTAGATGAAAATGGCGGATCTCCCACCTGCTACGACACCAACGCCAATGGTGTTTGTGATCCGGGCGATCCTCTGGTCCCAACAGATCGGGGCGAAAAGATTCATCCCGAATTCCAACGTGTTGCAGTGGATGGCGCTTTCAAGACCCCTGGTCTGCGCAATGTCGAACTCACCGGGCCTTACTTCCATAACGGCGGGATGGCCACCCTGCGGCAAGTGGTGCAGTTCTACAATCGGGGCGGTAATTTCTGCGACTTTAATAGCAAAGACTTGGACCCAAGCATTAAACCCCTTGGCCTGAGCGCTCGACAGGAAAATCAACTTGTCGCATTTTTAGTAGCACTTACGGACCCGCGCGTTCAGTACCGGCTAGCTCCCTTCGATCATCCCGAAATCAGGATTCCCGTAGATGGGTTGGATAACGTGGGTATGCGCAAGATCAAGGCGGTGGGTGCGCAAGGGTCTACTTATCCCTTAAAAACCTTCCTTGATTTGAACCCACACGATGCGATCTTTACCCCGGCTGAAATCTGCTCGCCCAACCTGGATTGATTTCAGTGCTATCAACTGTTGTGGAACATTTGGAGGCAAAGAATCGTGAACGAACTGAACTCTGAAAGAACGGAATCGAGCCATCCGGCACATGGGCAGGAAGCTTTTGGCTGCCCATTGCAGGAAGCGTCCCGGCAACCGCTCTTGCTTGACGCCCGGGATGAACTTGTCTTCCCAAAACACAAGCGTGTGGTCACTCACTATTCGACGGACGCCTCCGGAGTGAGCGAACTGCATCTCTACTACGGCGAGAAAGAAATCTCATTCGACGACCCTGAGCTGTTTGCATTCGGCGAGAACCTGGCCAAACAAGCGCGTTTTGTGGCAGGAAGCGCCGCCAGCTGGGGTGAGGGGTACGAGTGGCCGCGAGTCCGGGAGCTCCTTGAACAGCTCATTGAGGAAGGTATTTTGCAACGCGCTGATGCCAGCCTGTCTCACTCCGTTTTGCGCAGTGAAGGGATCTATCTTTCGCCGCTTCCTTTGGCCCACAGCACTGTGCCGCGTACTTGGTTCGAAAGTGAAGCAATCACCCGCGAACTGACCGGTCACGCACTAGAACTAGGCTACTTGGAACTGATCGTCCCAATTTTTCGGATTGCCCATATCGCTTTGGATGCAGAGGGACATCAGGTCGGCGAGGCCAATGTGTTTCCCAAACCGTTGCGCCTGGATGTGCCGATCGAGTGGCGCGGCTGCCCGCATGCAGGCAGCCGTTATCAAACGGACCGGCCCATGAACGTCACGGCCCTCAAAAGCATGCGGAAACATTGGCCGCAGATGATGGCGGCGTTACTCCATATTCGGGAGGCCTATCTCCAACGCTTTCCCAAGGCGCGGGACGGATGGACGGTAGGGGATTTGGAGCGCTTGTCCTCGCTGGTGTTGGCCGTACCGGCCTACCAACTGATGCGTACGCAGGGGCGCGTGGAAAACGGGGATTTGCATCCCGTCCTCTCCTCGATGTTCCGGGTTACCGATGGTCTGCGCATGACCCTGCATCAAATGCTCTTTTTACCGGTCGCCGAGCCGACCCTCGCGCCGGACGCGCCTATTACGAGCGCCGAAATATACGCGTATGCGGAACGCAATTATGTTTTTTTCTCCGAGCATGGGGTGTGCGCTGGGCCCAAGGCAATGATAGAGGAGTTCTTAAGCGTCTTGGTGGACGGACAGCAGGTAAAGGGGGGCGCAACGGTCGTGCTTGATGCTCCCGTCCAGGCGGCTCTGGAGGATCTCGAAGCAATATTTGAGTACGGTTTATTCAGCCTCCAGGCTCACGCCATCGTATTTTCGTTATGGCCAACCATGAGCCGAACTTACGGGCGGCTTTGGGCGACGCTCGAAGCGTGGCCCGGGAACCGCGCAGACACATTGAAGGCACTGCGGGAACGCTTTGAGAACAATATGAAACATCTGCGCACGCACAGCCTCTTGGCCAGCGAAGAGTGGTGCGCCAGCCGCGAGCAGGCATACGTAGATATGTATGCGCAATGCACCAGCGGACTTGGATTGGCAGGCGCGCACGAGGCGGGGCTAATGGAGCTCATCGCTCCCGTCGTGGTCGCCAGCCATGCGGATGTCGAACAACAATTGCGTGCGGTATTGCGGCAACATTGTGCCGTAACGACGCTTACGCATAGCCCGGAGCTCGAAAGCTTGGTTGCCAGTCTGATGGACTACTTTCAGCGGGAGCAGGCCACTGTACGGGCGGCGTGCGAAGTTCAGCAGCGCATTAACCGTTTGCTCGGGCGAACACCGCCCACGCGGCCCCTCACTGCTTCGGCCCTTGATATCTACAACCAGATGCAAGGGAGCGTCGCAAGGCTGCCCTATCTGACCGATGAAATCGGGGAAATGTTGGGATTGCGCATCGTTGTCACCCAGGATGACATTCAGATTTTCGATCCTGCGGTCGCTTAGTTCGTCCAGGATCGTTCAGCAAATTAGGCCAACATGGGGTTGGCCAAATCAACGTGCGATGGGCACGGATAGGTGAAACAAGGAGAAAGCCATGAAAGTTACATCTAATGTTCGCGCGGGTCTCGCTCTCACGCTGGTCAAGCTTGGTGGTGGCCGTTGCGGCGGCGTAGTGGTGCTAGTGTAATTAAGGATGTTGCTTAAGTGACATAGCATGAAAGTCGGGGAGGGGGTACGGTGTATTCCCCTTCCTGGGTTCAGAAAATTTCGCCAACACGGGGTTGGCAAATCAGCGTGCGATGGGCACGTGTATGTGAAACCAAGGAGAAAGCCATGAAAGTTAAATCCAATGTTCGCGCGGGTCTGGGTTTACAGTTGCGGACCATGCAATGTGTTGCTGCTTAATTAGTGTAGCGTGAAAGCTCTAGGAGGGGGATACGGTGTATCTCCCTCCTTTTCCGAGCAGTTCACAGCCTGCATCCCAATCTCTGGCAAAGCCGGAGCCTTAGTTTGTGAGCCGCTCAAAGTGGTTGAAGACACAAACCATCTCTCCATGCCTTTGCGCAGCGAGGGACGTCCGAAGCATCCACCGCACTCACCGAGGAGCTCCTACTTTGACTTTAGTCTTTGCCTGAGCCCCATTACCTGATTCTGTCCGCCAGCTTTTTGACATTCCTGTACTTCGGTGCTTAACTAATCCTTATGTCCGTTCTTTGACGTTGCACGTGCGACGCCGTTGAGTGATGCGCTCACCACTACCCACAACGATACTTCTTGTTAGGAGCCCGAAATGCCTGAAGCGGCGACGGTTTGTGTCATCGAAAGTAATCCGCAATATCGCCAGAAAATTGCGGCGATTCTGGAATTCATCGATTTCACTTCTTTGTTATTTCTGGACGCGGCGCAGTGGCGTCAGCAGATCGCAACCGAAAAGCGCCCCATTGATGTCGTGCTGGTCGATCTGCGCAATGGCGATCCCGAACAAATCAAACTGCTGCATGAATTGCACGCTTGGGACGCCAAGGTGCCGGTGCTTGCGCTCGCCGATGAAAAAACCCGGGAACGACTCTCGCCGGAAACCATCGCTGCCAGTTTTCGCATTCTCGACATGCCACTTAAATACGGCCAGGTCACCGACGCGTTACATCAAGCGCAAATTTTCCGGATTTCGAAACAGAAGCCGGGCGGCTCGCGCAACGTTGAATTATTTCGCAGCCTGGTCGGCAACAGCCGGGCGGTGCGGCGCGTACGCCATTTGATGGAACAGGTGGCGAACTCCGACGCCACCGTGCTGATTTTGGGCGAGTCGGGT
Organism: Gammaproteobacteria bacterium; assembly: GCA_031370545.1. Classification (GTDB taxonomy): domain Bacteria; phylum Pseudomonadota; class Gammaproteobacteria; order SG8-11; family SG8-11; genus UBA6921. Next base: position 8,209 of record JANMQQ010000143.1, read on the forward strand.
ACCGGCAAAGAAGTTGTTGCACGTAATCTGCATTACCATTCGAACCGGCGCAATAAGCCGTTTGTACCGGTAAATTGCGGTGCGATTCCCGGCGAATTGCTGGAAAGCGAATTGTTCGGCCACGAGAAGGGCGCGTTCACCGGTGCCATCAGCGCACGGCAGGGACGCTTCGAGCTCGCCGACGGCGGTACATTATTTCTCGATGAAATCGGCGACATGAGCATGCCGATGCAAGTGAAATTGTTGCGTGTATTGCAAGAGCGCAGCTTCGAACGCGTCGGCAGCAACAAAACCGTGACGACCGATGTGCGTGTCATTGCCGCCACCCATCGCAATCTCGAACAGTTCATCAAAGACGGTAAATTCCGCGAAGACTTATTTTACCGCCTGAATGTTTTTCCCATCGAAATGCCGCCGTTGCGTGAACGCGCCGAAGACATTCCGTTGCTGGTGAATGAGCTGATCACGCGCATGGAAAACGAGAAGCAGGGCAGCGTGCGATTCACGCCTGCGGCGATCATGGGTTTATGTCAATACCGGTGGCCGGGTAACGTGCGGGAGTTGTCCAATCTGATTGAGCGTCTGGTCATCATGTTTCCGTACGGCGTGATTGACATGAAAGACATGCCGGAAAAATTTCAGGTGCGGCTGGAACCCGGGATGGAGTCCCAAATCCCGGTCGCAGCGGCGGACGAACCGCCGATGGCCCGCAACATGGATCTGAACGATGAGCCGCGTTTGCCACGCGAAGGCATCGACCTCAAAGAACATCTCAACAGCCTGGAGATCTCGCTGATCAAGCAGGCGCTGGACGAAGCCGGTGGAGTGGTTGCACATGCCGCCAAACGTCTGCACATGCGGCGCACGACCTTGGTTGAAAAGCTGCGTAAGCACGGCATTCACCGTTATGACGGCCTGACGGGAATTTGACCCCCGGCTGCATCCCCATACTGTAACTCACTGAGTTAATTAAACTTCTCAATACCCGGCACAGACTTTGCTCTGAGTTCGATGCGTGTCACGCGCATGACGAATTTTAGGAGTTGTCAGAGTCTATGCCGCTGCCCAGAGTACAAAACACTCGCGAACTGCGACAAGCGTTTGTGTCGTTCAATCGCTTGTCGCAACAATTCATCGACAGCTATCAAACCCTGGAAAGCCGTGTCGCCCAGCTCGACGCGACGTACAGTCACGACCCGCTCCCGAATACCAGCAAGCGCCACCACGCGGTGCTGAACGCGCTCCCCGCCGG